>CAZLYT010000593.1:0-6986 GCA_964563515.1 uncultured Candidatus Competibacteraceae bacterium | reverse complement strand
GACCAGCTCATCCTGGCGCGCGTTCTGGCCTGGCTCGCGGTCACCGGTTGCCCGGATGCCCTGGAGCTGATCTGTATAGACCGATTCCCCGGTATCGAGCGCTTTGTCGGGCTGGGGCAGCTGAAGCCGGACCAACTCCGGAGCCTATGGTCCGCGCGCCGGGCGGTGAAAGGCGACCTACTCCACCTGGGCGTTCGGGTCTGGACTGCTCTACGCGAGCCAGATCCCCGAGACCTTGCAGTCATTGCGGCAAGTAATACTCCCGAGCTGCCGCTCATGGCCGACGCGCTGCGACGCCACCTGGCGGAGCTTCCCGGCGCCGGCGATGGACTTTCCCTGACCGAGCGGCTGACACTGCAGCTGCTGGTGCCAGCTCCACAAACCGGCGCTGCCCTGTTTCGGGCGCTGCATGACCACGCCGAGCCGCTGCCATTCCTGGGCGATTTGATGTACTGGGCGGTGTTGGCTGGTCTTGCCGGCGCCGAGCACCCGGCGATCCGATTCCCGGACGCTGACAAGGATCTGCCTTGGCCAAGTCGGCACTTGATGCTCACCGACAGCGGAACCGCAGTGCTGACCGGCGCCGCGGATTGGCTGGAACAAGGCCCCCGGGAGCGCTGGATTGGTGGCGTGAAGGTCCAACCGCAAGGCCCCACCTGGCGTTGGGATGGGGTGAGCGGCAGGCTCACGCGGTGCTGA
The DNA here is from genome assembly GCA_964563515.1 of uncultured Candidatus Competibacteraceae bacterium. GTDB lineage: Bacteria > Pseudomonadota > Gammaproteobacteria > Competibacterales > JAHEDQ01 > CAZLYT01. The sequence continues at coordinate 6,287 of CAZLYT010000593.1, read as the reverse complement.
CTGGAGCTCAGTCAGCACTCACCTGATCACCCACGAAGGGATTGCTGCGGCGCTCGAGACCGAAAGTGGAGGTAGGTCCGTGACCGGGGATGAAGACCACATCGTCACCCAGCGGGAATAGCTTGCGCCGGATCGACTGCACCAGGTCGTCGTAGTTGCCGCGGGGGAAGTCGGTGCGACCCACCGATCCTTTGAAAAGCACGTCCCCTACGATCGCCAGGCGCGAGATCGGCTCCGAGAACACCACATGGCCCGGGGTATGGCCGGGGCAATGTAGCACCTGGAGCTCAGTGTCGCCCACGCGGACCCGGTCTCCCTCGGCCAGCCAACGATCGGGCTCGAAGGGCCGTGCAGCGGGTAAGCCGAACATGCGACTCTGCTCGTCCATCGCATCGATCCAAAAGCGGTCGTCCGGATGGGGCCCTTCAACCGGCAGCCCGAGGCGCTCCGCTAGCTCCGCCACGGCACCCGCGTGGTCGATGTGGCCGTGGGTCACCAGAATCTTCTCGAGCTCGGCGCCCGTGGCCCGCACCCGCGCCAGCACCTGATCCAGATCACCGCCAGGATCGACCACGGCACACTTGCGGCTGTGCTCGCACACCAGAATGGAGCAGTTCTGAGCAAATGGTGTGACTGGAACGATGTAGACCTTCATCGGCTTGGGTTGATGGCTCCCGATCGGACGGGGCGAATCAGGGCGCTGGGACAAGTCAGGGTGCCGGGGCGTTGGCGAGATGAGCGATGCCGTGCGAATCTCAACCTTCGGCCTCCGCCAACATGGTCACCCGCTGTGCGCGCAACAATGGGCCCAGCCGCTTCGGGGGCAGGGGCCGCCCCAGCAGGAAACCCTGCACCTCGTCGCACTTCCGCTCGCGCAGGAAAGCGATCTGCTCATTGGTCTCCACACCTTCGGCCACGACCTCCAGGTTTAGGCTGTGCGCGAGCGTGACGATGGCGCGGGTGATCGCTGCATCGTCGGGATCGTTGACCACGTCTTGGACGAAAGACTGGTCGATCTTGAGCCGATCGATGGGAAACCGCTTCAGGTAGTTCAAGGAGGAGTAGCCGGTGCCGAAGTCGTCCACCGCGATCTTGACCCCGAGATCCTTGAGTCCCTCCAGCGTTTCGATGGCACCGTGCACGTCTTTCATCAGCTGGCTTTCGGTGATCTCGAGCTCCAGGCGGCCGGCCTCCAGACCGCTCTCCTTCAGGGTGCGCGCCACCAGGTCGGTGAGTCCCGTCTCCATGAACTGGCGGGTCGATAGGTTGACCGCCACCCGCGGCGAGAACTCTCCGGGCACCTCCCAGCGGCGCGCCTCGGCGCAGGCCGAGGCCAGCACCCAGGCACCGATGGTCACGATCAGCCCACTTTCCTCGGCGAGCGGGATAAACGCCGCGGGAGACACCAGTCCCAGCCGTGGGGAATGCCAGCGCAGCAACGCTTCGAAGCCCACCACCATCCCGTCGCTGAGCCTTACCAATGGCTGATACCACAGCAGCAGCTCGCCGTTGGTGAGCGCATGCCGCAGCCCGTTTTCCAGGGCCAATCGCTCACCGGCCCGGTAGTTCATGTCCACCGCATAGAAGCGCAAGTCATTGCGGCCCAGCTCCTTGGCCCGGTGCAGCGCGGTATTGGCGTTCTTCATCAAGGTCTCGGCGTCTTCACCGTTGCCAGGATACAAGCTCACACCCACGGTACCGGTCACCACGAACTCCTGGTCCTCGATGCGGAACGGTCGTTGCAGCGCCTGCAGGATCTTTCGGGCGACCACCAGGGCGTCATCGGCGCTGCCCAGATCCTCGATCACTATCACAAACTCGTCGCCGCCGAGCCGGGCCACGGTGTCTCCCTCGCGCACGCATTCGCGCAGACGCTCGGCAACGAACTTGAGCAGGATGTCGCCCGCCGAATGACCCAGGCTGTCGTTGATCATCTTGAAGCGGTCCAGGTCGACGAACAGCACGGCAAGCTGTCCCACCTGCCGCCGTGCCCGCACGATGGCGTGGTGCAGGCGGTCGTTCAAGACCACGCGGCTGGCGAGACCCGTTAGGCTGTCGAAGTGGGCCAGATGTTTGAGCCGGGCCGCGTAAGCCTTGCGCTCGACGATCTCTCGCTCCAGCGCGGCGGTGCGCTCCTGCACCCGCAACTCGAGGTTGTCCCGGGCTTCACGCAGCGCTTCCTCGGCCCGGCGCCGTTCTTCGACTTCACTTCGCAGCCGCGCATTCACCTGGTCGGTCTCGGCCTTTTCCGCTTCGATCCTACGCAACAACGACTCCTTGTCCAGGTGCAGCCGCAACGACCGGGTGGTGGCCCGGTGCAGATTGAGCGCCACGAATGTCATGCCCAGCAGGAAAACGATGGTCATGGCCGCCATGACCGTGGGGAGCTCACCCTGCTGGCGGATGAATTGGGCAGCCAGCGGCAACAGGGTCGGTAGCAGGAAGGCCATGGCCACCTCCAGCCGAACCGCCAACACTCCCACACCACCGGCGCTCATCCCCGCCAGCATGAAAGCCACGAAGAGCTGATGGGCGCTGGAGTCGGCTGGGAACAGCAGGAACGCGGATGCCCCCCAGACCAGGCCCGAGACGGCTGCGCCCGCTTGATGCACGCGCAACCAGAACCAGGAGCTGCTAGGCGCCGAGCCGGAACGCAGGTAGCGGTAAAGCAGCAGACTGCGCGCAGCGGTCACCAGGAGCAGCGCGAACAGCCAGCCGATGATGGCGTTCGCGGCAATCTCTTCCCGTTGCACGAAGGCGAGCACCAAGCCGTTCAACAACGCGACCCCATAGGCAAGGGGCGCATTCTGGGCCAGCAGCTTGACCTGCTCCGCAATCAGATCTTTGGAACCCCAGTCGGGGCGGCTAGCCGCACGCCATACCGGAACCCGGACGTCCTCCGAGTCGCCTTGGCGATGGGAATCCATGCTCACGTCCTGCTCGTGTAATCGGGTGCAACTACAACACATTGCGTCAACGCCGTCATGCTGCGGCTGGTTGACCAATGGTCCGGCAGGCAGCAATAGCGCGCGGCTCCACCGGTGACCGTCACGCGAGGCCTTTGGCGAGTGTCGACTTGGTCCGCTACCTTTTCCCGGTAGGACCCAAGGGGAGGACCTGCTGAGCGAGCAGGTTGTAGACGAATGAATCACGTTTTCCACCGCCATACTCGCAGCCAGCTGCCCACCGCCGCCCGCGGTGACGGGCCCTACGTCATCGATAGCAAGGGCCGGCGTTATCTCGATGCCTCTGGGGGAGCCGCCGTGTCCTGCCTAGGGCACAACCACCCCCGGGTAATCCAGGCCATCAAGGACCAGGTCGACAAGGTCGCCTACGCCCATACCAGCTTCTTCACCAGCGAGCCCGCGGAGCGTCTTGCGGACCTGCTGATCGAGCAGGCCCCAGGCAAGCTCGATCGGGTCTATTTCGTCAGCGGCGGGTCAGAAGCGGTGGAGGCCTGCCTCAAGCTGGCCCGTCAGTACTTCGTCGAGATTGGGCAGCTCGAGCGGCGCCACGTCATCGCCAGGCGGCAGAGCTACCACGGCAACACCCTCGGCGCCCTGGCCTCAGGCGGCAATCTCTGGCGCCGTCAACAATTCGAGCCGCTGCTGGTGCAGACTCATCACATCGCGCCGTGCTACGCCTACCGCGAACAGCGCGCGGAGGAATCATTGGAAGACTACGGCCGTCGGGCTGCCGACGAACTCGATGCCATGATCCGCAGCCTGGGCCCGGAGAGCGTCATCGCGTTTATCTGCGAGCCGGTGGTGGGCGCCACCGCCGGTGCCGTGCCCGCCGTTCCGGGTTATCTCAAACGGGTGCGGGAGATCTGTGACGAGCACGGCGTGCTGTTGATCTTCGACGAGGTCATGTGCGGCATGGGGCGCACCGGCTCCATGTATGCCTGCGAGCAGGACGGTGCCGTGCCCGATCTGATGTCCATCGCCAAGGGACTGGGCGCCGGCTATCAGCCCATTGGCGCCATGCTGGTGTCCGAGCCGATCTTTGAGGCGGTGCGCAGTGGCAGCGGCTTCTTTCAGCACGGCCACACCTATATGGGGCATCCCACCGCGTGCGCCGCGGCTCTGGCGGTACAGGAGACCATTCGCGACGAGCGGCTGCTGGAGAACGTGCGGGCCCAGGGCGAGAACTTGCTGCGGGCGCTGCAAGAGCGCCTGGGCGACCATCCCAACGTGGGCGACATCCGCGGCCGCGGACTGTTCCGGGGCATTGAGCTGGTCGCCGACCGGGACACCAAGGCGCCCCTGGACTCCGCACTGCAAATCCATGCCCGAATCAAGAGCGAGGCCATGGCCCGGGGGCTGATGTGCTATCCGATGGGGGGCACCATCGACGGTCGGCGCGGAAACCACATCCTGCTGGCGCCGCCTTTTCTCATCAACGAGGGCCACGTGGCGGAGATCGTCGACAAGCTGGGGCAAGCCATCGACGCCGCCGTACCGACCGCCGTGGCCTGAGCGGACGCATCATGACGGGCCCCCGCATTGGTCTGGTCCATGCTCTCCACGCCTCCATGGCGCCGGTGGAGGCCGCCTTCGCTGAGGATTGGCCGCAGGCGCAGACGGTCAGTCTGTTCGACCAGTCCTTGTACCTGGACTACTACGCTGCCGGCGGTATGACGGACGTGATCGCCGAGCGGGTGGGGGCGCTCCTGCGCCACAGCGAACGCTGTGGCGCCCGCGCCATCTTGTTCACCGGCTCGCTGTTCGGGGCGGCGGTGGAGACCGCTCGCGCCACCATGGACATTCCGGTGCTGGCGTCCTACGAAGCCATGATCCAGGTGGCATTCCGCCACGGCCATCGGCTCGGCATCGTCGCCACCGTGCCCGATACCGCCCGCCTCATCGCCGACGACATCGAGCGCTATGCCTCTGCTCAGGGATACCCGTGCGAGCTTGAAACCCGGCTGGTCGCCAGCGCCATGGAAGCTCTACAGGGGGGTGATCGGCCCCGCCACGACCAGCTGGTGGCGAATGCCGCCGCCGAGCTGAAAAGCTGCGACGCGATACTGCTGAGTCAGTTCTCCATGGCGCCGGTGCTGAAGCGGCTGGACCCGGACGTGGCCGATCGCACCCTCACGGCACCAGCGGCCGCGGTGGCGCGAATCCGTGAGCTGCTGCGGGACTGAGGGGCAAGTCGGCTCGCAATCCGTTGACCGCGGGTTGGGCCCGGATCCCCGCGTAGGAGGGGTGCGGCGGGCTCGGTGCGGCTACAGCACACGAGCGACGAGCACCCACTATGTTAGGGTCCGCTTCGAGATCCGCCGCCCTTGCTCAAGGGACAGCGGAACCGACGCGGGACCTACGGCGACACATGAACCGCCAAACGGGGACTGGCGAGTCAGCCGGAACCATGTGGCGGCCCAGCACACTCACTTTCCAGACAACGGTGGGTGATCGACAAGTTCCGTCTGGAGGCCCGCGATGGATCACGCAGACACGGCGACCAAATCCTCCATGCGCCTGTTCCTTGGTTTTGGCGCCGGCCTTCTGTCCACCCTAGTTTTCCATCAGATCGCGCTTGCCCTCTTGTGGGCGGTCGGCATTGCGCCGTTCGCTCCTTTCAACATGGGGCCAACCTTTCCATTCGGCGTCCCTGCGACGCTGTCCCTAGCTTTCTGGGGCGGCGTCTGGGGCATCGTGTTTGCTTTCGTGGACAGGCGTTTTCCTGCTGGTGGCGGCTACTGGATAGCTGCGTTCCTATTCGGCGCTATCCTGCCCACCCTGGTGGCCCTCCTGGTGGTGGCGCCGCTCAAGGGTGCACCGGTAGGGGGCGGCCTGCGACCGCTGCTCTGGCTGACCGCGATCTTGATCAACGGCGTCTGGGGCGTCGGTACTGGTGTGTTCCTCAGGATGTTTTCGGGCGTAGGGCGACGCGCTCTCGGTTAGCCTGAGAGCCCCGTAGAATGTGACCGATGGTGGACCCTTCTGTGATCCTCCCTGCCGCAATCAACGAGCAAACTCTGTTCGGCCACCGGAACACTAATTGTCGACCCGGCGGCCGAAGGCGACCCAGCGTTGGTTTTTCTGTTCGATGTTCCGAACTGGAAGGGCTGGTATCGGCCAATTGCAGTCATTTTCAGCTACGTCGATTGAATCACTGCCGGTCATCTTTTCGACGAGTTCGAAGTGTTTACACTCTTGCGTGCCGTTATCATATTCGAAAGTACAAGCGGCTATCGCTTAGAATCCGTCACTTGCGGTTGCCCCCATCCCTAACATTTAGCACGCTTTGAGCGTCGACCACGTGGGGTAGCCGCAGCAAGC
>CAZLYT010000592.1:0-4301 GCA_964563515.1 uncultured Candidatus Competibacteraceae bacterium | reverse complement strand
GCCCAGGATGTGCGGCTTGCACTACTGAAGCTGCAGAAGGAGTATCTGGTCGACCTGGAAGATGCCGTGGTGGCGGTGAAGAAGCCCGACGGCAAGGTCAAGCTGCACCAGATCCACAACCTCACCGCCAGCGGCGCCATTGGCGGCGGCTTCTGGGGCTCTCTGATCGGCCTGTTGTTTCTCAATCCGTTGCTCGGTGCCGCGGTCGGAGCAGCCTCTGGCGCCGCAGCGGGCGCGCTTACCGATATCGGCATCAACGACCGCTTCATGAAGGAGCTCGCAGAAAGCCTGCAGCCCGGTCATTCGGCGTTGTTCGTGCTGGTGCGCAAGGCCACGCCCGACAAGGTGCTGGAGGCGGTGCGCGGTACCGGAGGCACCATCCTCAAGACCTCACTGAGTCACGAGAGCGAGGCCAAGCTGCGGGAGGCATTGGCCGCCACCCGGGTGGACACTACCTCCGAGGGAGGTTAGTTCGGTTTTGCATCAGAGCTGCTGCTAGGTCCGTCAGTTTGGGGTCCGAGCGCGGACTACCATGCCACATCCGCCCGATTCCGCACCCCACCCACTCGGGTCTGTGGTCCTTGGGCATGCAGCCCAGGCTCACCGGAGACTTCCGATGCCGCCCGCGTCAGGAGCCGCCAGCTCGCGAGGGCGCTGCTAACGGATCCGAAACGCCAAGGCGGCACACCCCGCTGGCCACAGCCGATCGATTGGCACCCAGTCAGTCGCTGTGGTAGCGCCGCATCAGCGGTGGCACCGAGACGCCGTGCACGATCACCGAAACGGCCACGGTGCTGAGGACGACCGCGGCCAGCGGCTCGGCGAGCTCGAACGGCAGCCCCTGCTGGATGGCATGAGACAGGTAGTACACCGAGCCTAGGCCACGGATGCCGAACCAGGCGATGAGCCCCCGGGGCGGAGCGTCGCCCAGGCGGCCGTCCAGCAGCACCGCCCACACCGCCAAGGGGCGGATCAGCAACAGGATCAGTGCGATCAGTACCCATCCCGCTGCGGTCGCCAGATGGGGCAGCAGCACGGCGCCGACGAGCAGCATGACGATGAATTCGCCGATGCGCTCGGCGCGGAGGTTGAACTCCAGCACTGTCTCGGTGAGGTAGGCCGGCGCGCTCTTGGGATCGGTGGCGACTTCGAAGCTACCCGCGTGCATCGCGGCCTTCCAGATGGGCGGTGGGGGTTGGGCGGCGGCAAACTTGCGCTCGATCCGTCGCAGCGCCAGCCCCGCCGCGAACACGGCAAGGAAGCCGTAGGCCTGAATCAGCAGCGCCGCGCCGTAGGACAGCGCTACTAAACCCAAGGCCAAGAACTCATCCAGCCCCACCGCCTCCCGGTGGCGGATGCGAAGGTAGATCACCAGGCGCCCGATGAGAGAGCCCAGCAGCGCGCCGATGCCGAATCCCGCCAGCGTTGCCCACAACACGTCCAGCACCAGCCAGCGCCAGCCAAGCTCGCCGATCTCGTGCAGTCCGAGCAGGCCAAGCCCCAACATCACGAAAGGAAATGCGGTGCCGTCATTCAGCCCCGCCTCCCCGGTCAGCCCGAAGCGCAGACGGTCGCGGTCCTCGTGGTGCGTGACCTGTACCGCGGATGCCAGCACCGGATCGGTGGGCGCAAGTATGGCGCCCAGCAAGATTGCCGCCCCCGGATCCAGGTCGAGCAGCAGGTAGCCGGCGATCGCGATCAGTGCCACCGTGAGCGTCATGGAGCCGAAGGCGAGCCGGAGTGGGACTCGCCACCGGTGGTCGGTCAACGGCAGGCTGAGCTTGAGGCCAGCGGTGAACAGCGACAGGATGACAGCGATCTCCGTCAGCCGCTCGACCATCCACGCCCCCTCGATAAGATCGGGGTTGATCACCCCGGCGCCGGCGGGCCCAAGGGCCATGCCCATCGCCAGATACAACATGGCGCCGGAGACCGACAGGCGCTCGGCGACGGAACGCGCGACCACCGTGAAGATCAGCAGGGCGCCGATGGCGACAAACCACAGCTCAGTGGACATGGGAACCGATCAGCGGCTGAAACATTCTTGCTTGGGTCCAACTGGGTGTTGCCGGCACGGTGGAGCGACGGTGCGAGCCTTGATCGTGATGCTGCTGATGGCGGCCATGGCGCCGGCAATGATGCGCCAGGCCGAGGCTGCCGGCGCCGAGTTGCCGCTGAGGAAATCGGCCGGGTGTGGCGCAGCGGCTGAGCCACCGATCGAGGCCATACGCGTCGATGGTCACATCCGCGAGCTCATTCTCGTGCTGCCGGAAGGCGGCGAGCGAAACACACCCCGTCCGCTGGTGATGGCGTTTCACGGCCGCACCAACAGCAATGCCCAGGTTCGCGCCTACTATGGGCTGCGTCGCACCCTGGAGCGGACGGCGGTGGTGGCCTACCCCAGCGCTCTGCGTCAGGCCGACGGCACCTTTAGCTGGACCGTACCGCGCGACGGCCTCAGCGGCCCACCGGACTTGGCGTTGTTTGACGCGCTCCTCACGGAGATTGGCGGGCGTTACTGCGTCGATCTCGGTCGGGTATTCCTGGTCGGACATTCCCTTGGCGCCTCCTTCGCCAACACCCTCGCCTGCGCCCGTGCCGAGCGCGTCCGCGCCGTAGCCAGCGTCGGCGGCGGCATCTGGACCCGCGGCTGCACCGACCCGGTCGCGGCCTTGGTGGTTCACAACCCGAAGGATCGTCTGGTTGCGGTGGAGCTGGGTCGAGAGGTGCGGGACGTTTTCCTGCTGGCCAACGGACTCGAGGAGACCGCGCCACAGCCCGCGGCGGGTCGCCAACTGCACTGCCGTCGCTATGGTGACGCCACCGAACCCAATCCCGTCGTCTGGTGCCCGCATCGCCAAGACTACAAAGCTGATGGCCGCTACTACCCTCACAATTGGCCCGAGTCGACCGAGCTCGAAATAGCCCGCTTCTTTGGTTCGCTGCCCTGAAGGTCCATGTCCAGCCAGTAAACGAATGGATCCGCAGGGGGTTCCGGCGGCCTGCCAGGCTGTAATGAAGTTGGGATGAAGGGCTGCACGGATCCGCGCAGAAATGCGGCGGAACGCTCCTGCGGGGCTTCCGCACTCTCGAATGGTATCGATTCTCGAGGGTGCATTAGCGAACGCGTAATGCACCGTCTCCCGGCCCTTGACGGTGGGCTACGCTGCGCTAACCCACCCTCGGAGCCCATGGGCCCTGAAGTGGGGACCCTATTTCGGCGGCAGGCTGGCTACGAAGCCTGCACAGCGCTCTAGCCACACCCGCAGATCGCAGTCGGACTCGATGCCTTCCGGATCCACGTAGACAAATCCCTTCATCGCCCTGCCGGTGAAATCCATTTCTCTGGCGTGGGGTTCCTTGAGCGCCGTCGCGTGCTGATCCGGACCGACCCGAGCCATCAGTGTCTCGCCGAGTACTCCGCAACACATGTGGCCAGAGACCGTGAAGGCCAGCCCCCCGAACATCCGTTTCTCGACCAGATCGGAGCGGCCGCCGAGCGTCTCTCGAATTCGCTGTGCCAGTCCTTCGTCGTATGCCATCGCAGCAAACCCCAGTAAAGCCGCCTGCAATACCGATCAGCTCCGACACCCAGCCGATGCCGGAAATCATCGGGCCGTTCCACTCTTCGAGTTAGACCCACAGATGCGGTCAAGGCCGAGTCCGCCACTTCGATAGCTACCAACACAATCGGAGATCCCGACGATCCACCTGGTCCCCCAGCAGATACAGTGTCTCGGTGGTTTTCTCGGTCAGACCGACTATGCGTTAGAGACCATAAGCGCGAGGGCACACCGGCAGCCGAACCTGCAGGCGGATAGTCCAGGTTGTTCTTGATCTCGCTGCGACGACTGCCCGCGAGCTCCGGGAAGGGCAGATCGCCGACCGCCCTCCATTCCGCGACTGCCGCCTCGGCCGCCTTTGCACGCTCGCTATCAAGGCCACCATCACGAGCAAGATAGGTTGTCTGGGAGGGGAAGGCGAAGCCGGTGCCGTCCGCTTCGACCATGTCGAAGATGCGCAGGAGGATGTCCTCGCGGATGGCGAGGAAGGTCGGGGAGTGGTTGGTGCGAATGTAGACGAAGATTTCCAGGTCCAGCGAGCAGGCCCCGAATCCGACAAAGCGAGCTCGCGCTTCGTCCTTCATCACCATGGGGTGCGCATGGAACAGCTCGCGCAAGCGGCCGAGCACGAAACGAAGCTGGTCGGCGGTGGTCTCGTAGCACAGCGCCAGCGCACTCTTCAGCAGAATGTGGTCGCGGCGGGTGAAGTTCTCCAACCGCTGCTTGGCCACATCCGAG
>CAZLYT010000591.1:0-9530 GCA_964563515.1 uncultured Candidatus Competibacteraceae bacterium | reverse complement strand
GCCTACCTGATGGCAAGCGGCGATCCGGCGAGTCAGGCGCTATGCCGGTCTCAATTCGAGACCGCGGACAACATGACCGACGTGCTGGCAGCCCTAATGCTACTGGCGGATGGGGACGTCCCGGGCCGTGAGGAGGCTCTGGAGGCCTTCTACCGACGCTGGCAACAGGACCCGCTGGTGCTCGACAAGTGGTTCAGCATTCAGGCCATATCTTCACGCACCGACACCCTGTCGCGGGTGCGGGCGCTCATGCAGCATCCGGCCTTCAGTCTGCGCAATCCCAACAAGGTTCGGGCTCTGATCGGGGCCTTCTGCGCCCAGAACATCGTGCGCTTTCACGCCGCCGATGGCTCGGGGTACGACTTCTTAGCGGAGCAGGTGCTGGCACTCGACCCCCTGAATCCCCAGGTGGCCGCGCGCATGCTGCAGCCGCTGACCCGCTGGCGACGCTACGACTCCGATCGGCAAGCGCTGATGCGGGCGGAGCTGCAACGCATCCTGCGCACCCCCGAGCTGAGCCGAGATGCCTATGAGGTGGCGGCCAAAGGCTTGGGAGGCACCGCCGAGTGAAGCCGGCCAAAGTCGGAGGAGCAGCTAGTGCTCGCTCCGTTCCTTTGGCTTGACAATCTCGGAAGCGTTTGGGTGCGTGCTGTTTTCGGCAATGCCGCCAAAACCGGTGGCGGATAGCAGCCGTGCAGTGCTGTCGAAGATCTCGCGGGTGACCATGAGCTGGGGCTCGAGGCTGCCGCTGGCAACCAACCGCAGGATCTCGAACAAGCGGTCCAGTGGCTCCAGGGAGTATCCGGGCATGGCCGCGCTGATGGGCGGAAGCGCGATCTCGGCAGTCAGCATCCCCTCGTCGTCCTGATAGGTGACTCGGTCGCAGACCCGGCGGATCAGGGCCCGTACCTGGTCATTTTCCGCGAGCAGGTGGAAGCGCAGCCTCGAGACGTCGCGCTCGGACGCTGCCTCGATCAGGCGCTCCAGCAAAATCCGCCCCACGCCGAGGCCCTGCATCTCGTCGATGACCGTGATCGCCACCTCGGCCACGCCCGCCCCATCGTTTACTCGAATAAAGCGCGCAATGCCGATGCCCTCGCCCTCACTACCGTCCGCGTTCAACAGCAACGCGCCCAGGGCGAAATGATCATAACCGTCGGTCTCAGTGAAAAAGCGCAGCTCGTCTTCGCTGAGAGCGCTCTTGCTCGTAAAGAAACGGCGGTAGCGGGATTGTGGCGATAGCCGCTCGAAGCCGCGGCTCAGTCGCTCCCTGTCTTCGGGCCGTACCATGCGCAACAACACCTGCCTGCCGTCCTTGGTCTCGGCAGTCTCGCGGTATTCCGGATTGTAGGTGTGACGTCCAATCATGCTGACCTTTTCTCGACCCATACGAGGGCTATGTTGACGCTCTAAGGTTAAACTGATGCTTTGTGCACTGCAACATTGGAGCGCGAGTAGGTGGCCAAGTTCCGGCGGCAGCACAATCGCGTTTGCTACAATCGCCGACCCTCGCAAGTCATCGAAGCTGCCATGAGCGTGGTCCGCACTCGATTCGCACCCAGCCCGACCGGATTTCTGCACATCGGCGGGGCCCGGACTGCCCTGTTCTCCTGGCTCCACGCCCGTCGCCACGGAGGCCAGTTCGTCCTGCGCATCGAAGACACCGATCTGGAGCGCTCCACCGCCGAGTCCGTCAATGCGATCCTGGAAGGAATGACCTGGCTGGGCCTAGATTACGACGAGGGGCCGTTCTTCCAGACCAACCGTTTCGAGCGTTATCGCGAGGTGACCGAGGAGCTGTTGACCAAGGGGCTCGCATACCGTTGCTACTGTACCCGAGAGGAGCTGGAACAGATGCGGGCCGAGCAGATGACCGCCGGCATCAAACCGCGTTATGACGGCCGTCATCGCGACTACGACGGCCCGCCCAGGCCAGGGGTCGAGCCGGTTGTCCGGTTCAAGAATCCCCAGCAAGGTGTGGTGGTATTCGAAGACCTGGTGCGGGGACCCATCGGAATCTCCAATGGAGAGCTCGACGATCTCATCATTGCCCGCTCGGACGGCACCCCGACCTACAACTTCACGGTGGTGGTAGATGATCTGGACATGGGGATCACCCACGTCGTGCGGGGCGACGATCACATCAACAATACGCCTCGCCAGATCAATATCCTGCGCGCGCTCGGGGCCGAGCCGCCGCGCTATGGCCACGTGCCGATGATCCTGGGCGCCGACGGCAAACGGCTGTCGAAGCGCCATGGCGCCATGAGTGTGATGGAGTACCGGGATCAGGGCTTCCTTCCGGAGGCGCTGCTGAATTATCTGGTGCGGCTAGGATGGTCCTACGGTGATCGGGAGATCTTCACCCCCGATGAGCTCATCGAGCTGTTCGACATCGAGGACGTGAACAAGGGGGCCTCCACCTTCAATCCGGATAAGCTGCTGTGGCTCAATCACCAGTACATCATGAGTAGCGAGCCGACCCACGTCGCTCGCCATCTGAGCCCGCACTTTGCGCGCGCCGAGATCGATCCCACCTCGGGTCCCGACCCGGTTGAGCTGGTCAAGGCCCAGCGGGAACGTTCCCGCACCCTGGCGGAGCTCATCGATCGCAGCATCTACTTCTACCGTGAGTTCGACACCTACGATGACAAGGCGGCCTCCAAGCATCTGACGGCGGATAGCCGGCTGCCGTTACAAACGCTGCGAGAGCAGCTTGGAGCGCTGGCCGAGTGGGAAGCCGGCGGTCTGCAAGAGGCCGTCAAGGCCGTCGCCGAAGCGCTGGGTGTCGGCTTCGGCAAAGTCGCCCAGCCGCTGCGGGTGGCGCTGGCCGGGGGACCGATCTCCCCGGCCATAGACGTCACGTTGGAGCTGGTTGGTCGTGACCGCAGCCTGGCGCGGATCGACCGCGCGCTGGCCTACATTGACGACGGGAAGGAGGCCTGAGCCCATGTCGGATGCAGTGGAGCTTGAGTTCAGCAGCTTCGGCGAGGGCGAGCCGTTGGTCATTCTGCACGGCTTGTTCGGCTCCGCGCGAAACTGGCAAACCATCGCTCAGCGGCTCGCCGAGCGCTGGCGCGTGCTGACCCCGGATCTGCGTAACCACGGTGCCTCTCCCTGGCATTCGGACGCTACCTATCCTGCCCTGGCGGCGGATCTGCACCGCTTTGTGGGCGAGCACGCGCCCGATGGTGCTCTGGTGGCAGGCCACAGCATGGGGGGCAAGGCCGCCATGGCGCTCGGGTTATTACACCCAGAACAGGTCAGAGCGCTGGCGGTCATGGACATCGCCCCGGTGACCTATGCCCATGGTCAGGGTCACCTCCACTACATCGAGGCCATGCGAGCCCTCGATCTGGGCACCATGGGGCGGCGGGGCGACGTCGACGCCGCGCTCGCGGACGCGGTTCCCGAAGCGCCCATCCGACAATTCCTGTTGAAGAACCTGGCCACTGACGAGGGTCGCCTGACCTGGCGCATCAACCTCGAGGCGCTTTCCCATCAAATGGACGAGATCGTGGGTTTCCCGGCCGACCTCGAGCAGCGCCAGTACAGCGGATCGACACTGTTTCTGCATGGCGGGGCTTCCGACTACTTGCGCGCCGAGCATCACCGGACGATCAAGCAGATGTTTCCGGCGGCGGTCATTACGGCCGTGGAGGGGGCCGGGCACTGGTTGCACGCCGAGCAGCCAGCCGCGGTGGCCAAAGCCCTCAGTGAGCATTTCGGCGACTGATCCTCCGGCCTCATCGGGTTTCCATCCGCAAGCTTCGACCGGAAGTCTTGGCGAGAAGCGGCCAAGACACCTCCGGGTGTCATTGCGTGGAGTGCGCATTTGCCGGCAGGTGGAACTGTGTAAATATTCGCCACGGAGCGAATCCAGCGCCGATGCTCTGATGGGTATTTCCGGTGGCCGCGGAACTGAACGATTTCGAGACGGACTTCGCCCCGCTCTTCGACCCGCCGTTGCAGCCGGTGGAAAGAGTGCGGAATATCGAGGTCCACACCTTTCACCGCAAGTATCGGGACCAGAGAGTGCCGGTCCTCATCGAGGGCGAGACCGATGACTGGCCGGCGCTGCGGCGCTGGCCTGACCTGCAGTACTTGAAGCGTGTTGTTGGGCGGGCACCCATCTATGTCAGGGATCTCGGACGCTGCAATATAAGCAACGTCGGTTACCGAGAGTCTTATCGCAGCGTTGACTTCTGCGATTTCATCGACGGGATAAGTGCCCCGATTCCAGAAGAGCTCTATCTGACTCAGGGCAAAATCCGGCGCCCGACGGGCGTACTACGAGCCTTCGAGCGTGCCGCCTACCCCGCCTTGTTGACGGCTCTCTCAGATGACCTGAAAACTCCGCGCTTTTGGCGCGCCGAGCAGACGCTACAGACCAACCTGTGGCTCGGTCCTGGCGGCCATGGGAGTGCCTTGCACTTCGACGAATTTGAAAACTTGAACGCACTCATAACTGGAAGCAAGCGGTGGCTGATATTCCCATCTTCGGAGGTGGTCAAGTTGACAGCCGGCCGTCACGGCGTCCGTCAATCCATCGCTCGGGGATTCCATGCCGCCGAGCCTGGGCGGTTCGAGCCGACGGTGCGGCGGGCCCTGCGAGGGTGGCAGTGCGTCACTCATCCCGGCGACCTGCTATATGTGCCACTTGGTGCTTGGCATCAGGTGTTCAGCGGCTCGGGGTTGAGCATGGCCGTCAACTTTTGGTTCCTGCGACTGCCCCACGATGCCAGCCGGGTTGCGCTGTTTACGGCGCGGCGGATCGTGGGCTTTCGTTCTCGCAGGCGCCTAGCGTTGGCACTGGCAGCAGTGTACTTGGACGCGGGGCGCCGCTTCGGCTCGTACGCAGTGCAGCGGTTGATGGGAAGTCAATTCCCTGCCCCGAAAATTGGGGCTACTCGTTACAACTGAAGCCACGAGGTTTAAGCAGTGTCGAGCACGACAAGCCGGTAACATCGCGCACACGGACATCCTCTTTGATCTCGATGGGACCCTGGTGGACACCTGGGATCTCTACATCGAGGCCTATATCGCGGGCACTAGCTTCGGTCGTTGACAGACGCCCGAGCTTCGACGAGCTGGTGGCCTTGAAGCCGGTCTCAGAGCTGCGGTTGCTGCGGCGTGCGTTGGGGGAGGCAGAGTTGGCGGAAGGGCATCGGCGCTTCATCGAGCACTATGCGGAGCTGCATGGCAGCCACTTCGGTGGGGTTTATCCCGGTGTGAGTGCCATGCTCGACGCGCTACGCCGCGATGGTCATCGACTCGGCATTGTCACCGGCAAAAGCCAAGCGGCCTGGGAGGTGACTCGTCAAGTGTCCAAACTGGGCCCCTTCGATGTGGCGGTAACGGACGAGGCAGTGGCTGCTCCCAAGCCGGATCCAGCCGGGCTAGAAATGGCTCTGGAGCGACTGGAAGCGGGGCGAGGAGAGGCCATCTACGTGGGCGACGGCATTGGCGACGCCGGCGCGGCCCGCGCGGCGGGAATGGGCGTCGCCGCCGCACTCTGACCCAAGGCCCCCGATGAGCGGAAGCGATTCCTGGCGGAGGTGGCGGCGCTGGGTGCCCGGGTGGCGCTGGCGAGGCCGGCGGAGCTGGTGACCGTGCTGCAGCGAAGTGGCCGCTGAGGGTGAGCCTACCTTGGCTTGGCCAAGGCTGAGTAGAACCCATTTACCCGCGCGATCACCACGGTTATGACTTCCAGATCCCGTCGTTCCCGCGAATGCGGGAACCCAGTGAAAGATATTACATTCTCGACCTGACCTAGGCGACCGGAAGGATCGCATGGCGGGTATATAGCGCGCCGCCGCCGTCATTGCCGCAGTTTGATCGAGCTGTCGGTGGCCAGCAGCCGGTCGAGCTCGCAGGCGGCCATCGGCCGACCGAGCAGATAGCCTTGAACCTGATCACAGTCGTTGGCTCGCAGGAACTCGAGCTGGTGGGGTTCTTCCACGCCCTCGGCGATGACGACCAGCCCCAGCTTGTGGGCCATGGCGATGACCGCGGCGGTGATGGCGGCTGCGGCGGCGTCCGAAGGCAGCTCTCGGATGAAGGACCGATCCACCTTCACGCTGTCCACCGGCAATTGCTTGAGATAGCGCAGTGACGAGTATCCGGTGCCGAAGTCGTCGATGGAGAGCGACACGCCCAGCTCACGAAGGGAGTCCAGGATGCCGTCCATCTCCTCTGTATCCTCCATCAGCAGCCCTTCCGTGATCTCCAGCGTCAGGGAAGCGGCATCGAGCTCGGCGTCGGCCAGAGCCCCGCGGACGTGATCGATGAATCCGGCCTCCCGGAGTTGACGGGGGGATAGGTTGACGGCTACCCGCAGCGGCCGCTGATGGCGCTGCTGCAGCTCGCTGCAGGTGCGGCAGGCCTGTTTCAGCACCGAGCGCCCAAGGGGGACGATCAGGCCACTCTCCTCGGCGACCGGGATGAATTGGGCGGGCGGCACCATCCCCCGGGTGGGATGCTGCCAGCGCGCCAGCGCCTCCAGTGCGACGATTTCTCCGTTGTCCAAACGGACGATGGGTTGAAAATGCAACGACAGCTCATCGCGCTCCAGTGCCCGACGCAGTTCGCTTTCCAGTCGCAGATGCCGGGCCATGGCCTCGTTCATCTGCGCTTCGAAGTAGTGGTAGCGCGAGCGTCCGAGGGCTTTGGCCCGATACATGGCGAGGTCGGCATTGCGCATGAGCTCGGTGACAGTGTCGCCATCCAGGGGGGCCACGGTCACGCCGATGCTGGCGGTTACACGGATCAGGTGATCATCCACCTCCACCGGCCGTGCTAGGGTGTCTAGCAGCTTTTTGGCGATGGCATCAGGGGCACGTGGATCGCGGACGTTTTCCACCAGCACGGTGAACTCGTCTCCGCCCAGCCGGGCCACCGTGTCTCCGCGGCGCATGATGGAGCGCAGCCGACGCGCCACGGTCTTCAGCAGCAGGTCGCCGACCTCGTGGCCCAGGGTGTCGTTGATGCGCTTGAAGTTGTCCAGATCCAGAAAGTACAACAGCACCGAGCTGTCTTTGCGCCGGGCGATGGCGATCGCCCGCTGCAGTCGCTCGCGGAACATGCGACGGTTCGGGAGCTCCGTCAGCGGATCGTAGCAGGCGAGCAGCTCCATCTGCCGCTGGGTGTCTCTGAGCCGAGTCAAGTCGTCGACCACTACCACAAAGTGGGTAACCTCGCGGTTCGGACTTTCGATGGGCGAAATCGAGGCGTAACCTGAATAGGTCTCGCCGTTCTTGCGCCGCGCCTCGATTTCGCCTCGCCACCCGGTTCCGCTCAGTAGCTTGTCCCAGCGCTCGGATAGGCTCCGACTGAGAGTGTCGCAGCTCCCCAGCAGGTCGGTGATGTCGCCGATTACTTCGTCCGCATTGCAGCCGCTGATCTCGAGATAGCGCGGGTTGGCGTACTCGACGATGCCGCGTCGGTCGAGCACCAGAATGCCGCTGCCGCTTTGCTCCACGGCCTGGGATAGCTGCCGCAGCGACTCGTCGGTGCGACGCCGATCGGTGACGTCAACGCCGCTGGCGATCAGGTGCGTGACCACGCCCTGAGGGTCGCGCAATGCGGTCCAGTTCCAGTCGATGAGGCGGCTGTGGCCCCCCTGGCAGGTGCAGCATCCCGACTCCATCCCGACCGCGCCCGGTGAGCTCGATACTCGGCTCAGGAAGGCCTGCCGGTTGTCGTTGTCCGGGACACCTTCAAAGACTCGAGCCCAAACATCCTGCCCCCGCACCTGCTCCGAAACATACCCGGTCAGC
Source organism: uncultured Candidatus Competibacteraceae bacterium (assembly GCA_964563515.1). Lineage (GTDB taxonomy): Bacteria > Pseudomonadota > Gammaproteobacteria > Competibacterales > JAHEDQ01 > CAZLYT01. Next base: position 1,752 of record CAZLYT010000591.1, on the reverse strand, counting down.
ACCTCGCAAGCGCGGTTCAGGCGCTCGATGCGCCCGTCCGGCGTGATGACCATGACCAGCGTGCTCACCGTGTCCATCACCGCGGTGGCGAAGTCGCGCTGAGCATTCAGTGCCTCATTAGCCTCTCTCGCAGCGGTGACATCGACGATGAGCCCGTTGTAGTGGGTGACACGCCCCTCGGCGTTGCGCTCCGGATTGGAGATGGCGTGGATCCATCGCCAAGCCTTCTTCTCGGGCACCCACACCCGCATGGTTTCATCGAAGGTGACCCCATCCTTATTGGCCACTTCGGCGGCAGCCTCGACTTGCGGGCGTTGCGATGGATCGATGTTGCGAAACCAGTCGTCGTAGGGGCCCCGCGGCAAGAAGCCTGCGATCTCCCACAGCGATGGGCTGGCGAACTCGACGCGGGGGCCGGCTGCCGGATCGAGCACGATCCGATAGACGGCAAAGTCGACTGCGCTGCGCATGAAGGCGCTGAGAGTCTGCTCCCGGTGGCGGAGCGAGCGCTCCAGGCGACGGACCGCCTCCAGATCACGTACCAGGAGCAGGGCCCCGGTGGCCGGCGCAGCCGTGGGGGAAACGTGCACTTCGGTGGGCAGCGGTCGTCCCTGTTCGTCGATCAGGTCGAGCTCGATGCTGCCGTGCCGTTGACGAATGGCCGCCAGCAGCTTGGCGCCCTCCACGTCGCCTGCGGTCAGGCTGGCCGCGCTGCGTCCGACCAACGACCGAGAGCTTGCGCCCAGGAGCACCTGCGCCGCCGCGTTGGCATAAACCACCGTTTCGTTGGGGCCATCGACGGCGATCAGGGGCGCATTGATCACGTCGTAGGCCGACGCCGTCACGATGGGTATTCCCAGGGGCGCTGGTGGCGATTCTTGAGCCAGCCTGGATCGATTCAAGGTCACGCCTGCGCTTCGCCGAATCCTACCTGGCGCTCCTCCGCTGCACCCCAGCTGTTGTCTTCTGGGGCATCACTTCGGCGGCGGACGCTTTTGGGAGTGGTCAATTTGCTCACGGCCAGTTCGCCGTCGCGAGCTCAATCGGCAAGCCGACTTGCAGCCTGCAATTGCGGCCAGCGCCGGTGCTCTTGTGTTATTCGCAAGCGATGCAGTTCGCCGGCGCAACCGCGTGAGCCACAGTGACGGTCCACCCTAGCTCGCATTCAAGAGTGTCGGCAGCCACGGCCCAGACTTGAGGGCCCGGGAAGGAAGGAGCCGTTTTTTTTGGATGCCTACTTGGGCCCGGGGGCGAGCGGGGTGCAGGAGAACATCAGAAGACGGAGTGACGGGTGATGGTGGTGAATAGCTCGAGCGCCGCCGTGCCAATGTAGGAGTTCCCGCTGCGATCCAGCTCCGGCGCCCAAACGGCAATGGACAGCACCCCTGGGACCAACGCAACGATGCCGCCACCGACGCCGCTTTTTGCGGGCAGGCCGACGCGATAGGCAAAGCTTCCCACCGAGTCGTAGGTGCCGCAGGTCAGCATCAGCGCATTGACGCGGCGGGTCTGCCGGTTGGTCAGGATCTGTTCGCCCGAGTACGGGTGCACGCCGTCGCGGCACAGGAAGACCGCCGCGCGCGCCAGCTGCACGCAGCTCATTCTCAGCGCGCAATGGTGGAAGTAGGCGTCCAGCACCGTAGCCACGTCGTTGTCGATGCGGCCGAAGCTTTTCATGAAGTTCGCCAGTGCCACGTTGCGAAAGCCCGTGGCGGCTTCGGACGCCGCCACCTCCTCGTCGAAGGCGATCGG
>CAZLYT010000590.1:0-2138 GCA_964563515.1 uncultured Candidatus Competibacteraceae bacterium | reverse complement strand
CCAGGTGCGTCGTAAACCAGCCCGCCGCCAGATGCGCCACCGTTTCCAGCGCGCCGGGCTCGTGAAACAGATGCGAGGCGCCGGGAATGATCTCGATCCGCGACTCGGCCGTCATCCGCGCCGCCGCCTTGCGATTGTGCTCGGCGACTTCGGGGTCCTCGCTGCCGACCATCAACAACGTCGGCGCCTTCACGGCCGGCAGCGCGCGTCCCGCGAGGTCCGGCCGTCCGCCGCGCGACGCAACGGCCAAAATGATGTCGGGGTGCGCGGCCGCCACCACCAATGCCGCCGCCGCACCGGTACTCGCGCCAAACAAGCCGAACGGCAGCGACACCTGCGCGCGCATCTCGTCGAGCACGGCCATCACGCGGCGCGCAAGAAACGAGATGTCGAAGCGCAGCTGGCCGCTGAACTGATCGGCGCGCTCCTCTGTGCGCGTCAGCAGATCCATCAACACCGTGCCAAGGCCGTTCGCGTGAAAGCTGGCGGCAACGAACTGATTGCGCGGGCTATGACGGCTACTCCCGCTGCCATGCACGAACAGCACAATTCCCGTGGCGTCGGCCGGTATCGAAATGTCTGCGTCGATGTACACACCGCCCACGTTGAACCGGACGGCATGATCCTGTGTCTGCAACCCCTAGACTCCTGTGGGAAACGTCTCCGGCACCTCGGGCAACGCCCAGTGCGCCGTCGTCTCCAGCGGCCGCACGGCGGTGGTGTGATCGAAGTGCAGCACCGCGTCGAACTGCGATGAGAGGCTCGCGTGAAAGTAGTGGCTCTGGCGCTCGGTCTCCGGCCGATAGATCACGCCGATAGCGCGCTGGAGCCGCGGCTTCATCATGAGATGCCGGCCGTCGCGGATCGGCAGGAAGAATCGCGGAACCGCGAGATCGTGAAAGAGATGCTCGTAGCTGTCGGGCAGCGCGGGCCTGACTCGCTTCATCTCCAGCGGCTCGCCCCAATCCGATGCGGCCGTCACCGTGCCGTGCGCCGTCGTGTACCCGATGAGCGCCGTCGCTCCCGGAAACCGCTCGCGCATCAACTGCCCCACGTTCAGCTCGCCGCGCTGCCCCAACTCCGTCGCGCGCGCGTCGCCCAGATGCGCGTTGTGCGCCCACACGGCAAGCCTCGCGGGCGCCCCACGGTCGTTCAAGTGCGTCCGCAGCGCCTGAATCGTCCCGGCCATGTGCTGGTCGCGCACGTTCCACGACTGCGCGCCGCCGCGAAACAACGTCCTGTAGTACTCCTCGGCGTTCTTGACCAGGCGCGCATTCTGCTCGGCGAAGAAGCAGGCGTCCCGCTGAATCGCGCTCCCGCTCGCCAGCTCGGCTGCGCGGCGCCGTAGAACCGTCATCACGTCGACGACGGCGTCTTCACAGGATTCGAGGCCGAAGGTTTCCACATACGCATACGCCTGCGGGTCTTCGCCATACCGATCGAAGCACGCGTAGCGAGCCCGCGCGCGCTTCGCCGCTTCAGGATCCGTCCTATGCAGATATTCGAGAACCGCGCGCATCGACGCGTGGAGCGCATAGAGATCCATGCCGTAAAAGCCCGCCTGCTGCTCGGCTGGCAGCCCGTCGTTGTGGTCGCGCAGCCACTCCACGAACGCAAGCACGTCGGTATTGCGCCACATCCAGGTTGGAAAGCGCTGGAAGTCTTCGAGCGCCTCGATGGCACTCGCATCTTTGCTCTCGTGGCGGACGTACCGATTGACGCGATACGCATCAGGCCAGTCGGCCTCGACGACGACGCCGCGGAACCCGCTCTGGAGAATCAGCTGCTTTGTGATGTGCGCGCGGCTGGCGTAGAACTCGTGGGTGCCGTGACTGGCGTCGCCCAGCAGGGCCAGCTCCGCATCGCCGACGAAATCGACCGCGCTCTGGCAGTCTTCGACGTCAGCGACCGGCGTAAGCGCTGTGCGGATCGCGTCGTGTGGTGTCATGGATGACATGTAGAGGGATGCTGTACGCCTTCACGACACAGCGTGGATGCGCTTCGCCCCTGAACTGTCGGTTCACTGTAGAACGTGCAACGAGCGTACCTGCACACGCCTGTCTCGCCCAGGCCTTGGCAAAGGCGGAGGCCAGGCGCTTCGGCGGGGCCCGCCTTCGCGCTAAGCGCTACGGCGAGGC
>CAZLYT010000589.1:0-1692 GCA_964563515.1 uncultured Candidatus Competibacteraceae bacterium | reverse complement strand
GCTTTGTCGCCAGACTTGATGACGTGTGGGCCGTAGTGGAATTCCATGGCGCAGTTTTTGTCCCCACGAACGGTCACCACTTTGACTGATCTGCGGCGCACGTTCACGTCGCGATCGCTGCCGTCGAAGGGGTCCAAGGGGTCCACCTGGGCGTAGTCCACTGCATTCGGCTGGACGTGGGTCATGGCGTGGGCTCCTCATCGTCGTAGTAATCATCATCCGGGCATTCTTCGCACCCGTAACACTCGCACTCCCCACCGCACATACACACGCATTGGTCCCCGCCGCAGCCCTCGCAATAGATAACGCCCGAGCCACCGCAGCCATCCGGCCATTCACACATGCAGCTCACGCGCGCCCCCATCCCAGGTTTATGCCAGGGAAATCGTCACGAAAACGGGCAAAAACGGCCATTTCGCGCTCCCGCTGTAGGTCATTTATTGTGCGGCTCAAATTCCAACACTCCTTGGCTTAACCTCTTTGCCGCGATCTCGCAGTAGCGCTCCTCGATCTCGATACCCGTTGCGGAATACCTACACTCTTTCGCTGCCAGAAGAGTCGTTCCTGAACCAGCAAAAGGGTCAAGGATGCTCCCACGATCCGGCGCGGCCAGCCTGACAATGTGGCGCATGGTATCGACGGGCTTTGGGCATGGATGGCCTATCCGCTCGCCGAATACGCCAGCCACGTTCCCAACGAAGTAATCCCTGTTGACGTGCCCGCTGTTCGGGCCGCTGTTCGGGCCGCTGTTCGGGCCGTTACGCCAAAAAACAACCGGGTCCCACGAGTGCCAAACTCCAGTCGGTCGGATCTGTGCGAAGTTCTTACAGGCGGCGAATATCCTCCAGCCATCCGGGAACCACTCATGGAACCTGCCGCAGTTTGGCATTGCCTGGAACACGAAACACCACCCGACCGGCACTACTCTTTGGGCTTCCCCTACAAGCCAGCCGATAAGTTCCGGGTAGGCGGCAGAATGGTCGGCCCATGTCGCGCGGCCCCACCCAATTCCGAAAGGCGGATCGGTGACTAGGGCGTCGAACTGGCCGAGCAATGGCAGGATCTCCCGGCAGTCGCCGTGATAGATCGTGATGCCGTCGCGCTCGTAGTAGGGCGTCACGTTCGCCCCCTCGAACCCAGGTTTATGCCAGGGAAAAACGCAGAAAAGCGCTCCAAAACGGACTTTTCGGACGCGCCCTGTAGGTTTGCACTTTCCCCTAACCCGTTGATTCCACAGGTGGTAACCAGTGCGCACGCCCCAGGCCAGAAGGTACTATGTTTGTTTTGGCGGCAAACCATTAGCGTTGATTCGAAAGCACTTGTTTCGTCATCCCAGGTTTGACCCATGGAAATCGTCAGGGTTTTGGGGGTTTTTCGGTCTCATGCGTGCTTCGGACAGCTATCGTAATCGTGGTCTCGCGCTCCACAATAGGAGCACCGCAGGTCGCGATTTTTGATACTGCCGCTCCATGTCTTCGGACAAATCTTCTCGTTGTGCGGGCCGCCGCAATAGCCGCAACGCTCCCTTGAATCAATGCGCTTCATGGTCCCTTACTCCACTATCGGTTCGTCATCGGTATAGACGGCTCCGCCGCCTTCGACCGCCGCGCGGCGCAATGGTATCGGCCAAGCGTCAGGGCCTTCGTAGTGGCACGAATCGCCGTCCTGGCAGGGGCAAGTAGGGTCTTTGCC
>CAZLYT010000588.1:0-2518 GCA_964563515.1 uncultured Candidatus Competibacteraceae bacterium | reverse complement strand
GGCATAGCGCTGTGCGGCCTCCTCCCATTGGGCATCGAGCGCCGCTGGCCCTAAATCGTGTTGGCCGGTGACGAGCGCTTCGATGCGTTGTGCCAATGCCTTCCATTGCGCACGCGGCACCTCGAAGTTGCGTCCCAGATTGAGCAGTGTGCGTTGGCGAACGCTGTTTCCGGAACGAACCGATTCCACCAGGCGGTAGGTGTAATAGGGCTCACCGCTTTGTCGGCTTTTGATGGTGGTGCGGCGAATGAACATGGGCGCTGACGCTAGCGGGTGAGGCCAGCAAAGTCAATACACTGAAGCAATATTATGGCACTACATTTCACTACCGATTGCTAAACCCCCGCCGCCGGCCGTGATTTTCCCGGCCCAAAATCAACAATCAGTCACTTAGCGCGATCTGGGCGACGAAAGTGGTAAACATGGGCTAGGTAGTGTGTCTACACGGGGACACAGAGACTCAGCCGTCGAAGCTCAATGCGTGACTCTTGACTCCGGCGAGCCTGCGAAACCGAGAAGTCGGTCTTAAATCTGATCGGACGTCGCATCCGACTCAGGGAGTGAAGCCTGCACGCCACGGCAAAATCGATAGTGGTGCACCTGCCACTCTCGACCTCCGGCGTAGCCGAAGAGCTCGGCACACGCCATGAAGAACATACGCCAGCGCTGTAGCCAACGCTCGGCCTCGCGCTTGCCGTAGACCTCCGCCAGGACCGTACGCCCCTGGTCGCGGCGGCGGTCCAAATTGGCAAGCCAGGCCTCGCAGGTGCGCTGGTAATGGCGGCCATCAACCCGCCAGCGTGATTCCAGGTCCAGGTGATCCTGGAAATAGCCCAGCAAATCGGCGCTGGGCATGATTCCGCCGGTGAAGAAATGGCGGCCCATCCAGTTGTCGTCGCCCTCGGTCTGGAAGGGATAGGCGAAGTGCTGATGAGTAAAGATGTGGACGAAGAGCTTGCCTCCCGGCCGCAGCCAGCCGTGGATGCGCTGCATCAGCGCCCCATAGTTGCGCATGTGCTCGAACATCTCCACCGACACCACGCGGTCGAAGCGCGAGTCGCAGGAGAACGCGTTGACGTCGGCATGCACCAGGGTGACGTTCTGCAGGCCGCGTTCGCGGGCGATCCCATCGATATAGCGACATTGGGACGCCGAGTTGCTCACCGCCATGATGCGGCTGCGGGGGAAATGCTGGGCCATCCATAGGGTCAGCGATCCCCAGCCGCAGCCGAGCTCGAGCATGTCCATGCCATCCTCCAGCTCGGCACGCTCACAAGTCAGCGCGAGCATGGCTGCCTCGGCCGCGTCCAGACCGCGAACGCCTTCGCCCCACCAGGCGCAGCTGTACTTGCGGTGGCATCCCAAAACCAGGTCGAAGAAAGCCGACGGCACCTCATAGTGCTGTTCGTTTGCAGCCTCGGGCGACACCGCAATCGGCGCCGCCTGGAGCTCTCGCAGCAGCACCGCCAAGCGCGCCTGCTGATCGCCCCGGCGCTCGCTCCGCAGGCGCTCACGCAGCAGGCGACGGATACCCACGCGGGTCATCCAATCGGGCACCAGACCCCGTTCCACCAGCTCAATTGCACTCTTCACTGGGCCACTCCGATCGGCTTCAAACAATTGTCTTGGCACTGCGCCAGCACTCGAACCGTCCCGCAATCACCGCTCGCTCCGCACTTCCATCGCAGTTGCTGGTCTTGTTGCAGTAGTCGTTCACCAACCGGAGACCAGGCGTGATGCAGGCGTTTGTAATCGTATGTGGGCTGCTGCTGGGGATCTTCATCGGCGCCGTCGGCCTCGCCGCAGCGGCCCAACCCCTGGGCGAAGGTTGGCAAGCGATCATCGCCAGCCCATGGAGCGTCGTGACGCTCATGGATTTGAGTCTGGGACTGCTTTTCGTGGCGTGTTGGATCGCGGTAGTGGAATCCCGGCGCAGCCACGCCATCGGCTGGATCGCGGCTTTGGTGTTGCTCGGCAATGCCGCCACCCTCGCCTACCTTCTGTTCCGCAGCTGCCGAGCACGCACCTTCCGCGACCTGTTCTTGCCCATGGACAAGGCCGAATGATTCAGCAGACATCACGCGCAATTCGCTCTCGAGCAATCACACGAGAACAAGGCATGGCCCGTTGCGATGAAAGATTCGGGCTCGCCGGCTTCTCGAAGCGAACCTGCACCGTGCCGATGGCTCTTTCATCGAAGCCGCCCTCACAGTAGCTCAGGTAGAAGCGCCACATGCGAACGAACGCCTCGTTGAAGCCCAGGGCGCGAACCTCTTCCAGCCGTGCCTCGAACGCCTCGCGCCAACGCCGCAGCGTCTCGGCATAGTGCAGACCAAGCTCCTCCAGGTGGGTCAGAGACAGCGATGAGGCCTCCCCGGCGGCCCGCGCCAGTGCCGAGAGTGCAGGCAGACAGCCACCCGGGAATATGTAGCGCTGAATGAAATCCACACTGCCGAGGGCTTGCTCGAACTGGGACTCGGCAATGGTGATGGTTTGTAGCAGCATCGCCCCGCCAGGT
>CAZLYT010000587.1:0-19268 GCA_964563515.1 uncultured Candidatus Competibacteraceae bacterium | reverse complement strand
ACCGCCGCGCAGCACGCGCGGCTTTTCTGCGCCGGGGTTGGACATGAAGTCGTCGCACCACTCCCAGACGTTCCCCGCCAGGTCCTCCAAACCCAGTCGGGCTTGACGAGAGCGCGGGAAGAGTCCCACCGGCGAGGTCACGCCGAGGCCGGCCTCATCACTGTTGCAGATGCCGTCCTCCCAGGGCCCGCACCAAGGGTACTCGCAGCCCTCCGGGCCGCGAGCGGCGGCCTCCCATTCCCGCTCCCGCGGCAGCCGTCCCCCGGCCCAGCGGCAGCAGGCCTCCGCTTCCCAGAAGCTCACCCCGACCACCGGTTGGTTGCGGCCGTTCCAGCGCGGGTCTCGCCAATATCTCGGCTCCGCAAGGCCAGCCTTTTGCAGCCAGGCCCACCCCTCCTCGGACCACCAGCCTCGCTCACGGTAACCGCCTGCGTCCATGAAGGCCTGGTACTGGCTGTTGGTGACGGCATGGCGGCCGAGCAGGAAGGGTGCTTCGATTCGGGTTGGTTCACCCTTCTCGCCGTAGGGATAGCTCCCGGCCGGAACCTCCACGTAGGCGGCCGGGTCGCGCAGGTCGGGAATGCGCGGGTCACCCAGGCGGCCGAGGCAAAGCCCCAGGGCCTGACGCGCCCGCAGCTCGATCTCGTCGGCAATGGCCTCCAGGCAGCGCTGGCGGAATCCGTCGCTCAGCGCCGCGGGGATGCGGTAGCCCTTGGCTTGGCAGAGCTCCAGTGCCTCGGCGATAAGGACCGCAGGCGCCGGGTTGGCCTTCACAGTATCCCGCGTTTGGTCGCCAACGAAGCGGGTCAGCAGCTCCATGCCCCATTGGGCGTCGCGGTAGTTGAAGACCTGGGCGGCGAAGAGAAACAGCAGGGTCTGGCGCCATTCGGCCACAACGCCGCGATCGCGAAACACCTGCTCCAGGGTTCGACGGTCCTCGGCGGTGCGGGCGACGCGCTCGGCGCTCAGGAACTCCTGCAGGCTCAGATGGAAGAACGCGGCCCGGTGACCGGGCCTCGGAAGCAGCAACCCGGAGCGCGTGAGGAGCTCCTCGCATTGCACCGCCGGCTGCACCCGGCCGCTCTCGAAGGCGGGGTTGAGCTCCGCGAATCGGCCCAGCAGCCGCTCCACTTCGGCCACGCCGATCTCGCTGGCGGGGCTGAGCCGCGGCGAGTCGCTGCTGTCACCGGTGTGCATGCCGAGCGCGATGGCCTCCAGCCGTGCCTTGATCGGCTCGCGCTCGCGGGCATCGCCCGGATAGCGGTTGTAGAGCACCACGTTGACGATGCGCTGGTAGAGGCGGTAGCGGTCCTCGGGCAGGCGCCCGCCGTTGCCATAGATGACGCAGAGCGCGCTGAGCAGCATGGGATTCTCGGCCAGCGGGGCCAGATCCTCGCGTCCCTCGATCGCCTGTTGAAGACCCGCAGCCAGCTCTGGTTGGCGCAAGGCGTGGAACCAACGGGTGACGAAGAGCGCCTGCAAGGGCCGGGGCAGCGGCTCGAGGGGCGCGCTCGGCAAGCCCAGCCGGGTGAGCCCCGCCTGATCCAGACCATAGGGGCGGCTGGTCAGCAGGGTGCGATTACCGGCCTGCTCCCAGGCGGGCAAGGCGTCTGCGAGGCCGCTCAGCAACAGGGCCCGCGGGTAGATCGTGGTGCCCTCGTGGGGCTCGGAGACTGGCATCTCGTCCAGGCCATCCAGCAGCAGGAAGGCGCTGCCGGCGCCGAGGTGCTCGCGCAGCAGGGCGCCGCTCAAGCTCGGTGGTGGCGAGCGGTCCACCCAATTCGCCAGGGCGTCCTCCAGGTCGCCGCGGCGCCAGCTTTGGCAGCCGCGACCACACTCCATGACCCGCCACAGCTCCCGCAGCGGAACCAGGAGCGGCAGGCGGTCGCGGAGCCCACTGGGTGAGGGCTCCTCGAAGCCTTCCGGGGCCGGCACCGGGTGAGCGCTCGCACCGACGTTACTGCTGTACAGGGCCGCCCAACGGCAGAAGGTGGACTTCCCCGCACCGGGCGGCGCGGGAACGTACAGGGACTCCCCGTCGAGGCGCTGCAGTAGCAGGCTAGGCTTCTGTTTTTCCGCCTCTTCCGGCCGCATCGACCGCTCCGCCTGGGCCGGCTGGGTCAAGGCCGGCACGTATACCTGGCTCAAAGTGATCGCTTGTCCCTGGTCGCTGTCCTGGCCCAGGAGCTCGACATTGGCGTATTCGCGGTGTAGCCACGCGAGGTACTCGGGTGGAATTGTCGGCCCAGATGACGGAGTGGCAGGACGCGGATCTGACGTGTGGCGAGCTAGCGGGTACTCCGCGTACCCCTCGGGACATCCCGGCTGGTTGCGATCGACGGTCCAGGCGCCGTGCAGCCAGGCGCGAAAATGCACCCGCACTCGTCGGTTATTGGTCCACAGCTCGATCCATTGGAAGGCGTTGGGGTACTGACCGTGCTCATAGAGACACCCCGCGGCGAGCTCGAGACAACCGCGTCCTGGGTCCGGCCGGACGATGCGCTCGCTCTGCGGTCGATGCAAATGCCCGCGCAATACCAGGTCGCGGTGCAGGTGGATGCTCTCCCGGACGTCGTGACTGTCGAATTCCGCCAGATAGTCCCAGGGGTGATGTAACAAGGCGATGCGCCAGTCGGCGTCATCGGCCACCTGGGTCAGCACCGTCTGGGTTAGCTGATAACTGCTGAGAAGAAGACGACCCCGGTCCTCATCGCCGCAGGCCATCCAGGCAGAGTCCAGACCGGCCAGGTGCAGGCGCTGGCCACGGAGCTCGATCACCCGCTGCCACCAGGGCAGCTCCGGGCGCTCGCCGAACCAGTCGTGCAGGAAATCGAGATAGGCCGTGTGGCGCTCGAGCAGGGGTTGGCGCTCTTTGGCATCGCCGAGCACCGATGCGATCGCTGTTTGGTCGCGTTGGTCCAGAAGCCCTTTCTGGGTGCACTTGGCGCCGAAGCCCACCGTGTCTCGGTCCACGTCGTGGTTGCCGGGAACCAGCAGCAATCGATCACGGGGCAGCCCCGCGGGCAGCGCCGGCCAAAGATGATGCTCCAGCCAGTCACGGGCCAGCAGGTACTCCTCGGCCTTGCCGGCGTAGGCCAGGTCGCCGGTGAAGACCACCAGGTCGGGCGCGAGGCCTCCGGCAACTTCCTTCTTGATGAATCGAGCCAGCTCGCGCAGCACCGGCTCCGCATCCCACGCCTTGTCGGCGCGGAAGTGGACGTCGGAGAGGTGCAGCAGGCGGATCGGCAGCTCAGCGTCCTTGGTAGCCATCCCGAGCGGGCCCATTGGTATGGTCGTGGGCTAAGCGTACTCGGCGTCGGACTCGGCGCAACCGGCGCCAGACGGTAGGGACAGGATAGGGGCGAAAAATTTTTCGCCCCTACGGGAAAATATAGGAAGCATGAACGCCCTATGGGTCTCCACTCGAGCGGAGTTCCTCCACGGGTGGTTTGCGGGAGGGCGATCGAGACTCGGCGGGGGGGCCGCTCGCCTGCGGCAGGAGTCTCAAAGAAGTCCCGCGAACTGTGCCCCATCAGAAGCTGAACCTGGCGCCGAGCGCGAATCCGCCGAAGCTCAGGTTGTCGACCAGCTGCTCGCCGCTCTGGCTGTAGTAGAGATAACGGTGGTCGAGGACGACATCGCCCCAGCTGAAGGCTGTGGCGGGCCCAACGTATGGCAGGGCGGCCGGCGGCGTGAAGTAGCGCCGAATGCAGAAGCCTGACGCGGGTCCGGTGCAGATTGCTTCCGTATGACTTGAGTCATGGCAAGCGCTTGCTGCGCTCGCTTACGTTTTCCTCCACTTGCCCTTCGTATGCCGCGGGAGCAGACTCCGGCCGCGGCGCCGAGTGGGTGTGCCGTATTGCCGAACTGGGGGAGGTGGCGAGTGCGGGGACTCTTGCGGCTGTATCGCGAGCTGATCTTGGCATCTGTTTTACTGGGTTTGGCGGCCTGTGATGGGCAGAAGACAGAGCCAGCCGCCGCCGCAGCGGCGCCCCCGCCGGCGGTCACCGTGGCGCCAGTCGAGCGCCGCGAGATCACCCCGAGCGCCAGATTCACCGGCCGCATCGAGGCGGCCGAAACCGTTGAGCTGCGCGCCCGGGTGGAAGGCTTTCTGGAGCAGCGGCTGTTTCAGGAAGGTCAGGAAGTCACCGCTGGAAGCCCGCTCTTCGTCCTCGAGAAAGCGCCCTACCAGGCCCAGGTCGCCGAGGTCGAAGCCAGCATCGTGAGTGCCGAGGCCACCCTCAAAGCAGCCACCCAGGAGCGGGTTCGGCAGGAGTCCCTGGTCAAGAGGAAACTGGTGGTGCAAGCGGAGGCTGATTTGGCAGCGGCCAATGAGCAGTCCGCGCGGGGTGACCTGATGCGTCAGCAGGCGGCGCTGGATAAGGCCGAGCTCGACCTGAGCTACACCGACATCGCGGCGCCGATCGCGGGCAAGATCGGCCGCTCCCAGTTCAGTGTCGGCAATTTTGTGGAACCCAGCAGTGGCACGCTGGCGACACTTGTGAGCCAGGACCCGATGTATGTCACCTTCCCGGTGACCCAGCGCCAACTCCTGGAAGTCCGGCGCGAGGCCGCCGAGCAGGGACAGGACTCCAGAAACGTCAACGTCAAGGTTCGCCTGGCCAACGCCACCGTCTACGACGAGGTGGGCACGCTCAACTTCGTCGATGTTCAGGTCAACCCGGATACCGACACCGTGGTCGTGCGCGCCTCCCTGCCCAATCCCGACCGGACCTTGATCGATGGCCAGTTGGTGACGGCTATCGTTGCCCAGACCACGCCGGAGTCGGTGCTAATGATCCCCGAGCAGGCGACGCAGGTGGATCAGGCCGGCGCTTTCGCCTTGGTGGTAGGTGAAGGTGACAAGGTGGAGGTGCGCCGCATCGTGACGGCGCCAGGTGAAGCCGGGCTACTGGCGGTCACCGAGGGCCTGGATGAGGGCGACCGGGTCATCGTCGAGGGTATTCTGAAGGTGCGTCCCGGCCAGGTGGTCGCGCCGGCCGCGGCAATCACCCCCCCCGCCTCCCAGGGCTGAGCGCATGATCTCGGACGTCTTCATCGACCGGCCGCGGCTCGCCATCGTAATTTCCATCGTCATCACGCTGGCCGGTGCTATCGCGCTGACGCGGCTGCCGGTGGCGCAGTTTCCCGACATCGTACCGCCCCAGGTTTCGGTGACGGCGCTGTATCCGGGCGCCGGCGCCGAGGTAGTGGAGCAGACGGTGGGCCAGCCCATCGAGTCCCAAGTGGTGGGCGTGGACAACATGCTCTACATGAAGTCCACCTCCGGCAACGACGGCAGCTATACGCTCACCGTGACCTTCGCCGTCGGCACCAACCCCGACATCAACAACGTCAACGTCTTTAACCGGGTGCAGCTCGCCACCCCGCAGTTGCCGGAAGAAGTCACCCGCCAAGGCGTGACCGTCAAGAAGAAGTCCTCGGCGTTGCTGCAGGTCATCGCCATACACTCGCCGGAGCAGCGCTACGACAGCTTGTTCCTCAACAACTACGCCACCATCAACCTGATCGACAGCCTGAAGCGCGTGCGCGGCGTGGGCGATGTATTCCTGTTCGGCCCCCTCGAATACAGCATGCGGGTATGGGTGGAGACCGACCGGCTCACCAGCTTGGGATTGACGCCTAACGACTTGATCCAGGCCCTGCGGGCACAGAACGTCCAAGCCGCCGTGGGTCGCATCGGCGCAGCGCCCCTGGCTTCCGATCAACGATTCCAGCTCAACATCCAGACCCAGGGTCGCCTGACCGAGGCCTCCCAATTCGAAAACGTGGTGGTGCGGGCCAACCCGGATGGCTCCTTCGTGCGCATCAAGGACGTGGGTCGAGTGGAGCTGGGGGCCAAGAGCTCGGATTCGAGCTCGCGCTTCAACCAGGGTGCCGGCGCGCTGGTCGGCATTTATCAGGCCCCCGGCGCCAACGCCGTGGATACCGCCGATGGCGTGCTGGCGGCGCTGGAACGGCTCAAGCGCAACTTCCCAGCCGGCGTCGACTACACGGTGACCTACGACACCACCGCCTTCGTCAAGGAGAGCATCGAAGCGGTGGTGCATACGCTGTTCGAGGCCTTCATCCTGGTCATCATCGTGGTGTTCCTGTTCCTGGGGAACCTGCGCGCGACCATCATCCCGCTGATCGCGGTGCCGGTCTCCCTCATTGGCACCTTCGCGGTCATGCTGGCGCTGGGCTTCTCCGCCAACACAGTGTCGCTGCTCGCCCTGGTGCTCGCCATCGGCATCGTGGTGGACGATGCCATCGTGGTGGTGGAAGCGGTCGAGGCCATCCTAGAAGAGCACCCGGAGCTCTCCACCGCGCAGGCGGCGAAGATGGCCATGGGGCAGATCACGGCCCCCATCATCGCCATCACCCTGGTGCTGCTCTCGGTGTTTGTGCCAGTGGCCTTCATTCCCGGCATCAGTGGCCAGCTCTACCAGCAGTTCGCGGTGGCCGTGTCCGTGTCCATGGTGATCTCCGCCATCAACGCGCTCACACTCAGCCCGGCGCTGTGCGCACTGTTCCTGAAGTCGAGCCACGGTCCCAAGAAGGGGGTCATGGGCTACGTGTTGCGCGGCATCGACCACGCCCGCGATGGTTACGTCTCGGTGGTCAAGCTGCTGGTGAGGCGTGCCGCCCTGATCGGTCTAGCACTGCTGGCGGGGGCAATCGCCGCCAACTACTGGCTGTTCCAGGTCACTCCATCAGGTTTCCTGCCGTCTGAGGATCAGGGCGCCTTCTTCGTCGAGGTCGCTCTGCCCGAAGGTGCCTCGGTCAACCGAACCCAGGCAGTGGTGGAGCGGGTGGAGCAGATCCTCGCCGAGGCGGAGGGCGTAGCCAACATCAGCTCGGTGGTGGGCTACAGCTTCATCGACGGCCTGAACAAGTCCAACGGCGCTTTCCTGATCGTGTTGTTGCAGCCATTCGAGGAACGCGCCGGGCCGGAGCTGGGCGCGCAAGCCATCATCCAGAGGGCAATGGGCGAGTTCCAGGCAATTCGCGAGGCCAGTGTGATCGCCTTCAACTTGCCGCCCATCATCGGCCTTGGCACCGGCAGCGGCTTCGAGTATCAGCTCGAGGATCTCCGCGGTGGCGAGCCGGGTGAGTTGGCTGCCACCGCCCGCGGGCTTATCTTCGCCGCCAATCAGGATCCGACCCTGAGCGGGGTGTTCACCACCTACGCCGCCAATACCCCGCAGCTTTATCTCGACGTCGACCGGGACAAGGTGCAGACGCTGGGGGTGCAGGTCTCCGACCTCTTCAACGCCCTGCAGGCCACGCTGGGCGGTTACTACGTCAACAGCATCAACCTGTTCGGGCGCACCTGGCAGGTCAACATTCAGGCCGAGCCTCCAGATCGCAGCGAGGTGCCCGACATCTACCGCATCCACGTGCGCAACGCCAACGGTGACATGGTGCCGCTGCGGGCTCTGGCGGACGTGCGGCTGATCCTGGGACCCCAGACCATTCAGCGCTACAACAACTATCGCAGCGTCACCATCAATGGCTCCCCGGCCGAGGGTCGCAGCTCCGGGGAGGCGCTGGCGGCCATGGCGCAGCTCTCCGAGTCGACCCTGCCGCAAGGCTATGGCTACGAATGGACCGGCACGGCCCTGCAAGAGCTGCAGGCGGCCGGCCAAACCAGCATCATCCTGGCGCTGGCGGTGCTGTTTGCGTACCTGTTCCTGGTGGCGCTCTACGAGAGCTGGAACATCCCCATTCCGGTGCTGCTGTCGGTGACGGTGGGCATCGCCGGCGCCATGTTTGCGCTATGGATAGCGGGTCTGGACAACAACATCTACGCCCAGATCGGCATCGTGGTGCTGATCGCGCTGGCCGCCAAGAACGGCATCCTGATCGTGGAGTTCGCCAAGGAGCGCCGGGAGCACGGGCTGGCCATCGAAGAGGCGGCCATAGAAGGCGCCCGTGCCCGGTTTCGCGCGGTGATGATGACGAGCTTTGCGTTCATCGCTGGATTGCTACCCCTGGTCATCGCCACCGGGGCGGGAATGTTGAGCCGCCGGGGTGTCGGCACCGCAGTGTTCGGCGGCATGCTGGCAGCCGCGTTGGTGGGCATCTTCTTCATTCCGGTGCTGTACGTGATGTTTCAGCGCTTGCGGGAGTGGACCAAGCGCCGCGAGGCCGCGACGCCCGTTGCGAGCGAAGCGCCGAGGGTGGGTTAGCGTAGCGTAACCCACCGTCCAATTGCGGCCACGGACGGTGCATTACGACTTTGCCTAATGCATCCTGCGCCCTTTGCGTCCGAACGGTGTATTACGCTTCGCTAATGCACCCGACGACCCTACGCACCGTGCGCCGTTTTGATGGAAACCCTAGGGGCGTGACGCCAATCCGCTCGCCTGCTTGCCCCGTTGCCCCGGCCTTCGGGGATAATGTCGGCCCTTTCCGCCTCACCGAGACCCGCACATGTCCGGCAATTCCATCGGCAAGCTCTTTTGCGTGACCTCCTTTGGCGAGAGCCACGGGCCCGCCATCGGCGCCATCGTCGACGGCTGTCCGCCGGGCCTGGAGCTGGACGAGGCAGATCTGCAGGCGGAGCTGGAGCGGCGTCGGCCCGGCAAGTCCCGCCACACTACTCAGCGTCGCGAGCCGGACCAGGTGCGTATTCTCTCCGGAGTATTCGAAGGGCAAACCACCGGCGCACCCATTGGCTTGTTGATCGAAAACGTCGACCAGCGCTCCAAGGACTACAGCGAGATCATGGATCGCTTTCGTCCCGGGCACGCTGACTACACCTACCACCACAAGTACGGCATCCGGGACTACCGAGGCGGTGGTCGCTCCTCCGCCCGCGAGACCGCCATGCGGGTGGCGGCGGGCGCCATCGCCAAGAAATACCTGAAGCTGAGACACGGCGTCACAGTGGCCGGATACCTGGCCCAGCTCGGGCCGCTGCGCCCGGCTCGGATCGACTGGTCGGTGATCGAGGACAACCCATTCTTCTCCCCGGACCCCGATCTGGTGCCGGAGCTCGAGCGCTACATGGACGCCCTGCGCAAGTCCGGCGACTCCATCGGCGCCCGCATCACCGTGGTGGCCCATGGCGTGCCGCCTGGCCTCGGCGAGCCCGTGTTCGACCGCCTGGATGCGGACCTGGCCCATGCGCTCATGGGCATCAACGCGGTCAAGGGCGTGGAGGTGGGCGACGGTTTTGGCTGCGTGGAGGCCCGCGGCACCGAGTTCCGCGACGAGATTACGCCCGAGGGTTTCCTCAGCAACCACGCCGGCGGGGTTCTCGGTGGCATCTCCTCGGGGCAGGACATCGTGGCCAGCATCGCCCTCAAGCCAACCTCCAGCATTCGGCTGCCCGGGCGCTCGGTGAACCTGGCGGGCGAGCCGGTGGAGGTGGTGACCAAGGGCCGCCACGACCCCTGCGTCGGCATCCGCGCCACCCCTATCGCCGAGGCCATGGTTGCCATCGTGCTGCTGGATCATCTGCTGCGGCACCGGGCCCAGAACCAAGACGTGCAGGTATCGACGCCGATCATTCCCGCGGCCGTCGCGGACCGCTGAGGAGCAATGTCGGCGGCCACCGGCAGCGGCCTGTACCTCAGGCTATCGAGCTTCTACCTGTTTTACTTCGCCAGCGTCGGGGTGATCATCCCGTTCTGGAGCCTTTATCTGAAGGATCTGGGGCTACACCCGGCGAACATCGGCAGTCTGCTGGCAGTGCCCATGGCCACTCGGTTGGTGGCGCCTTACCTGTGGGGTCATATCGCCGATCGTAGCGGCCGGCGACTGGCGGTGATTCGGTTCACCTCGGCGGCGGCCGCCGTCTGCTTCGCCGGCGTATTCCTGGGCCAGGATTTCTGGTGGCTGCTGCTGGTGCTGCTTTGCTTCAGCTTCTTTTGGAACGCGCCGCTGCCCCAGTTCGAGGCCATCACCATGGCGCACCTCAGCAGTCGCAGCGACCGCTACGCCATGGTGCGGCTTTGGGGGTCGGTGGGTTTCATCCTCACCTCCATGCTGTTGGGGCCGGTGCTGGAACGGACCGGCATCGGCCTGGTTCCTTGGGTGATGCTGGCGCTGTTCATCGGCATGTGGCTCACCAGCCTGGTGGTGCCGGATGTCGACACCCCCACCGAGATAGGGGAACCCACGGCAATCACGCGAGTGCTGCGCCAGCCGGTGGTGCTGGCGCTGTTCGCTGTTTGTCTGTTGGTTCAGGCAAGCCATGGCCCCTACTACGGCTTCTACTCCATCTATCTGCAAGACAACGGCTATGCCGCGGGCCTCATCGGATTGCTCTGGGCCGTGGGCGTGGTTGCCGAGGTGCTGCTGTTTCTCATCATGCACCGGCTGCTGCCCCGCTACGGGGCGCGCAACCTGATGTTGGTGACACTTGCCCTTACTACTTTGCGCTGGCTGCTCGTGGGCTGGATGGTGGATAGCCTCGAGGTCCTGGTGCTTGCCCAAGTGCTGCATGCTTTCAGCTTCGGTGTCTACCATGCGGTCGCCATTTCTTTGGTGCATCGATTCTTCCCAGGCTCGCTGCAGGGGCGCGGCCAGGCGCTCTACAGCAGCTTGAGCTTCGGGGCCGGCGGCTCCCTGGGCATCTTCTTGAGCGGGTTGGGCTGGGACCAGTTGAGCCCGCAGAGCATCTTCTCCACGGCGGCGGTGGTGGCGGCTGTGGGTTGGGTGGTGGCCGTGCTGGCGCTCCGTCCCGAACGCTATGTGGTTCCCGGAGAGGTGGGTCAGCCGGCGTGAGTGCGAACACCGACCAGGGCCTGGTTGTGCTGCGCTGCACCGATCTGGCGCCCAGCGCGTTGGTCGAGCTCCTGGAGCGCTACGGTTTGCAGCTAGCCCAGGTCGCGGCCGGCGAGCCTGTTCCCGGCAGCTACTGGGGCGATGCCGAAGCGGGGCTGGTGGGCGACGCCCTTTGGGTGCGGCCCGATACGCCGGTGCACTCGGCGCTACACGAGGCTTGCCATTACGTCTGCATGGATGCCCAACGCCGCGCGGGATTGCACACCGACGCCGGCGGTGACGAGCTAGAGGAATGTGGTGTCTGTTATCTGCAGATCTTGCTGGCGGACCAGTTGCCGGCGGTGGGGCGCAATCGGCTGATGGCGGACATGGACGCCTGGGGCTACAGCTTTCGGCTCGGCTCCACCCGGGCCTGGTTCGAGTGTGACGCCGAGGACGCGCTCGAGTGGCTGCAGTGGGAGGGGGTGGTGGATCACGCGCGCATCGTGACCTTCAGGCTCCGGCAGGAGGGGCGGTTCTGATCGGCACAGCAAGTCTCAAAGGATGCGCGGCGCTGCATGGCCCAGTGGAACCCACACTTGGTTGCGCTCTTCCACCGTCTGTCGCTCAGAACCTACCCCGCTCTCTGGCCGACACGACCAAAGTGCTGGATGCGGTTCCACATTAGTCAGCTGTGTCCACACCGAGCGCCTCGATCCTGTAAAGTGCGCGCCAGACCGCGATCGCCGGCCGACGACGAGCTGTTTCACTGCCACTTCCAGCGCGAAATACGGCCCAGCCGCGCCGCACGCCTCGAGACTACGACTCGAACACCTGATCGGGAGGCCACGACCATGGGTCCAATCGGCAGCTTTATTGAGCATCACTATCGCCACTTCAATGCCGCCGCCTTGCGCGACGCCGCGCGTGCCTACGTTGAACACATCGATAGCGGCAAGAAGATGATGGTGACCCTGGCGGGCGCCATGAGCACAGGGGAGCTGGGCCTGACGCTCGCTCAGATGATCCGCGAGAACAAAGTACACGCCATCACCTGCACCGGTGCCAACCTGGAGGAAGACCTCTACAACCTGGTGGCCCACGACCACTACGAGCGCGTACCCGGCTACCGCAATCTATCCGACGAGGCCGAGCAGGGGTTGCTGGATCGCCACCTGAATCGCGTCACCGACACCTGCATACCGGAAGGCGAGGCGATTCGTCGGATCGAAGGCGCCATCATGGATCGCTGGAAGGTGGCGGCGCGAGATGGCCAGTCTCGCCTGCCCCATGAGTATTTCTATGATCTCCTGAAAGCCGGGACTCTGTCCGACAAGTATCAGATCGATCCGACGAACTCCTGGTTGGCCGCCGCAGCCGAGCGCGATTTGCCGTTGTTCGTGCCGGGTTGGGAGGATTCGACCACCGGCAACATCTACGCGGCACGGGTGTTGGACGGCTCGATCGAGCGCTCGATCATGAAGGGCGGCATCGACTACATGCTGGCACTGGCAAAATGGTATCCGGAAGCGGCTGGGCGCGATGGTGTTGGCTTTTTCCAGATTGCCGGCGGTATTGCCGGCGACTTCCCCATCTGCGTGGTGCCGATGTTGGAGCAGGATCTGGAGCAGCCGGTGCCCAAGTGGAGCTATTTCTGCCAGATCAGCGATTCCACCACGAGCTTTGGCTCCTACTCCGGTGCAGTGCCCAACGAGAAGATCACCTGGGGCAAGCTCTCGGTGGACACACCCCGTTTCATCATCGAGTCCGACGCCACCATCGTGGCGCCGCTGGTATTCGCCTACGTTTTAGGGCTCTGACCTCATCCAAGGATGCGGAGGGTCGTAGGGTCGTAGGGTCGTAGGGTCGTAGGGTGCATTAGCGGAGCGTAATGCACCGTCTTCGAGTAATGCACCGTCTTCGAGTAATGCACCGTCTTCGAGTAATGCACCATTCCGAGGTAGACGGCGGATTACGGCCTTCGGCCTAGTCCGCCCTACGCCATTGCAACCAGCAGCAGGCCCAGCACCGCGATTCCCACGCCGGCGGCATTCAACTGCCAATGCCGTCGCTCGCCCTGCCAGGTCATGGACAATACCACCGCCACCAGAATCCCAGCGTTGGTGAAAGCGACCGCGTAGGCGGCAGGGATGTAGCGCATGGCAGCAATCACCAATGCGTACGAGGTGCCGATACAGAGGCTGGCGACCAACCAAGCCGTCGAGTGCGGCCGGCGCGCTGGCATCAGTCGTCCATGGCGCTGGATGTTCAGCCCCGTGAGCGCGAGCAGCGCCACTGCATAGACCACGGTGACGTAGCCCAGAGGCACTATCAGCCCGGGTAAGGCCGTTACCGCGATCTTGTCGCTGAGGGAATAGGTGGTGGTGCCGGCCGCAGCCAGCAGCACCCAGGGCAGCGCCGCACCCGCGTGTCCGCGCCGGCCGGCCACGGCAATCAGCCCCAACCCGGCGACGCCCACCAACATGCCGATCCATCCCAACAGGCTCAGCTCTTCCTGTGTCAGCACCACCGACAGCGCGGCGATGGCCAACACGGGCAGCCCACGGGAGATGGGATATACCACCGCCACCGGCGCGTGGCGGTAGGCCTGCGCCAGCGCCAGAAAATAAGCGCTCAACGCGCACGAGGTGAGGGTCATCAAGCCGACCAGCTGCCAGGACCACAGCGCCTCCTGCCATAAGAGCACCACCGACCACGGCCCCATCAGCACCACATGCCCCAGCAAGCCCCACCAAAGAAAGTTGCAGTCCGGCGGGCTCGAGCGGGCGAGCAGATTCCAGGTCACGTGCATGGCCACGGAGCTGGCGAGAAGGACAAGGACCGTGGCTGGCACTCACACTCCGAAGGCGGGGCGGTTGCGGGAGGCTAGCGTAGCCCCATTGGCCCACCAGGGCTCACTCCGCTTGCGTCGGCTGTTATCCCGCGCTAGGGTCGCGCGCCCGGAGATCTCGAAACCCATGACCAGCGAAGCAAGCACAGCCCGCCGGGTGTCCGTTGCACCGATGATGGATTGGACCGACCGTCACTGTCGGTACTTCCATCGGCTGCTGTCGAGCCGGACCCTGCTCTATAGCGAGATGCTGACCAGCGCCGCGGTGGTGCATGGCGACTACGCCCGGTTGCTGCGCTTCCATCCGGCGGAGCACCCGGTGGCGCTGCAGCTCGGCGGCTCAGACCCGAAACAGTTGGCTCGCGCCGCGGTGCTCGCCGAATCCTTCGGCTACGACGAGATCAACCTCAATGTCGGCTGCCCCAGCGACCGCGTGCAGCGCGGCCGCTTCGGCGCTTGCTTGATGCTAGAGCCGGAGATCGTGGCGGAGTGCGTGGCGACGATGTGTACCGCAGTGGCGGTTCCGGTCACCGTCAAGACCCGAATCGGGGTCGACGACTCCGACCGCTACGAGGATTTGGCTGCCTTCGTCGCACGGGTGGCGGAGGCCGGTTGCCGGATTTTCATCGTGCATGCGCGTAAAGCCTGGTTGCAGGGCTTGAGTCCGAAGCAGAACCGCGAGCTACCACCGCTGCGCTACGACCGGGTGTACCGCCTGAAGGCGGAGTTTCCTCAGCTGACCATCATCCTCAACGGTGGCATCCAGAGCCTGGAACAGGGGCTCGATCACCTGCCGGGGCTCGATGGCATCATGCTGGGCCGGGCCGCGTACCACGATCCCTACCAGCTCGCGGCGGCGGATCAGCGCGGCTACGCAGAGCCCGCGACGCCAGTGGAGCGTGGTGAGGTAGTGGCCGCCATGCTGCCCTACGTGCGGGCGCATATGGAAGAGGGTGGGCGCCTGCCTGAGGTCAGCCGCCACATGCTGGGCCTGTTCCATGGCCAACCCGGCGCGAAGCTCTGGCGACGGCTGATCAGCCAGGGTGCGCACCTGCCCGGAGCCGGCCCGGAGCTGCTCGAAGCCGCGCTGGAGGCAGTGGAGCGGGAAGCGCACCGCGCCGCGGAGCGGCGCCCGAGCCACAGAGGCGGGTGTGGGCTAGGCTGACCGGTAGCTAAGGCTCCTGGCTTGCGGGCTCGACCAAGCCCTCACCAGGACCAGGACTTCCCCCGAGGACCTCAAGATGCTGTACACCTTGGAAGAGCGCCGGGTCGAGCTGCGTGGCTCTGAGCACTTTGTAGCCCACAACGCCACTCTGATTGGCTCGATCGTGCTGGAAGACCGCAGCAGCGTGTGGTTCAACGCCGTCTTGCGGGGAGACTGTGACCTTATCCAGGTGGGTGAGGACAGCAACATTCAGGACGGATCCGTGTTGCACACGGATCCCGGTGTGGAGCTGGTGGTCGGTCGGGGTGTAACCGTGGGCCACATGGCGATGCTGCACGGTTGCAGCGTCGGCGACCACTCCCTGATCGGCATCGGCGCGGTCATCCTCAACGGCACTCGCATCGGCAGCAACTGCCTGATCGGGGCGCGCGCCCTGATCCCTGAAGGCAAAGAGATCCCCGACAACTCGCTGGTGGTGGGTGCGCCCGGTCGCATCGTGCGCCAGCTCTCCGACGCTGAGATCGCGTCCCTGCGTCATAGCGCCGAATCCTACGTGGAGCGCATGCGCCAATACCGCCGCAGCTTCGAGCTCGATCCCCGGTCACGGGAGCGCTGAGCGAGCCGGGTGGCGGCGACCACCGGCATCACTCGAATCATTCGGGCTGCCGCCGCGCCTTCAATAGATCGCGGATCTCCGTCAGCAGCTTGGATTCGTCGGAAAGCTCCAGCGGCTTTTCAGGCACCTCTTCCTGCTGGCGCTTCAGGCGATTCATTCCCTTGATGGCCAGGAAGATGGCGAACGCCACGATGATGAAGTCGAATACGCTTTGAAGGAATTGGCCGTAGCCGAGGACCACTGCCGGGGCCTCTCCCTGTGCCGCCTTCAACGTCACCGCCAGGTCGGTGAAATTGACCCCGCCGATCAGCAGACCCAGTGGCGGCATGACCACGTTCTCCACCAGCGCGGACACGATCTTTCCGAAAGCCGCACCAATGATGATGCCCACCGCCATGTCTACCACGTTGCCGCGCATGGCGAACTCGCGAAACTCCTGCAGGAAAGCGCTCACATCGATACTCCCGGAACAGATACGGTACGGCGGAGCTCCGCCGTCCCCCCAAGTCCGGTGGAATACTGTCATAGGCCATCGCGGCGTCAACGGTCGGGGGCCGGCACTGTGACAATTCCTTACGCCCCGCCCGGCGAGCTTCACCCTTGTTCGCGAAGCTCGCAGGGTGCCCGGTACTCGGGCGGCACGTTGTCCGGGCATATGCCGCACATGCGATTGCCGGGCACCGAGAAATCCATCTTCTTCGGGTGCGGCAGGTCGAGGCTCTCCATGATCTCGACGAACTGGTCCTCGGTGATCCCATCCTTTAGCCGCGGGTTGCGATCGCGCTCCTGGGCGATGGAGGAGACGTGTCGGCCTTCGTAGTCGTGACCCGGGTAGACCAGTGTTTCACCGGGGAGCCGGAACAGCTTGTCGTGGATGCTTCGATACAGGGCACGAGCGTCGCCGGACTGAAAGTCGGTGCGGCCACAGGCATCGATGAGCAGAGCGTCGCCGGTGAACACCAGCTGTTGCACCGGACTATCGAACAGGAAGCAGTGGTGGTTGTCGGTGTGGCCAGGGGTGGCCAGCGGATGCAGCTCTAGCTTGCCCACGCGGACGGGCTCGCCTTCGTGCATCTGTAGGTCGGCGCACGGCAGGTCGTCGGCCGCCGGATAGGCAATCCGGCTTCCCGCCAGGGCTTTCAGCTTGCGGGCGCCGGTGAGGTGGTCGGCGTGGACATGGGTCTCCAAGGTCAATACCAGTCGCAGCCCGTGGGAACGCACCACCTCCAAGTCCCGCTCGGCGGCATCGATGACCGGGTCGATAATGGCGGCCGCGCCGGTCTCGGTACAGCCGATCAGGTAGCTGTAGGTGCAGGAGATGGGCTCGAAGAGCTGACGGAAAATCATGGGCTGCCTCCTGATTCAAAGTCCTCCCGCCGGGCTCGCCATCGGCACCCGGTTGGCATCTTGGTGGCTCTACAACTCGCGCCCTTCAATGCGCGGCGTCTTGGGTGAGCTGGTCAATCAGCGCTGTTTCTTAGCTGCAATGATACGTGCATGATGGCAGGATCGTCGGGCAGGGGATGCACCTCGAACCCGAGCCTGCGATTCAGCCGCAGCATGTTGTCGTTCTCACGCAGCACCTCACCCCACAGCTCCCGTATTCCTCGAGCTTTGGCGTAATCGATCATGCGCCGCATCAGCGCGCGACCGATGCCTTGGCCCGCCAGCTCCGGCGAGATAATGATCGAATATTCGGCGCGATCGTTGTCCGGGTCCGCGATCATGCGCACCACCGCCCACAATCTGGCCTGACCCGGTTTGCCTGGATCGGCGAGCACCAGTGCCATCTCGCGGTCGTAGTCGATCTGCGTCAGCGGAGCGGCCATCTCGTGGCTGAGCTCCTTGATGGGCTGGAAGAAGCGCATGCGCATGTATTCGGTGGGCATACGGCGAGTCATGGCGCGCAGCTCCACCTCGTCCTCCGGACTGATCGGCCGCAGCAACAGCCGACGCTCGTCCTCGAGCTCAATCATCTGCTCCAGCTCTTTGGGATAAGGGCGGATGGCGAGTCGGCGTTCGGTCTGTCCAGTGAATTCCTGCACTCGCACCTTGGAGTCCAGGGCGAGTACCTGGCTTGGCCACGCCCACAGGGGATTCACCCGCAGCTCTACCAACTCGGGCAGATCGATGACCATCTGCGAGATCTTGATCAGCGTGAGAGCCAGAGCATCGACATCGACGCTTCGGGCGCGGCTGTTGCTGAGCGCCTCGAACAAGCGCGTGCGGGCGATCACCGCCCGCGCCAGGTTCATGTTCAACGGCGGTAGCCCGTAGGCGAAATCCTGGATGACGTCGGCTTCCAAGCCGCCATGGCCAAATTCGATCACCGGCCCGAACTGGCCTCCGGGTCGCAGCCCAACGGTCACCTCGAAGGCGCCGTTGCGCCGCGCCATGGGTTGCACCACGAAGCCTTCTACCCGGGCTCCCGGCACGAGCTCGAGGATCCGCTGGATCATGGCTTCCGCGGCCAAGTGCGCGGCTTCTGGCGTCTCCACGTCGAGCGCAACTCCACCCACGTCGGACTTGCGCCCCACGTCTCGGGAGATCAGCTTCACCGCCACGTCGCCGGCCACCTCGGCGGCGGCCTCTGCCACCTGGTCCAGGTCGACGCAGAATCGGGTCGCCACCGTTGGGATTCGATAGGCTTGCAGCAGCGCCAAGGCCTCATGCTCGTCGAGCCGATCGCGGCCGCTCAGCAAGGCCTGGGAAATCACCGCCCGCGCTGCCTCCTGGTCTGGCGCGAAGTCTTCGGGCACCGACGCCGGGGTCTCCATCAGCAGGGACTGGTTGCGGCGGTACTGGACCAACCGGACGAAGGCCCGCACCGCCTCGCCGGGATCGTCATAGGTGGGAACCTTGGCGCTCACCAGCGTATGCACCGCCCGCTCCCCCGTCTGTGGCGCCAACCAGCTCGCCATCAACATGGTGCCGCGCCGCGCTTTGCGCTCGCTGATGATCTGGGCAATTTTTGCCGAGTCGGCCAACAGGGAAGGTGCATGAATGGCCAGCACGCCATCCACCCCGCGGTCTGCCAGTAACAGGTCGAGCGCCTTGCCGTAATGCTCGGGTCCGGCGTTATCCCCCAGGTCCAAGGGATTACCCACATAACCCATGGGATCGATGGTGGTGGCCAACCCTTGGCGGGTTTCATCCGACAGCTCTGCCAGATGACCGCCGAGCTGTCGGGCGGTATCGCAGGCCAGCAGCCCGAGACTGCGGCTGTTGCCAACCACGGCCAAGCGATCGTTGGTGACGGGCGAGGCCGACGCCAAGGTCTCCACCGCGTTGAAGAGCTCGTCGATGTCGCGCACCCGCAACAGCCCCGCGCGCTGGAAAGCCGCCTCGTACACCGCATCGTGATCCGCGCGCTGGGCAGTAAAGCGCGGTCTCAGCACCACCACCGGTTTGATGCGGGCAGCCCGCCGCGCCGCCGACATGAACTTGCGGGCATCGCGAACCCGCTCCAGGTAGAGCAGGATGGCCTTGGTGCGGTGATCGGCTGCCAGGTAGTCGAGTACGTCGCCAAAGTCCACGTCGATGGCGGCGCCGAGGCTCACCAGGTGGCTGAAGCCGACGCCCTGGGCGGTCGCCCATTCCAGCGCCGCACGCGCCACGCCGCCAGAGTGGGTGATGAATGCCACGTTGCCCGCCCGCGGCGGCAGGTGGGCCAGGCCGGCGTTCAGGCCGTGGCTCGGTACCATTAGTCCCAGGCACCCTGGCCCCAGAATGCGCAGCAAAAAGGGCTTGGCCGCATCCAAGGCCGCCTGCTTGAGTCGATCGCGAGTGTCCTTTTGCGGGGCGTCGGCGCCGCTGCCGGCCAGGATTGCCGCGCGTGCTCCCCGGCGGCCGAGTCGATCGATGAGCTGAGGTGCGTCTTCGAGCTCGGAAGAGATGACCGCCAGCTCGGGCTTCAA
>CAZLYT010000586.1:0-4108 GCA_964563515.1 uncultured Candidatus Competibacteraceae bacterium | reverse complement strand
CGCACCATGGCCCCGAGGAGGCACTAGATGAAATCGAACCGCTTGAGCTCGGCCCTGATCGCCGCCGCCATGACCGTCACCGCCGCCCATTCCGCCGTGGCGGCCAATGTCAAGATCACACCCCTGGGCAGCCACGACGGTGAGTTCTGCCGCTTCGACCGGGCAGTGATTCTGGAGGACCCAGACGGCACCCGCCTGCTCTACGACGCCGGACGCACGGTGGCAGGCCCGGAAGATCCCCGCCTGGGTGAGATCGACGTGGTCCTGGTCAGCCACCTGCACGGCGACCACGTGGGCGATCGGCAGATCAAGAACGTGAATGCCGGTACTTGCGACGACCCGGACGTCTCGGTGCTCGCGGCGCCCAACACCAATAGCGTCAATATCGCACTTGCCAAGAGGTCGAAGATTATCACCGGCAGCGAGATGCCGAGCTTCTTTGCGGCCAAGCTGAAAGCGCTGGGCGGTGATCCCGAGAGCTCACAGCTGGTGCGCTTCGGCGGCTCCCGCAAGGTGGGTGGCGTGGCCATCACCACCGTCCCCGCGACGCACTCCAACGGCATCAACAGCGCCTTCATCGAGGGCAGCCTGGGCGAGCTCCTCAAGGCCGCCGGGCTAACCGCCTACGCGGGTCCACCCACCGGCTACGTGCTGACTTTCTCCAACGGTCTGGTGGCGTACCTGTCTGGCGACACCGGCATCACCGCCGAACAGGACTCGGTGGTGCGTCAGCACTACGGCGCCAAGTTGGTGGTGATGAACATCGGCGACATCTTCACCACCGGCCCCACGGAAGCCGCTTTCGTGATTAACGACCTGGTGCAGGCAAACTCGGTGATCGCCTCCCACGCCAACGAGGAAGCCACCAAGGATGGCGAGGTCATCGACGGAACCAGGACCCAAGCCTTCATCGAGGCATCGGACGTGCCGGTGCACCTGCCCTTGAGTGGACGCACCATGGAGTTCGATGCCAACGGCGATTGCGTGGCTGGGTGCTGAGCCGGACGGCGCGCTATACGGAGCCTGCCTGAGCGGCGGGCTCCGTGCCTATCCATTTGTTTTGTAGTTCGCCAGTTGAAGGAAACGACCCTAACCGGACGATACTTCTTCCGCTATGTTGTCAGTGATACGCTTTGGCCATCGCGCTCGATGCGTGTCGAGCCGCGCGTGCGTTGTCTTTATCAAGCGTCCAAGCTACAGAGCCAGACACCTCCTGAAGGGCCCCTCAACTTCGTAGGTGATACCAATGCCCTCCGAGTTGCCGAACGGGTTGCCTCGCTGAGAGCTGAAATAGAGACGCCTGCCGTCGGGACTGAACGCTGGTCCGGTAATTTCTGAGTCCCTCTGATCGGGGATCTGCAGAATTGTCGCGCTACGGCCGGCGGCATCGATGGCCACAATCTGCATGTCGCCGCCGTCTTCCGCGACCAGCACCCGACCGTCGTCTCCTACGGTGATGTTGTCAACACCCCGAAGCACCGGGTTCGCTGAGGTCGCGGCGTCGTAGACAACACGTAGGGTCTGTCCTGCGACTTCGAGCTGCCAGACTCGGTTATCTCCTCTAGTGGTGAAATACACGTAATTATCGTGGGCCCAGCAACCTTCGCCGCCCCGGAAAACTGTGGCCTCGGCCACCTGGTAGCGCGTAGGTTTCTCGAAAACCGACGGTGTTGGATTGGGCACCGTCTGCCACATCACATAGCCGGAGTGCCCTTCCACGATTGCTACTTCCAGCGCCCCATCGCTCAGGTCGGAACGACCATCTGCGTTGTGTAATCGAGGGATGAAGCGGTAGAGCCTACCGTCCGGTTCGTCTTCGGTCAGGTAGACGTGGCCAAACACTTTGTCGACGGCGACCGCCTCGTGCTTGAAGTAACCGAGCGCGTCACGCCGCGTTGGCTCATTGCGAGTTACGTCACACTCCCAAACTCGTCCAAAAGCGATCTCTTCGCAAGAAAGCCACGTGCCCCAGGACGTCGGCCCACCGGCACAATTGATGTTCGTATCATCGAGGATGCGGTAGGCATCCTGGATCTCACCATCCGCGCTGAACCCGATGGCGCTGGCGCCGCCGCCCAGGAAACTGGGTGCTTCGCTGTTGGAGACGTATATCCACCCACCGTCCCCAGTCGCGAAGGTAGCGCCGCCATCGGGATACACGTGCCAGCGATAGTCGAGCGAGCGGAAGAGCCCTTGGCGCACGCGGGCTCCACTGTAGGCAATGATCCGGGATCGAAAACCCTCCGGGAGCGCGACGCCGTTGCGGTCAGGCCGCAAAAACGGCCCAAAGCCAGTGGCGCAATTCGTCTGCGCGGCAAGTGGCTTTGTGATCGCCAGAAAGGTTGGACCTAGGGCAAGCGCAGACAATCCGGCGGCCGACTGCTTGAGCAATGCCCGCCGACTCCGCAAGAATCTCTTGGACATAGCCGTTCCCACGGACTTCGCAAGTCTGAATCAAACCTTAGTCTGGTTCTGTTTCCGGACTGTGAACTTCCGCGGCCGGGGTCTCACGCTCATCAGCGGCGCCATCTTCCCAGCCTCCTATTTAGGGCTGCCGCGGGGAAGCGATAGCGGTGATTCGCCCCAGAACGCGCTGTTCCAGGGAAGCGCCTACCGGTCCTTGGACCACGCTTCCGTGGGCGCGCCAGGTAGCGCAACCCACCAGCGGGAAACGTTTTCATAGCATTGCGATCACTGCTTCGGTTCCTCGCGCCGCACTCTAGGCAAACTGCCACGCGTCATCGGTTGGCAGTGGCGGCACCCAGGACAAAGCGAAGCAAGGGTGCTACTCTGAAAATGCGAAATGCTGGGCTACAGCTCGAAGTCCAAAGCAAGTGTTTCGCAAACTGGCATTTTTTGCTCTCTAACACCGATTTTTTCTCACAACCTCTCGTTTTTTCGCCACATCACAAACACTTACAGCGAATGGCAAAGGACGTGGTGAAAGGAGATCCAACATGAAAAGGCTTTCCACAATAGTCTCGGCGTCAATAGTTTTGCTCCTTGTCTCGGCCGGTGCCTACGGCCGCGATCTGGAGTTCAAGGCAGAGCTGACCGGTGACGAAGAAGTGCCACCCGTTATCACCGATACCTCCGGCGAGGCGAAATTCGAAGTCAATAAGGATAAAACGAGAATCGATTTCGAGCTGGAGATTGAAGACGCTGTGGATATCTTGGGCGCAGCCGGCGCGCATATTCACTGCGCACCTTTTGGCGTAAACGGCCCCGTTGTCGTTTTTCTTGCGGGTGTCGTTGCAGGCGGTTTTGACGGGAAAGTGGAGATCAAGGCCAGCTTCACTGAAGCCAACATCGTCAACCCCAGTTGCGGCACTACGCTTTCAGAATTGATTGCAAACATGAAAGCGGGCAACACCTATGTCAACGTCCACAGCGTCGCCAATCCCGGCGGCGAGATCCGAGGGCAGATCGAAGAAGACTCACAGAAGCGTAGGCGTCGCAAATAAAAAAGTCGCGATCTAGTTCCGCCGCATTTCCACCGCCTGCTGGACAAGCGACGCCGGGCCATCCAACGTTCCACTGGCGGAACGCCCTCCGGGCTTCCGCCCTCTTGCTACACGCGGCACGCTGTTAGCTCCCCAGCACCTTGCGGTCCGTGCAAGGTGCTGGGCGACCAAACGCTGCGTGGAATCTCCTACCTTGCCGCTTCATTCTTCGTATCCAGCGTCCTCTGGAATGTCAGGAACTCCCGCTCTCTCGCCGCTATGCTTGCGGTCGGGTCGCTCTGCTAAGCGTCGAGCAGTGCGGAAATGCGGCCCGCCTCCGTCCAGCCGTAGTCGCATGGTGCACGGCGCAATGCCTAACCTAGGGGCACTTATGGCAAGTAAAAGGTGTGCACCTAGCGATAACCAGTCACGTCCGCCGGCTTGCCCGCGTCCTGGACCTCGACTACATAGCGCCACGCATCGGGCTGGCTGCCATCGAGATCGGTGAAGCCATAGATCTTTGCCAGCTGTCCGCTGGACAATGACTTTCCGTTCCAGCGCGACACGTCGGGATCCCCGGCTAGCGCCACGACTGCCCGGCCGACGAAGGCTGGACTCTCGGAAATGGCGAAGTGGGGCACGAAGCCCGTCGCGTCACGCCAGTT
>CAZLYT010000585.1:0-2602 GCA_964563515.1 uncultured Candidatus Competibacteraceae bacterium | reverse complement strand
GAAATCGCTCCTCCAGCAACTCGGCCTCCGCCTCCCCGAGCGGTTCGAACTCAATCGCAAATGTAGTGCAGACTCGGCCATTGCCTAGACTGATTCCCAAGGACTTAGCCGTGTTTTGGCCTCGCTCGTGACGAACTTCGGTTAGGTGTCATAGCCAGGCGGATCAAGGACTCGGAGTGCTGGCGCTTCAGGCGCAGGAGTTTCTCAATATCGACTCCCAGAAACAGCTTTCGAGCCGCTACGAACTGCTCCGGATTCGCCAGATACCCTCCCCGCCGCGCCCGTTCTTCGAGTCGCAGCAGATCCAGAAGCTGCTCGACTCGACTCCTGACGAACCTGGTAGCCTCCGTCCGAAGGTGGCTCGAGAAGGTCTCAACCGCCTCTGTGGCTTGGGGAAATCCAGCTTTGGAATCGCTCGCATAGATGATCCTCAGGCGCTTGATGCAGGCAAACAGCGGGAAGTACTTCTTCAGGAAGGTCTCAAATCCTTGCGTTCGGCTGGGGCCTGGGTCGAGGTAAGCGAACGAAACCACAGGGGGGAGAGAGCAGTCTTCACCTTCCGCCAACCGAGTCACCCCGATCGGGAACCGCTCACCGAAGTGTCGTGGAATTGTCTCCATACCCGTTCCAGGGTGACGTTTTGTGGGCAGGAAGATCGCCGGAATGGACAGCTTTCGGGTGAAGAGATGGTGCTTGTCTTGTTCCGTGCCGAGCCACGCGATGCCCTTCTGATGCAGAACAAGGTCGAGCGACATGACCTTCGTCTTGATGCCAATCGTTCCTCGCCGGCGGCGGTGGCGGTTGTCCGGTTCGCCGATCAAGCCGTAAAATCCGTGCCGGCAGAGATGGTAGATCAGCATCCTTTCGCAGGAGGGTTCGACCCGAGCGTGCTTCCGCTTGAGTGGTTTTTTGACCAGCGCAGCCGCATTACCCCCACGACGCTGACCCAGGAACTGATTGTACTGCCGTCGCAGAAAATAGCCGCTGGGGAGGGCGACCAGGTGGAGAAAACATGCCTCACGCTCGGTGTAGCCGAGACCCTGAATCGCCTCGATGCGGTCCTGGTCGGTCACAGGGAAAGGATGCCGGAAGTGATCTCGCGCTCGTCTCGGACGGCCCGTCCGCCGCTCGACTGGCCACCGAGGGAATACAGTTTGAACCCGGCGCTCGCCTTGGCTGCGATCTGCGATCGCTTATAGTGCTCGGTCGTCAGCTCCAGGTTGACCCGTGCGAGATCGCCTTCATTGGTCTCGTACTCGATCTGCAGGTCCGGCAACGGAATCTTGCCATCGACCACTTGGAGCCCGCTTGCTAGGGCGATTTTTTGTTGAACGGCGAGAAAATCTTCTCCTTCACCCCGGTCGTTCCGGTATCGTTCCAGGGCGCCGAACACTTCGGACTTGAGCTCGTGGTCTAGAAGGACTCGCTTGACGGAACCGCCTTCCCGGCGGATATGGTCGGCTTCCGCCTGGAACATGCGGTAGATCGCTGCATCGTGGACGGCCTCGCGGGGCTTGACCAGACCGGAAAAGAACCGCTGATTCGGCATGCCACTGTGCCGGGCGGCCAGCGAACGGCCGCGATCGGACAGGACCATGACATCCAGCCGCGAGCCGCCCATCCGGCGAACCCGATGGGACTCGACCAGCCCGTGCTCCCGCAAAGACCTGAGATCACGGTCCCTCTGGCGATTGTCATCGCCGTATTGGTAGTGGCTTAGATCCTCGACCGCTACCGTCCGAAAGCGCCCTATCTCGGTGAGAGTTTCGAGTTCTGAATCCCGCAGCTGGTATCTGTAGCCGCGGTGGCGGATTGTCGTTCGTGTCGGCGTGCGGTCCCACGGTTCGGGTGCGCGGTCTCGGTTCAATACCCGCTCTGGGAGACGGTGAATCTCGACCTCAGCCTCGCCGGATCGTGAGAGGTCTCGGCCATGGGATCGGCTGCTTCCGTCTTTCCGCTTCTCAGGCTCCCTCTCCAACCAACGCGAAAGGGGCGACGGTCGCTCCCTTCCGCCGTCAGTGCCGAGATCACGGCTATCGTCCCTGTCGTCGCGATCTAGTCCACGGCTCATTCGTGCACAAAGGATGCGACGGTCATAGACCGCCAACGGAGTTCCTACTAGAAAGAGCCCTTCGGCCGGTAGTTCCTCAAGGTTGAGGTTTGGCACGACTTGCGACTCAAGAAAGAGGGATGGAAACCAAGCCGGACCCAACGACCAACCTGCACCGGCGATTGCTTACGATTACTGAAGTCGCCCACGAACTCCGCTGCTCAAAGGCGCATGTATCCAATGTCATCGCTGGCAAGGTCAAGCACGCTCCTCGATTGCCTACGGTGCGACTGGGCCGTCGGAAGCTGGTCCGTCGAGAGACCCTAGAACGATGGATTCTTGCCAACGAGTGCCCTCGGGGGCATGATAAGCTGCGGACATCGTCAGAACACGACGCCGCGATACGCATCATAGGAGGTATTTGCTGCGCAAGCGGCACCATAAAGGCAGCTTGACCAAGATCAACGGGCGATGGATTGCCCAATGGCGACAGGACGGTCAGCGACGGAAACAAACCCTGGGTCTCGTTTCAACCATGACGAAAGCTGAAGC
>CAZLYT010000584.1:0-2453 GCA_964563515.1 uncultured Candidatus Competibacteraceae bacterium | reverse complement strand
AGGCACCCGATGGGGCCGCCACCCGGCTTGGCTTTGGGGCCTTACCTGCCTGACGCTCAACCTGGCCATCTTGTCGACCGCGGTGCTGGCGTTGGCCTCTCCGCTGTGGCTCGGTTGGGGTGGTGTCGCACTAGCGCTCGCGTGGAACAGCTTGCTGGTCGTCAAAGGCTATAAGTGGCTCAGCCGCCTCGACCAAAATACTCGCCGAGCCTCGCCCCGCGGGCGCGCGATGAGCGCCCACCCACGCGAGTGAGGCTCGAACGCCGCGACTGAACCCGCAACCGGAGCCCCAATGGCGTACCCCTAGCGCGGCAAGTACTGGTCCCGCTCAACCCTGCGGACGAGTCAGATCGGCGCAGCCCGACGTGGCCTCCTTGCCGCTGTAGCTCCAGCACATCCGCATCGAGTCACCACCGTTGATGACGCCGAGTACGTTCGCTGTTTCACCGCCGCAGAGGAAGTTCTTGTCATCGATCATGGTGCAGACAAAAGCTCCGCCCCGCTCGCCGATGGACCAGCGCCCGAAGAAATTCTTTGCGAGCTGGTTCTCGATGGTGATCGTAATGTCGCCCTCGCCGAACTTCACCGGCTCCCCGCCCTGGCTCCGCTCCTTGGTGTCGATCACCGACGCCGGCCCCCATTTGGCCCGCTCGCCCAGCACCGCAAACTCGAATTGACCGACCCACACGCCGGCGAGGGGGAGCTGTTCCGAATCGGCGCCGACGCTCGGCGTTGCAATCAACGAAACCGAACCCGCGATCAGAACCAGGAACGTACGCCCAAATATCGATCCGAAGGCCATGTGCCCTTCCCCCCGCTCATCCGCTGGTGTTGGGAAGAAGTGTGGGTGAAGAAGGCCGACCCTGCCAGTCGCACTGATGGTGGCGCTGGAAATCGGCCGGCCGGCGCAAGCGCGGCGGCCCGGGACGCTGCGCTCCCAGGCCGCCACACCGCGTGCTACACCAATTGCGCCGTCAGCGAGATCTTCGGTCCCGCCAGTGCTTGCGAGACCGGGCATCCTTCCTTGGCCTTGTTGGCGAGTTGTTGAAACTCGGCATCCTCCAGGTTGGGCACCTGGGCCTTGGTGTCGAGCTCGATGCGGGTGATTTGGAAGCCCTCCCCTACCTTGTCCAGATGCACCTTGGCGCTGGTGTCGATCCGGGTCGGTGTGTAACCGGCATCGCCAAGGATCAACGAAAAGGCCATGGAGAAGCAGCCGGCATGGGCGGCACCGATCAGCTCCTCGGGATTGGTCCCAGAGCCGTCCTCGAAGCGGGAAGGAAACGAAAACGGTCCTTCGAAGGCACCGCTGCCGAGGCGCATGCTGCCCTTGCCCTTCATGAGGTCGCCTTCCCAGCTGGCGGTGGAGGTGCGTGTTGTCATTGAGTGATTCCTCTCGATTGTGGTCGCCGCAGAGTGTTGTGCGTGTCAGAGCGCGACGGCCGGTGTTTGCGTGTCGGTTCGACGAGCTGACAGACCGACGGTAGATTCGGTCGGCCTGCAGGTGAAGGCGGTAGCCCATTCGATCACTGGCGACCGTGCCCGCCTGGGCCAAAGCATAGGAGGAGCCGCCGACATTTTCAGGGCGGCATTCGAACCCGATCGGCTGGCGACCGAATTGGCGCCGGCATGGGCGCCAGCACAAGCCTAGGGAGAGGCTGATCGGTCCGTGAGGAGGCCCGACAAATCACCGTCGGCCTGGGACAGCACCAGCTCCGGCTGCCCGCCCTCGACACGGCGGCGAAGCCAGTTTCGTATCGACTCCGGCAAAGCCCCCAATCGCCCAAGCACCGGCAGATCGAGCGGCAGCGACTCGCCACGCCGATCCAATACCACCCTCTCCTGCCGCACCGGGCTGGTGTTGCGCACCGCGAGATGCTGCCATTCGATCACCCGACCGCTGCGTTGATAGCCGTAGAGGGCCTCCACCAGGGCTCCAAGCTCGCCCGCCACCTGCTTGCAGAGGGCTTCCTTCTGACGCCGGTCGGACACGTCCAGAAAGGCGCACTGCACTCCGGCGGTGGTGCTGAGCACCGCCCTCTGGTCGTCCCCAAAGCTCCACACGCCGTAGAGCAGTCCCTGCGAACCCAAACCTGCTGTAACGGTGCCCGCACAGTGTTCCCGCAGGCAGTAGCTCTTCTGGATGCGGTCTCCGAGGACGCTCGATCGGTTCAGGAACGGGCTGTCGAGAGTGACTGCCTCGGACCCTATGAAGAGATGCACCGCCCGCTGTGGGTCCACGTGAATGCTCAACGCCGGCGAGCCGTCGATCGCGCGCTCCAACTGCCGCAGCTGACCCAGAAAGGTCTCGGTCGCCGCACGCCACTGGCGAGACCGCTGACTGCGTCCCGGCGAAGTGGAAGCCTCGTACGCTGCGTCCGCCACCGCCAGCTCGTACTCGGCGATGAGCTCCTCGATGGCGAGCCGGACAAAGCGCTGCTGCTGGGGATAGG
>CAZLYT010000583.1:0-4374 GCA_964563515.1 uncultured Candidatus Competibacteraceae bacterium | reverse complement strand
CCTCTGTGGCCGGTCTGCTGATCACCACGGAAGCCATGGTGGCCGAGTTGCCGAAGAAGGAAGACGCCGGCCCCGGCGCCGGCGGGATGGGCGGAATGGGCGGCATGGGCGACATGATGTAGCCCGACCCTCGTTCGCCGTGGAACCAAAGCCCCGCGTTTCGGCGCGGGGCTTTTTTTATGCGATCCCTTCTTTATAGGAGAGCGGTATCCGCCGCGATGGGGCGCAACGCGCCCCTTATCTGACCAGCGGGCAAACCGGCGCGCTCACGCGCACCATCGCGGCTCGCGCCGCTGCTACACCCGAATCCTGTTTGCTGCGCAACAGCGCGCGGCCGGAGGCGCTGGCGTCCTGGGAGATGATGATCAGCTCCCGGTTTCCGCTTCAAGCCGGCCTGCGGCACCATAGGCGATCACCGACCCGTGGATTAATGCCGCATGAGCTCGAATTCTCTCCGCGAGTTGCCGGAGCTCGCCTTGGCGGGCGTGCCGCCGCAGCTGCAGCCTCCCGTACAACGTGCCTGGGAGCGGTTGGCGGACAATGATCCGCCCCTGGCTGGGCGCCTTCTGGAATCCGCGGAGCGGGCGGCCGAGCTGGCGCGGGTTTGGGCGTGTAGCGAGTTCGTTGCTGCCGCCTGCGTCCGGGAACCGGCCATGCTGGAGTCCCTGCTGGTCTCCGGCGAGCTCGATCAGCCGGAACCCCAGAACAATCTGCTGCGGGCACTGCAGGAGGCGGCCGAGGCCGCGGCCGACAGCGAGGCTTTTGGCAATGTCCTGCGGCGGCTGCGACGTCGCGAGATGGTGCGCATCGCCTGGCGCGATTTCACCGGCCGCGCCAGTTTGGACGAGAGCCTGCGGGACCTGACCCACCTGGCGGAATGTTGCCTGCAGGTGGGCCTGGACCGCCTCCACGGCTGGGAGGTGAAGCGCCACGGCGTGCCGCGGAATGCCGACGGTGAGCCGCAACGGCTGGTGGTGTTGGGGA
The DNA here is from genome assembly GCA_964563515.1 of uncultured Candidatus Competibacteraceae bacterium. Classification (GTDB taxonomy): domain Bacteria; phylum Pseudomonadota; class Gammaproteobacteria; order Competibacterales; family JAHEDQ01; genus CAZLYT01. Next base: position 3,390 of record CAZLYT010000583.1, on the reverse strand, counting down.
TGGGCAAGCTCGGCGGCGGTGAGCTCAACTATTCCTCCGACATCGACCTGATCCTGGGCTTTGCGGAGGCCGGCGAGACGGACGGCCGCCTGGTGGTGACCAACGAGCAGTTCTTCCGCGGGCTGGGGCAGAAGCTGGTTCGGCTGCTGGACGCGGTCACCGACCAGGGATTCGTGTTTCGAGTCGATCTGCGCCTGCGACCCTTCGGCGAAGCGGGACCCATTGCCAGCACTTTCAGCGCGCTGGAGCAGTACTACCAAGCGCACGGGCGCGACTGGGAACGCTATGCGCTGATCAAGGCACGCCCGGTGGCTGGAGACCTGGCCGCGGGCGAGCAGCTGCTGGAATCCATACGACCCTTCGTGTATCGGCGCTACCTGGATTTTGGCGCGGTCGAGGCGTTGCGCGAGATGAAGCGAATGATCGCTCGCGAGGTGGAACGCAAGGGGCTGCGGCGCAACATCAAGCTCGGGCCAGGCGGCATCCGCGAGGTGGAGTTCGTGGCCCAGGCCTTCCAGCTCATCTACGGCGGTCGCCGGCCAGCCTTGCGCCAACGCAGCACAGTGGCGGTGCTCGACACCCTCGCCGCCGACCGTGACCTCCCGGTGTTCGCGGTGCGAGCCCTGAAGGACGCCTATCGATTTCTGCGCCTCACCGAAAATCGCATGCAGGCCCACGCCGACCAACAGGTCCACGATCTGCCCACCGATGAGATCGCCAAGCTGCGCCTGGCCTACGCCATGGGCTACACGAATTGGTCGGAATATGTGGAGGTGTTGCGGCACCACGTGCGCTGGGTCGAGGAACAGTTCGAACAGGTGTTCGCGGCGCCCCAGAGCGAGGATAACGGTAGCGGCGCGGCATCGGATTTTGCCGCCGTGTGGGAAGGCCGCATGGTCGATGACAGCGCCCGCGAGTTCCTGGCCGAGCAGGGCTACGAGCAGCCCGTGGAGGTGCAGCGACTGCTCGCCAGCCTGAGCTCCAGCCTGGCCTGCCGATCTCTCAGCAAGCGCGGGCGCGACCGCCTGGATCAGCTGATGCCGCTGCTGCTGGGGGCAGCGGCCGCCAATCCCCATCCCACCATCACCCTGGAGCGGGTTCTGCGATTGGTGGAGCGGGTGGCCCGTCGCAGCGTCTACCTGTCGCTCCTGGTAGAGAATCCAATGGCGTTGTCGCAATTGGTGCATCTGTGCAGCGCCAGCTCGTGGATCGCGGATTACTTGTCTCGGCACCCGCTGCTGTTGGACGAGCTGCTACACCCCGCCAGCCTCTACGAGCCTTTGCGGCCAGACGATCTGGAAGCGGAGCTCGACCTGTACCTGTCCCGTGTGCCCGAAGGCGACCTGGAGCAACGTCTGGACGCCTTGCGCCATTTCCAGCAGGCCAACGTGCTGCGGGTCGCCGCCGCCGATGTCAGCGGCTGGTTGCGTCTGATGGTGGTTAGCGATTGCCTGACCTGGCTCGCCGAGACTGTGCTGCGGCGGGTATTGTCGCTGGTGTGGGCTGACTTGACGGCCCGCCACGGCAAGCCCACCTATCGCCTGGAGGGGGAGCGCCGGGAGGCTGGGTTCGCCATCATCGCTTACGGCAAGCTGGGGGGCATCGAGCTTGGCTACGGCTCCGACCTGGATCTGGTGTTCCTGCACGACAGCCATGGCGAGGAGGAGGAAACCGAAGGCCCGCGAGTGCTGGATAACAGCACCTTTTTCGCCCGCCTGGCCCAACGCATCATTCACATGCTCAACACTAGAACGGCTGCTGGGGTGCTCTACGAGGTGGACACGCGCTTGCGACCTAGTGGTCGCGCCGGACTGCTGGTCACCAGCGTCGAGGCCTTTGCCCGCTATCAACGCGAGGAGGCCTGGACCTGGGAACACCAGGCACTGGTGCGGACGCGGCCGGTGGCGGGCTCCGCCAGCATCGCGGAGGCTTTCGGTGCGCTGCGCCGGGAGGTGTTGTCCCGGCCCCGCGACCCGGAGCGATTGCGTACCGAGGTTCGGCAAATGCGTGAACGCATGCGCCAGGAGCTCGGCGCCAGCCGTGGTACCGGCTTCGACCTCAAGCAGGATCGCGGCGGTATCGCCGATATTGAGTTTATGGTGCAGTATGAAGTCCTTGCGGCTGCTTCCGAGCACCCGGCCCTGCTCGCCTGGAGCGACAACATCCGCCAGCTCGATGCCATCGAGCAGGTCGGGCTGTTGAGCCCGAGTGATACCGCCATGTTGCGCGATGCCTACCGTGCCTTGCGGTGTTTGGGTCATCGGCTGACGCTGCAGGGCCGCGGCAGCACCTTGTCCGAGGGGGAGTTGGAGCCGGAGATTGCCCATCATCGCGACGGTGTGGCACGGCTCTGGAAAGCGCTCATGGAAAGCCCGGCTGGCGAGCAAGTATCACCTGGGGAGTAGTTCGCATGAGTTTCGACGACCGCGACGGCCTGATCTGGCTGGACGGCGAAATGGTGCCTTGGCGCGAGGCCAAGGTTCACGTGCTCACTCACACCTTCCATTACGGCATGGGAGTTTTCGAGGGGGTGCGTGCCTATCGGACCGATCGCGGCGCTGCCATTTTTCGCCTGCAGGCTCACACCGACAGGCTGCTGCGCTCGGCCAAGATCATGAATATGCGCATCCCCTACGCCTTCGAGCAAATCAACGAGGCGTGCCGGGGTGCGGTACGCGAGAATGGCTTGCAGAGCGGCTATATTCGCCCGATGGCGTTCTATGGATCGGAAGGCATGGGCCTGCGCGCCGACAACCTGAGCGTGCGATTGATGGTGGCAGCCTGGGAGTGGGGTTCCTATCTGGGGGCCGAGAACATGGAGCGCGGTATTCGGGTCAAGGTGTCATCCTTTACCCGCCACCACGTCAACATCGCCATGTGCCGCGCCAAGGCCAACGGCCAGTACATCAACTCCATGCTTGCCCTGAAGGAAGCCCTCGACTGCGGCTACGACGAAGCCCTGTTGCTGGACGCCGAGGGTTATGTCATGGAGGGCAGCGGCGAGAATCTGTTCATCGTCCGCAACGGGGTGGTCTACACCCCGGATCTGACTTCGGCGCTCGATGGCATCACCCGCGACACGGTGATTACGCTGTGCCGAGAACTGGGCATCCAAGTGGTGGAGAAGCGCATCACCCGGGACGAGGTCTACATCAGCGACGAGGCCTTCTTTACGGGTACCGCCGCCGAGGTAACCCCGATCCGCGAGGTGGACGGTCGCGAGATCGGCAGCGGTGGCCGTGGGCCGATCACCCAACGCCTGCAGGCCATCTACTTCGATCAGGTTCATGGCCGACGTGACGAGTACCCGGACTGGCTGACCTGGGTTGAATGAGCGAGGAGACCGTGAGATGGCCGAGCGCGCCGAGCTGATCACCCCGAATGCCGAGA
>CAZLYT010000582.1:0-6745 GCA_964563515.1 uncultured Candidatus Competibacteraceae bacterium | reverse complement strand
GGTCCCTTCATGTAGCCGATTTCGATCCGCGACATGGCGAAACCGTTGCCTTCGATCAGCGTGCGGCTGGGCCGGCTCAGGTGGCAGCCGCCGGCGATGCGCGTCTACGCCGGAGGCAGCCGATCCCGCCAATTGCTCACGGTTTCCTTGGACTCTTGTCCATGTTCGATGAACAGCAGCTGCACACCCGGCCTGATCGCCGGGCGCATGTCAGGCATCGCCCGCACCACTTTTGGGACTGGAGCTTGAGGACGGTATCGATGCTGGCTTCGTCAAGTGGGATCTCTTCGGCGGAACATTCGATGAAGGTCAGGGACAGCAGCGAGCCTGCCGCTTCCTTCCGATCCGTCGCCTCCAGGTGCGGCATGGCCTCGAGCCCAATCACTGGATTGCAGCTCACCGTCGATCAGCGGGGACGAACGCGTCCGGTCGATCATCCTTTTGCGGCGGCGAGTGGGACGACGTGCGATATCGGCGCGGTAGAGCTGCAGCCGAACTGAGCCGCACCGCGGTCTCGGGCTCTTCGCTCCGGCGGTCGCTTTGAAGCCTTCAAGTATTCAAGCAAGGCGCGCCGGGATCCGGCTCCCCGCGCGTCCCGCCAGGCAGGGTCTCACCAACACCCGAACTGGCTACCCCGCCAGCCGGCAACGGCAACATGATCGCATCCTTGCGAGGTCGTCCTGTGGCTTAGACTGGCGCGGGCTCGGCGGCTCGTCGCGGCGAGCCCTGGCGATGTAGCGCAGGTAGGTCTGCTCGCCCGCCTCGGAACAAACGTGCAACGGCTCGTTGGAGATGATGGTGGTGAGTCGACCCGCGGATCTTGCATGGTCCGCCGGCCCCGAGAGACCATGCGAACCTTGTTGCATAACCGCTTGCCCTAAGCCGTCCTCGAGTGACCCGAATTCCAAGCTCCTCCAGCAGGCTGTTCCGGCACGTCAGCGCCGAGAAAGCCGAGCTCTACCGTGCCGTCCTCGATACCTTCGCGGCCGCGAAGCGGCAGTTTCGACTGCATCTGCGACCCGAGGAGATCCGCCACGAGGCGCGCTGGCCGGCGCAAGCACCGTCCCTGGAAGAGCTCAATGCGCTGCTGGATGCGCTGGTGGACTGGGGCAACCTGGAGGCACAACCGGATACGGCACGGGTTGCCACCCTCGAGGATTTCTATCGCCGGCGGCTGTTGTACCGCCTGACCAGCGGCGGCGAGGCGGTGGAGACCGGTCTAGTCGCGTTCGCGGAAGCCCTGGCACAGCGCGGGGAGCTGCAGTCGGTGGCCTTGGACGACATCCTGAGCCGCCTCGCCGTGCTGTCGACGCTGGTCGCGGAATCTCCGCTCGACACGGCCAAGGTGCACGAGGCCTTGCGCGATCTGGTGAACGTGTTCACCAGTCTCGCCGAGAACGCCGAGGCCTTCATGGCGGGGCTCGCCCGCACCATCGAGCTGCAGCGGGCCGAGCAAGAGGCGGTCATGGCATTCAAGAGCCGCCTCATCGATTACCTGGAACGTTTCATCGGGGATCTGGTGACCAAGTCGAGCCGGATCTCGGAGCTCCTGCGCTCACTGAGCCCGCACCGCGAGACCTTGCTGCTGGCGGCGGCCGAGCGTGAGGCGCGCGACGCCGCACCGGGCGACAGCGAGTCGGAGGCAGAAGCCAAAACCCGACGCCTCCTGGCCTGGCGCGAGCGCTGGACGGGGCTGCAGCGTTGGTTCGTGGCCGACGGAAATAAGCCACCACAAGCCGAGCTCCTGAGGGCTAGCGCGCGGGCAGCCATTCCGAGGCTGTTGCAGGCAGTGGCCACCCTCAACGAGCGCCGTGCCGGCCGCAGCGATCGAGCTGCCGACTTTCGTCAGCTCGCCGTCTGGTTCGCCGGCTGCAGCGGCGACCAGGAGGCTCACCGCTTGTGGCGGGCCGCCTTTGCGCTCTCCCCCGCCAGGCACCTGGCGCTGGCCAGCGCCGAGGAGGTGGCTGCGGCCACCCGGTGGCGAGACAGTCCGCCCATCACCATCCACCCGCGGCTGCGAGAGACCGGACGCCTGGCGACCCGGGGCGGCCCGCCGAAGATCCGCGACCGTAGTGGCGACCGCGCCGATCTCGCCAACCGGCTGGGGGAGGAGTCGGCGCAAACCGAGGCCGCGCGGCGGCGCCTGGCGACCGGGCGCGAGGCCCGGCTCTCCGAGCTGGGTTATCTCGACCGCCACAGCTTCCGCTTGTTTCTCGCGCTCCTGGGGGATGCCCTCGCCACTCAATCCGATCCGCGCCAGGCGGTGGAGTGCACCACCGGCGACGGCACCCTGCAGGTGCGTCTGGAGCCACTGGGCGCCGACAGCGAGGCGGCCATCCCCACCGAGCTCGGCATCTTTCGCGGTCGTGACTACCGAATCCTGATCCAGCGGCGGGAGGAAATCGGCGCGTGACCGTTGGCACACGACCAGAGCTTGCCGACGTCCTCGAGCGCCAGCGCGACGAGGAGCGCGAACGAGCCGTTCGGGCGCTGCTGATGCGCCCGTTGTTGTCCGCCAGTGACGCGGATTTCGCCCACGTCCGCCGCCATGCCGACTACCTACGCGATTGGTTTGCCCGCGAGTGCGGCTGGCCCCTGCGGGTGCAGCGCGACTGCGCCCGGCTCTACAAGCGCCCGGCCTCGCTGCTGGACAGCAGCCGCGGCGCACCCGAGTTCGATCGCGATTGCTACCTGCTGCTGTGTCTGGTGTGCGCGGTGCTCGAGCGCTCGGAACCGCAGATTACGCTAAAGAATCTGGGGGTGACCGCCTGCTCGACGCCGCCCGCGACCAGACACTCACCGATCTCGGCTACCGCTTCACCTTGGAGCCGCTACGCGAGCGTCGCGACCTGGTGCAGGTCTGCCGTTTTCTGCTGGAGCGGGGCGTGCTGGCACGGGTAGCGGGCGAGGAGGACGCCTATGTCAGCCACGCCGGCGACGTGCTCTACGACGTCAACCGCGGGACGCTGGCGCTGCTTCCGGGCAGCACCCGTGGGGCCAGCCTGGTCGCGTCCGCGCTACCGCGGCAGGCATCGCTCGGCGAGCGCCTGGCCGCCCTAGTGGAGGAATACGCGGCCGATAGCCCAGAGGGCCGCCGCACCGCCGCCCGCCATCGCCTGGCCCGGCGACTGCTGGACGACCCGGTGGTCTACAACGATGAGCTCGACGACGCGGAGCGCGACTACCTGGCCACCCAGCGCGGCGCCATGAGCGCGCGTCTGGCATTGGCCAGCGGCCTGGTCGCCGAGCTCCGTGCCGAAGGCATCGCGCTGGTGGACGCGGATGGGGAGCTTTCCGACGAGCGGCTTCCCGCCCAGGGCACCGAAGCCCACGCCACCTTGCTGGTGGCAGAGCGGCTCGGCAGCGCGGCTCGGGCTGAGCCCGAGCGCCTACACGCGATGCGCGAGATCGCCAGCTTTCTGCGCGAGGCGGCGGATGACTATGGCCGCTACTGGCGTAAGGCGGCACGTGAGCCTGGCGCCGAGTCGGCCCTGGCCGAGCAGGCGATTGCACGTCTCGAGCGGCTCAGGCTGGTGGAAACCGTCGACGGTGGCGTACGGGCCCGGCCCGCGCTGCTGCGGTTCGCTTTGGGTGCGGCGCAAGTACAGCAACGACAGGGTTCGCTGCTGTGAACGCGCCCCTACGGCCGGCGCTGCCAGTGCCCCAGCGGCGGCGCTGGCAACCGCTGCGGCTGGGTCTGGTCGAGCTCTACCACTACGACGTGGAAGAGTTCTGGCTCCGCGACGGACATCTGCTGCTGCGCGGCAACAACGGCACCGGCAAGTCTAAGGTGCTGGCGCTCACCCTGCCCTTCCTGCTCGACGCCAACCTCGGCGCGGCGCGGCTGGAGCCGGACGGCGACCGCAGCAAGCGCATGGAGTGGAACCTGCTGATGGGCGGGCGCCATGAGCGCCGGGTCGGCTACAGCTGGATGGAGCTCGGCCGCCTCCACGAGGACGGCACTAGCCGCTATCTAACCTTGGGTGCCGGACTGCGGGCGGTCGCAGGGCGCAGCGGCGTGGACGCCTGGTACTTCATCACCGACCAACGCGTCGGTGAGACCCTCTGGCTCACCACCGAGGCCCGTACCGCGCTCGCCAAGGATCGGCTCGGCGAGCGCATCGGCAACCGCGGCCATGTCTACGAGACCGCCACCCACTACCGGCGGGCAGTGGATGAGGCGTTGTTCGGGCTGGGAGAAACTCGCTATGCCGCCCTCATGGATACGCTGATACAGCTGCGCCAACCGCAGCTCTCCAAGCAGCCCAACGAGCAACGGCTTTCCGATGCCCTGACCGAAGCTTTGCCGCCGGTGGAACGAGCCACCTTGGAGGATATCGCCGAGGCCATGAACCAGCTCGAGGACTACCGCCGCGAGCTGGCCGAGATCGAAACACTGCGCAAGGCGGTGGCAAGCTTCACCGACCGCTACCGCCGCTACGCCCAGATCGCTACCCGACGCCGCGCCGCCGAGGTGCGCACCGCCCAGACTCGCTTCGACAATGCCAGCCGGGACCTCAACGAGGCCAAAGCGGAGCTGGAATCCGCCCAGGCCGCCAAGGAGGCCGCGCGGCAGCGCTCGCTCGAGGCCGAAACTGCCCTGGAAGCTACCCGAGCGCGACTCGCTGTGCTGCGCGCGGACCCGGTGATGCGCGACGCCGCCCGCTTGCATCAGGCCGAGATCGATGTGCAGCGGAGCGGGGAACGGGTTGCCGAGGCCGAGCGCCGCGGTGACACCGCCCGGCGCCGGCTGGATGAGGAGCAGCGGCTTCTCGCCCGGCGTGAAGAAGAGGTCACTCAAAGCCGCTCGGCGCTGGAAACGGTCTCCGCAACAGCGCATCAGCTGGCAAGCCGCTCTGGGGTCTCGGTGGCGCACCAACAGAGTGTGGGCGAGCTCGCCCACGCGGATGCCGTTAGCGAGCTCGCAGCGGACTTCGCCGATGGAGTTCGGGTCCGGCTCCGCGGCGCTGCGCAGCAACGGGCCGATGAGATCGCCCTGGTGCGTAAGCGCCTGGCCGAAGCTGCAGCCACCGCGCAGAGGCGCGACTTGGCACGCAGCGAGCACGATGCACGGGCAGACGAGCACGCGGCGGCCGAGGAGAACCTGCTCGAGTCCAACGCTCGACTCCGCGAAGCCGGCGAAACCTTGCTCACGCAATGGCAGCGGCACATAGCCGGGTTGCAGATATTGCGGCTGCAAGAGCCCGAGGCGGTGCCGGAGGCAATGGCCGACTGGATCGAAACCCTGGCTGGAGGCAACCCCGCCAAGGCGGCGCTGGACGCTGCGGCCTGGACCTATGAACGCGATTTCGCCAGGCGCATGGCCGACCTGCAACGCCAGCACGACGAGCTGTCGGTCGCGCACGAGACATTGCTGGAGGAACGCCAGCGTCTGCAGTCCGGGAAGGACTCCCCACCACCGCCGTTGTACTTCCGCGATCAGGTCAACCGATCGACACGAGCGGGTGCGCCCCTGTGGCAGTTGATCGATTTCGACCCCTCGCTCGCGGCACCCCAACGCGCCGGGATCGAGGCCGCGCTGGAGGCCGCCGGGTTGCTGGATGCCTGGCTGACGCCTGCCGGTGAGGTGCTATCCCCCGAGACCGATGACGCCCGACTGACCAGTCGCCAACCCCGGCCACAGTCCCTGGCCGGGCCGCTCCATGCCTCGCCGCCACCGACCCGGAATGGTACGCCCGTCAGCCCCCAGACGGTGACGGCGGTCCTCGCCAGCATTGCCTTTGGCGTTGAAGATCCTGCCGATAGCGAGGCCTGGGTCTCGCCCGAGGGCGCATTTCGCCTCGGTCCCCTCATGGGGCGTTGGAGCAAACCGGAGGCGCAGTACGTAGGCTATGCCGCCCGCCGGTCGGCTCGTGAACGCCGCCTCGCCGCCATCTCCAGGGAGCTCGCCGACCTGGAGGCAAAGCTCGCGCAGATCGCCGACCAACAATCGGAGCTCGAAGCCCAGCGTGCGCAAGCCCAGGCGGAGCTGGCTGCGGCGCCCACCGACGAAGCGCTGCGCGATGCTCACGCCTCCGTCGCCGTCGCCGAGCGCCAGCGCCGCGACGCCCAGCAGCGCCTGGGTGTCGCAGAAGGCCGTCTGGTGCAGGCCGAGCATGCCTGGCAGCGTGCCCGCGACGCGCTTGCCATCGATGCGGAAGATCTCAAGCTACCAACGGACGGCTCGGCGCTGGACGGCGTAGCGCAGGCCCTCGATGACTACCGCCTGGCAGCCAACGAGCTGGCGTCCAGCCTTGCTACCCACCGCCGGTCGCTGTCCGAGCTGGCGCAGCAATGCCAGCGTGAGCATCGTGCCCAGGCCGATGTGGCCGAGGTCGAAGCCACGCTCGATGAGTGTTTCCGGGCCGCCAACGAAGCCGGCACCGTGCTGGAGACGCTGCGCGAGACGGTGGGGGCAAAGGTGTTGACGCTGGAACGGCAAATTCGGGACACCGAGCTCACCCAGAAGCAGCACGACAACGCGCTGAAGTCGGCCCTCAAAGCGCTCAACGAGGCTAGCGCCGACGCCGCCCGCGGCGAGGAGAAGCAAACCAACGCCGGCATGCTGCTGGAACAGCGCGTCACCGAGCGCCAGGCGGCCATCGAGAAGCTGCGGGGGTTCGCCGCCACCGGACTGTTCGCCATCGCGGCCCCGGCGGTGGAGCATCCGGAGATCGACCAGGCGTGGGGCGTCGACGCCGGTGTCCACGCCGCCAGGCGGGCGGAACAGGTTCTGGCGGAGGTG
>CAZLYT010000581.1:0-3612 GCA_964563515.1 uncultured Candidatus Competibacteraceae bacterium | reverse complement strand
GCGGGAGCACGAAAGCGTTCAACAGGAATGGCAATCCCTGTGGATGCCCCTCGGCCTGTCGCCCCTCAGTCCGCGGGAGATGCGCGAATGGTTGGGGCGGGCGCAGCGGCTGTGCGAACGAGTGGCAGAGGGCGCTGCTCTCCGAGACCACGTGAATCAACTCGCGCGCACTCGCCTTGGGCTGCGTGAGGGGCTCGCACGAGCTCTCGGAAGCGCCGCCGCCAGCAATTCGGAACCATCACTCGCGGCCATGCTGGTGCCGGCCGAAGGCCAGCTTCGCCAGTGGCAGGCGCTCTCGAGGCGGCGTCAGGAGCTCGCCAGTGAGATCGCCGAGCTGGAGCACGAGTGGCGGGAGCTCAGAGCCGAGGCGCGGTCGGCAACCGAGGGTGTGGCGGCGTGGCGGAACCAGTGGGCGGACTTTTGCCGCAGCCTGGGGTTGGCGGCGGACACGGTCAGCGCCGAGGTCCTCGCCTTCCTCGAGGCGGCCCAGGCCGTTACCCGAAACCAGGAGGAAGCGCGTGGCCTGGAGCTTCGGGTGGTGGGCATCGACCGCGACGCCGGCCACTTCGAGGAGGACGTTCGGCGCCTGCTGGGGGAGATCGCCGCCGATTTGGTGGAGCGCCCGATAGCGGAGGCGGTGGAGGCGCTCCATGCCCGCTTGGGTGAGCAGCGGGAGAAAAAGGCGCGCTGGCGAGATCTGCAGGGTGAGATCAGGGAGGCGGAGGACCTCTGCCGCGACGCACAGCTGACATTGCAACAGTCTGAGGAACAGTTGACTACCTTGTGCCGGGAAGCTGGCGTGAAGTCGCCGGAGGAACTGGAAGCCTGCGAACGCCGCTCGCGCGAGCGGGAGGAGCTGCACCGTACGCTCGCCGAGGTCGAGGCCGAGCTGCTGGAGGGGGCGGATGGGCTGGGTCTCGCCACGCTGGAGACGGAGTGCGCAGGTGCGGATCCGGACGCGGTGGCGGCCGAGATCGCCGCGCTCGATGGCCGTATCGAGGAGGTGCTGCAGCCGCGGCAACGTGAGCTGGCCGCCCGACGGGCAGATGCCGACCGCGATCTGCGGGACATGAGCGGCCAGGGCACGGCGGCGAGCCTGGCCGAAGAGGCCCAGCAGCTGTTGGCGGAGATCCGCGCCCGAACCGAGGACTATCAACGACTGCGGTTGGCGCACCGGATCCTCCGCGACCAGATCGAGCGCTTCCGCCGCGAGCACCGGGGACCGATCCTGGCCCGCGCCAGCGCCTACTTCGCCCGCTTGACGCTTGGCTCCTTCGGCGCAGTCGAGAGCGAATTCGGTGACCAGGACCAGCCGGTTCTGGTGGGAGTGCGAGGGTCGGGCGAGCGAATTGGGGTCGAGGGCATGAGCACCGGTACCCGGGATCAGCTCTATTTGGCGCTACGGTTGGCGAGCCTCGAGCATTCCCTGGAGCATGCCGAACCGCTGCCCTTCGTGGTGGACGATGTGCTCATCCAGTTCGACGACGACCGCGCACGGGCGACCCTCGAGGCCCTGCTCGAGCTCTCAGCCAAGGTGCAGGTGATCGTCTTTACCCACCACGCCAGGGTGGCCGAGCAAGCGGCGACCATGGCCGAGAAGGGCGGGGAGGTATTCGTGCACGCGCTTTGAGCAGCTCATGGGGGGCTTCAGCGACAGCCCGCGGCACGTAGCGTTAAGCGGGTGAGGCACGAGTTGTCACTGCATCCCCTGGTTTTTCGCCACCAGCACGTCGCAGGGTGCCTCCAGAACAACATGCATTGACACGCTGCCGAGCATTAGCTCAGCCAACTCCGAGCGGCCATGGGCGCCGAGTGCGATGAGATCGGCCCCGCTCTTCCGAGCTGCAGCCACAAGCGCCTCCGGCGCATAGCCGTGCACCACGTGAGCCGCGACACCCGCCCAATCGCCCCCGGCGGCCGACAGGAACACCTGCAGATTACGCGCGGCCTCGGTTTGGGCTTGACTGAGGTAGAGGTCGAGGGCTTCCTGATCGACATCAGCCAAGCGTAGCTTGCCTTCGAAGGGCAGCTCAAAGGCATGCAGGAACTCGGTGCCAGCTTTGGGGGCGAGCCGGCGGGCGGCCTCGATGGCGAACCCCGATCCCGGTGAGAAGTCGACCCCCACCAGGAGCTGACGGTACCGACCCTGGACCGCGCGTTTGACAACCAGCGTCGAGCAGGCGCTGCGTCGCACCACTTTGTGGGCCGTGGCACCCAGGAACAGGTCGTGCAAGAAGTGCTCGCCGTGAGCGCCGATGACCGTGAGGCCGGCGCCGCATTCCGCTGCCGCGTCGGCAATCTCCGGATAGATGCGACCAACGCGCACCGCCGTGGAGACCTCCACCCCGAGCTCGCCGTGCAGCCCTTCGGCTTCGCGCGCGAGCTCGGACCGAACCAACTGCAGCCAGCGCTTTTCGCCGCCACCACCCGTTCTTTCCAATCGCGCCAGCGCCTGCAGGTGGTAGCTGTCAACCACGTGGATGAGAGTCAGCGGTGCGGCCCAGCTCTGGGCGATTTGCGCGGCCCGCCTCACCGCCCGCCCTGCGCGATCGGAAAAATCGGTGGCGCAGAGTATCGGTCTCGTCACCATGGCAAATCTCGCTATTGGGTGTCGCGGAGGATGGCGTCGGCGGCGTAGTCGGCGGCATCCCGGAACGGCATCAGGACATGGCCCACGCCGGCACGGGTCAATTCCCGCGCCTCGCTCTCGGCACGGGCCACCATCGCTATCGTTCCCTGGAAACCGTGGACCTTCAGCCCTTCGAGCAAACCCATATTGACCTCCCGTTGCGGTAGCGTGCTCACCAACCAGCGGGCGTCGGCGAGCGGCAGGGTCTCGGCGAGATGGGGATCTTCGGCATCGCCGAAGCGAACCACAAAACCCTGGCGCCGCCGGGCGCGGACCACCTCGGGGTCGAAATCGAGCCCCAGGACCCTAAGACCACGCTCGCGCAATCGCTCCCCCAGGCGGTGGCCGAAGCGGCCGAACCCGACGATGATGACGTCCGCTTCGGGCTCGACCCCGCGGGAACGCTCGACGGCCTCCTCACGGTACGGCCGTCGGCGCTCGAAGGCCCGCAACCAGGGCTCGAACCGCTGGTAGAGCCGATGGGAATACAGAATCATGTAGGTGGAGCAGGCGATAGTCACCAGCCCCACCAACGTTACCAGTCCGAGCGTTGACAGGCCGATGTGGCCCAGGGCAATGCCCATGGCCACGAACACGATGGAGAACTCGCTGATCTGCGCAACCGTGAGTCCGGCGAGGAAACCAGTGCGCTTGCGATAGCCCATGTATCCCATGATGGCCATCACGATCAGGGGGTTCCCTATCAGCACAAACAGCGAGAACGTTGCGGCGGCAGGCAGCTCCTGGCCCAGGGTGGAAAGCTCCAGCTTCGAACCCAGGTCGATAAAGAAGAACAGCAGCAGAAAATCGCGAATGCTGGTGAGCCGCGTCGACAAGCTGTCGCGATAAGCCGTGGAAGCCAGCGAGAAGCCGGCCAGAAACGCTCCCACCTCTTTACTGAATCCCAGCAAATCGCCCGCGGTCGCCAGTGCGGTGCCCCAGGCGATAGCGAACAGCAGCAGCAGTTCCTGTGAGCGGGCTAG
>CAZLYT010000580.1:0-3603 GCA_964563515.1 uncultured Candidatus Competibacteraceae bacterium | reverse complement strand
GAGGTTCCTTAGCGCCGGGGCTGCTGCCCGTGGCAGGTTAGACCCAGGGCTGATCGACTGCTGGCAGATCCTGCGCGATCGCTCTGACCGCCTTGGCCTGGGTTGGCAGCACCCATCGCTGCGCGAGAACGATGTCCCGGGTCTTGCCCTGACGCTTTTTGAGCTTTGAGCACTCCGCGGCGCTGACGCTGTCTTTCGGCGTTAGATTTAAAGCCCTCATGCGGCGCTGCGGGCCAGGTCCCCAGGCACCCGCAACGAAGCCGTTGACATGGCACCGCACCAGCCTTCAGCCGCTACGCCACAGTCCTCGAGAAAGTCGCTCCCCGGGACCGTCACGACCTTCCAGCGGCTATCGTGATCCTCACCGCCAGGCACGGCCCGCCCCGCCGCCTTTAAACTGGATAATGGCTTTTATCCAGCTTAAATTCCCCGCATGAACGAGCTCGCTCCGACCCACGACACCCACCGCCTCACCGCCCCCGAGTTCCAGGGTCTGGCCTCCGTGCCGCCGGAGCTCGAGTGGTTCGCCAACCTCGACAACCCCCGCACCCGCAGGGCCTACCAGCGGGACGTGCGGGAGTTCATGGGATTCACCGGGATCCAGGAGCCCGCGCAGTTTCGCACCGTCCGCCGGGCGCATCTCATCGCCTGGCGGAAGGACCTGGGGCGCCGAGCGCTCGCGCGGGCCTCGATCCGGCGCAAGCTCTCGACGTTGTCCTCGCTCTTTCAGGACCTCTGCGAGAGGAACGCCGTGCCCCACAACCCGGTCGACGGCGCACGTCTCTGAAGGCGCGACGCCTGCTCTCAGCGACGCCCAGGCCCGCACGCTCTTGAGCGCGCCGCCCGAGGCGACGCTCAAGGGCGAGCGCGACCGGGCGATCCCTGGCGACGCTCCGCTCCTCTATCACGGGCTCCGCCGCGCCGAGCTCTGCCAGCTCAAGGTCAAGGACCTACAGCAACGCGAGGGGTGGCGCATTTCCGGGTGGAAGGGAAAGGCGACAAGGTCCGCTTCGTACCCGCTGCACCCGTGGCCCTGCGCTTGATCGGTGATTATTTGGCCGCGTGGGGACACGCGGAAGATCTACACGGGCCCCTCTTCCGGCCCGTGCGCAACAACCGCACCGGCACTCTCGACAAGCCCCTGCACCCGGAATCGGTCTATAAGAATATCGTTCGCCACTACGCAAGCTCACGGGTATCAATCTGGATGTGCACGGCTTCTGCGTGCACTCGCTGCGCGCCACGGCGGCCACCAATGCCCTCTCCCACCAGGCCGACATTGCGCGCGTCCAAGCCTGGCTCGGCCACGCCATCATCGCCACCACGCGTATCTACGACAAACGTCAGCAGCGGCCGGAGGACAGCCCGACAAACAAGGTGGAGTATTGAGAGCCGGTGCCCGCTGGCCCTGCAATAGAGTGCCACTGGTCGGCGGATGTCCCGACCGTGAGCTGACAGAACAGAGCCACTGGCAAGCGTCAGTAAGTCGGTGCGAACCCGATCATCCACAGCTTAAGACTTGAACCATACGACGGCGCAACTAGGTCAACCCGCGCCGAAAGCAATCCGACAGACTTTACGCTTGACGTAATCGGTACTATCTTTGACGCGTGATCAAGAGTTTCGCGGACAAGGCCACGGCGGCCCTCTTCTCCGGCCGCCGGGTGCGCAGCCTACCGCCAGACATTCATCGCCGCGCCTACGCCAGACTGCAGGCACTAGATGCGGCGGATACTCTCGACTTCCTGCGCGTACCACCCTCGAACCGATTGGAGCAACTAAGCGGCGATCGTGAGGGCCAATGGAGTATCCGGATCAATGATCAATGGCGCATCTGCTTCCGGTGGGAGGATGGGGACGCTTTTGATGTTGAGGTTACGGACTACCACTGAGCTCGGCCAAGGATCCCGCGAGCAGTCATCTGAAGACCAGACCTATGAGTATTTTTCGCGAAAACCTGGACGAAATCGACTTCGCTGACGTAGCGGAGGGGTCCCAACTGATGGAGCCGGTCACGCCGGGCGAGATCCTGCGGGAGGACTTCATGGAGCCGTTTGGGCTATCAGCCAATGCGTTGGCCAAGGCGCTACGCGTCCCCACCAACCGGATCACTGCTATTCTCAACGGTACCCGTTCCATTACCGCGGATACCGCGCTCAGGCTTGCCCGGTATTTTAATACCACCCCCCAGTCCTGGATAAACCTTCAGAAGAACTATGAGCTTGAGATTGCAAAACGGGCAATGGGGCAGGCGATCAAGGACGAGGTGCAGCCGCGAATCACATAGGCATTTGGCTAACAGGGAACCTGGTTACTCGAGGCGGCTCATCAAAGTTGAGCGTGCTAGGTCACGACCTATCTACACACCCAGTGAGCATCCATGCCTCTTCCGGGCGGCGCTGCGGACAAGGCCGGTAACCGCTACGAGCTACGACGGACCGTCCGGCAGTTCATCCGGCTGCTGACCGGGGAAGCCTTCTGGATCTACCTCGAGCCCATCGGCGCCGAGGGCGAGCTCGTCGAATTCCGCTTGGGTTGGGAAAACGACCGGAAGGAGGTCCATCAGGTCAAGCGCCAGCAGGCCGGCAAAGGTCACTGGACCCTCGCGGATCTGGAGCGGGTCAGCGTGCTGGAGGGAGTCCGGCAAAACGCGGTAGCCAGTCTCGTCTTCCACATCTTCGCGTCGCTCGCCGAGTTCGAACGCTCGATCATCCGCGAGCGCACCCTGGCGGACCTGGCGGCGGCGCGCGCCCGCGGCCGTACCGGCGGCAGGCCGCCCGCCTTGTCGGAAGATCAGCTCGCGGCCGCCAAGGCGTTGCTGGCGGCCTCCCAGTCAGTGAGGGCTTTGGCCATCGCGATGCAGAGCTCGTACTGGCCGACAAAGCCGCAGATCAGCTTGCCGAACGCATCGAAAATCGCGCCGTAGAGCCGGTGGGTGTGGAAGTCGCCGGAGATCGCGGCGATGTTCTGGCGTAAGGACCGCTCGAGTTCATCCCGGTGCGCATCGCGCCAGGCCCAGTGGTCCGGCGTGATCTCCTCGATGCACGGAGCTTCATCGTCGTCGTCCAGGACAAATTCGTCGCGCCGTTCGACGGCCTCCGCCTCGAGACGCTCAGCCGCGTCCAGCCAGTCGCCATTGGCGTCATCGCCGATCAGCGCCCTGGCCTCATCGAGATTGTCGGCCCTGATCGCCCACTCCTCGCGGACATCGGCATAGGTGGCAAAGTTGTAGTAAGGCATGGTCTTTTCTCCTTCTTGTTGTTCGGGCCAGCCTCATCGCCGGCTGCTGACCGCGCCCCGGACGCAGGTTCGGCCCAAGGCGGTCATGACCTTCTCGGGAGACCGCCACGGCGGCGGCAAGGGCATTGACCGCAGGCCGGTTCTGCGGCGGGTTTCAAGCGGGACGGCCGGCGATGGGGTTTCTGGCCGGCAGTAGGAGAAAGGACTGTCACACCTCGCCTTCGTTTCTAGCCGAGCTGAGGACTTACGACTGGGTGGTCTATGCCAAGCCTCCCTTTGCGGGTGCGGCACGGGTGTTGGCCTATCTCGGGCGCTACACCCACCGGGTGGCCATCGCCAACCATCGCCTGGTGAGCTTCGAGA
>CAZLYT010000579.1:0-8131 GCA_964563515.1 uncultured Candidatus Competibacteraceae bacterium | reverse complement strand
GTCCAGAAAAGCTTCATTGCTGCCTTGCCAGACAGTATAGCCAGAGTGCGATCCCGGCGAACATAGCGGCTGTAGCGCCGGTCACTCGCGGTGAAGCGTGCGCGCGTCGGCGAGTTTATGACGGGCCGGCAAGCGCGCCATGGCCGCGAGCCAAGAAACACAATACCGTTGCTGTCGCGGAGGAGCAGCACTACGGTTTCGAGAGCGAGCGCCGCCGCTGGAGTGCCTGAAACATCTCTAAATGCTGGTCTGCCTTGGCTTTGTTGCCTCGTCTTCGGTAGAGCTGCGAGACCTGGTAGTGGGCCTGTTCGGCCCAGGCCCCGCCGCCATCGAGGGCGATCGCCTGCAACCATGCTTTCTCGGCAAGCGCCGTGTCGGCAAGCTGGTCGCCTGCCCGGCCCAATTCATACAAGATCTCGGGAGAATCCGGCATTAGTCGCGCGGCCTCGAAGAGTTCTCGAAAGCCTTCCCCGGCTCGCCCTAACTTGAGGAGAGCCACGCCGAGCCGAAATACGACTCGGGCATTGCGAGGGCTTACTTTCTTTTCGGCTTTGAAGTCCTCCACAGCCTGCTCGAAGTCCCCAGCCGCGAGGCGAAGCTCTCCCAGCGCAGGGCGCACGCCGGGGAGGCCGGGATGCGTCCGGATCAGTTCCCGATACTCGGACTCCGCCAGGTCAGAGCGGCCCGCGGCGGCGAAAGCCTCGGCGCGAATCTGCCGGGCCCGCGCCGAGTCGGGATGACCTGCTATGACTTGGTCGAAGGCTTGCCGGGACAACCGCCCGTAGGCCTGACCGAGGTGGAATAGAATATCGGGATCGCGCGGGCTTTTGGCGAGCGCCATCTCGAGTTTTTCCGCTGCATCGCGAGGCCGGCCCAACTCCAGCAACGCAACGCCCAACGCGTCCAGGGTCTGACCGCGTTCCAGGTGTGGGACCGCCTCCGCAGCCCTCCCCAGTGTCAGCAGAGCAACGCCGAGCATGCCCTCGATGCCAGGCTGGTCCGGCTTGAGTTCAAGCGCCCGGCGCAGAGAGGGCACAGCGCTCTCGTAGTCGCGTTTGAGATAGTAGGTCTCTCCGAGACTGGCGTGGGCCGCCCACAGGGCTGGCTCCAGATCCAGAACTTTGCGTAGCGCAACGATCGCTTGGTCGTAGCGCCCGTCCTTTTTTGCCTTCAGCGCAACTTCGATTTGCGACGCCACCTGCGGGGTGGTGGCCTGCATCGCGAGCCAGAGAATTGCGACAAAGGCGATCACGGTTCCTCCACATTGAGCACCTGGCCGGCCTCGACGTTTTCCAGCAGTTGGACCACTCCGGAAGGCCAGCGGATCCGCACGGTCGCGGTTCGCTGGGAGCCCAGTCCGAAATGCAGGCGTGCATCGTTGGCGGAAAGGTAGCTGCCCGCGGATGTAACATATCCGGCCTGTCCGTTTACTTCCACGTTCGCTCCAAAGGCGTCTCGATTACTTCGCGTGCCGGTCAACTGGAGAATCAGCCAATGATTGCCGGCCGGCGCATTGCGAAAGACCAGCGGGCGGTCTCCCAAGATGCCGACGACCACGTCGATGGAGCCGTCGTTGTCGAGGTCGCCAAACGCCGCTCCGCGCCCGGCTACAGCCGCCGCTCCTTCCAGCGGTTGCAACTGGAAACGGCCGTTCACGTTACGGATGAGCGCCGGCGGTTCTTTGTACCGGCGAGCCGCATCAATCTGTTCGATGTTGTCGAGCACATGACCTTGCGCGACAAACAGATCTTTCCAGCCGTCATTGTCGAAATCGGCCCAACGCACGCCCCAGCCGGAGCTGCGCGCCGTGACGCGCGCCAGCCCGGTTGTCAGGCTCGAGTAGCGAAACAAACCACTGCCCTGATTGTGATAGAGCGCGTAGATCTCGCCGGCGAGGTTGGTCACGACCAGGTCGGCGCGGCCGTCGTTGTCGTAGTCGCCGAAGTCGGCGCCCATCCCGGCGTACGTTTTGCCGTCTTCGGAGAAGGCCACGCCTGCCTCAAGCGCACCCTCGCGGAACGTTCCATCCCCATGGTTGCGGAACAGCAACTGTGCGACCCCGTCGCTGGCGACGAACACGTCGGGCCACCCGTCGTCATCATAATCGGAGAAGGCGACGCCCAGCCCTTTGCTCTTGTGCGCGCCGATCCCGGACGCCCGACTGACATCCTCGAACGTGCTGTCGCCACGATTGCGGTAAAGGATGTTGCTAACTGGCGCGAAGCGGTCAGGATTGCAGTAGGATGGCGTCGGTAAGCCACACCGGATATGTTGGGCGAGGCTCCAATCCAGATAGCGCGCGACAAACAGGTCCAGATGGCCGTCCCTGTCATAGTCGAAGAAGCCGGCCGAAGCCGCCCATCCCCCTCCCGCGACGCCGGCTCGGTCCGTGACGTCGGAAAAGGTGCCGTCCCCGTTGTTGCGGTAGAGCGCACAGCGCGGATAGCCCGTGATGTACAGGTCCATGAACCCGTCGTTGTCAAAATCGCCCGTGGCGACACCCATCCCGTATACCGCCTGACCCCCCTGAGACAGGCCAGCTGCCGCGGTGACGTCCGTGAAGGTGCTGTCAGGATTCTGCCGATAGAGGCGATTCCAGTATTTCTCCTCATCGCGCCGCAAGGACGGCAGAGCCGCTCCGTTGACGAAAAAAACATCCAGCAGACCGTCGCCGTTGTAATCCAACAGGGCGACGCCGCCGCCCATGGTTTCGAGAAGATACTTCTCCATGGTGGGTGAGTTGCGGTGTAGGAAGTCGAGGGAAGGCGGGCGCGTCGCTACCAGCAATACGACCACCGACAGACAACAGCGCCCGGAACACCACTTCATGTTATAGGGAGGCTCTCGGCAAGAGCAGCCCCGTCTGTTCCGCCACGGTTCGACGGCATCAGAAGAGCAGCTTCAGAGCCATCTGCCACTGGCGTGGCACGTAGCCCTGGAAGGTGCCAAAGATTCGGCCGGCCACTCCCGGACAGTCCACGCAACCGTTCGGATTCGCCAGGTTGGTGCGGTTGGCGAAGTTGAATGACTCTGCGCGGAGCTGTGCTTCGAGGCGCTCATTGATCTGGAACGCCTTGGAGAACGACATATCCCATTGTTGAAAGTCGGGCCCGATGAGGCGATTGCGTCCGACGCTGCCGAACGCGCCTCTCTGTGGCCGCTGCCAGGGTCCGCTCACTTGGCCGTTCGCGATCAAAGGTGTGTCCGCCGTTAAGAACCAGCCGAACTGGCTCGGGTCAGGGTGGTTGAAGTCGCCCACCAGATCGGGCCGGCACCAACCGGTATCGCGGTCGCCGCCACAATCGCGGTAACTGGGCGTGAACGGCAGCCCGCTTTGCCAACTGAAGGTGCCGTTGAACCGCCAGCCGCCCAGCAGGTGCTCCACAAAGCCCGACGCGCCGCTCAGGTAACGTTTGCCCTTGCCGACCGGCACCTCCCATAAGCCCCCGACAAAGAAGACCTTGGCGCGGGAGAAATCCGAGACTCCGTAGGCCAGACGGGCGTCGTGCGGGTAGTAGGTTCCTGTGTAGTCGAGCGTCTTCGACCAGGTGTAGTGGGTCAGCAACGAACTGCCCGAGGAAAAGCGCTTCTCCAGTTTCAATTGGAGACCGTGATAGTTATTGCTGGCGTCGCTGGCGTAATAGCGGAAATTTTGCGACCAGCCGAACTTCTGAAAGAACGGCTTGCGTTGATTCGTGTTCAGTGTCGGATAGCCGATCAACGATGCTTGGTTGGGGTCGTAGTCGCCCCCGTTGCCCGCGAAAACATGGGTTCCCTTGGTACCCACATAGGCGATCTCAGCCGCCAAGTTGTTGCCTAATTGTCGCTGAATACTCAAGTTCCAAGCATCGACGGTCGGCAAGCGCAGCCGCGGGGGGATCACGAACGCGGTGACGCCGTTCGGAAGCAGGTGGTGGCCGTTCGGGCCCTTCGGCTGGCTGGTGAGAATGGTGGTGGGGTCGAGCGACGGTGGTCCATCGGCCAGCGTGAACACGCGGTCAAAGCTGTTGGCTGGGTTCATGGACTGAATTCCTAGTACCGGAAGGTTCTGTGTGACGTTGTGCCCGAACACGGAGCCGAAGATGCCGAGGTTGTATCCCCTGCCGTAGCCGGACCGGATGACTGTGTTCGAACTGAGTTGGTAGGCGATTCCGAAGCGCGGCGCAAGGTTGGTGAGGGATCCCTCCACGTCGAGATCCAGCCCAACTCCGTTCTCTCCGGCCACCTTCACCTCTCCGGTACCCAGGTCAATGAACCCGCCGTTGCCCGGGCGATTGACTTCCTGAGGCCGGTAGATCTCCCAGCGCAGCCCGTAGTTCATGGTCAGCTTGGGCGTGATTCTCCACGTGTCTTGGCCGAAGAAGAACCAGCGGTTCTGCCGTTCCCGGGCGTCTTCCACAGTGCTGACGTAGCGCTCAAACCTGCTCACGTCGCCGAGCAGAAAGCCGGCGATCGCCGAACCCCGCCCGCGGGCCCTTGCGTCCGATCGTTCGTGAACCGGAGCTCCCCGGAACGGTGGCGGTCACTGGGCACACGGAGATTGTAAGCACGGCGGATATCCGCTCCGAATTTGAATGTGTGATTGCCCTGGATCTTCGACCAGTTGTTGACAAACTGGATCTGATGTTCATCTTGGATGAGTGGGCAATTGCAGCCGTTGACGCCCAGCGCGTAGCCGAAGCGGAAAAGGCCATTCCCATAGCCGTCAATAAAAAACGCCGGCATGCCGGAGTTAAAGTTCGTGTCAACGTTCAGGCCCGGTACGCCCGCGTCGGCTGCCGGCGTGGTCCCGATACCGTTGGGCTGTCCGAACACTCGATATCGGAACCAGCCGAACCGGAAGTCGGTCAGCAGGTCAGGGCGCATGGCGTAGTCGAAGCCGGCAGCAACGGAATGATTGCGGGACTCCGATGTCCCGGCATAGGCGTTAGTCGAGCCGCTGGCGTCCAGCCCAGGGCCGCCGGCGGCGCCAAACGAGCCCGGCGCCACCGTGGTGAACTGTTGCATGCTGTAGCGGCCAAACAGATGCAGCTTATTGGTTGTATAGTCGCTAGCCTTGATCGAAAATGCCTCGGCCCGGGCTTCGTCAAGGCTAGCGACTATACGCTCATGTGACTGCGGAATCGTTTTCGGATGGCCGATCCGGACAGAATCCTCGCGCCGGACGCCCCCCATTTCTCACTATCGGCCGATGACCTCGATTCGGATCATCGAGACTGTGCGATACCACCGTCTAACGGCTAACGGCCAGGACTGACCCGCGGCGCCTCAAGACACAGCGCGCCGACGGGTCCAGTCCGTGTTAGGCGTCACAGTTTCCTCCCCGGCGGTGAGCGGCTCGTCGACGCGGATGAAGAGCCACAGAGTGGCGGCTAGCAACGCGAACACCACTCCGGCACCGAGGGCCACCGTCCACCCAAACTGCGCGAACAACAGCGCCGTCAACGGTGTGCCAAGAATGCCGGCCAGATTGCCGCCGGTGTTGAGAACACCACCAGCTGAGGACGTGTAGCGCCCTGCGATATAGGTCGTGCCCTGCCAGTAAATGCAATCGGTAAAGGTCAGAAAGGCATAACACAAGGTCAGCATCGCTACAGCCACATAACGGTCCGGTGTCAGGACCACGGCGGTCAGAAACACCGCTGCGCCGATCAACCCTACCATCACAGGCACGCGGCAGCCCAAGCGTGGCCCGATGCGGTGAGAACATCGTTGACAGATTTCGCCCCCCAGCCACGCACTGCCCGCGCCGGCCAGCATTGGCAGGGCACCCAGAAAACCGCTCTCGAGCAGTGTAAAGCCTCGCACTTCCGCGAGATAGAGATACAACCACGCGAAGAAGAAGTACCAGACGTAATTCATGCAGAAATAGCTGCCGAACAGCAGCAGCATCTGCCGATTCTTCAGGAGCTTGATCAGAAGCCCGCGCGGCAGGGCATCATCCGGTCGCTCAGTACGGTGGGCCTGGATAAGTGCTAGCTCTTGTGCCTGTACACTTTGGTGCTCGGCCGGATCATCCCGATCGTACCACCACCACAGCGCTGCGACGACGAGCCCGAGAGGTGCTGTCAGATAAAATGACGCTTCCCACCCGTAGTGATCAGCCAGCCACGCGATGCCTGGACCAGCGGCGGCAAACCCCAGCGTGGCGACCATGAAGAACACGGCATTAGGCACGGCCCAGCGTCCGACGGGAAACCATGTATAGATGACAAAACCGCTCACGGGCATGAGCGGGCCCTGGGCTGCCCCCATGAGAAACCTGAGTACGACCAGGCCGGTAAGGATGGCGCCGGTGGATGCGAGTACCGTCCGCGGCAGCAGTCCCATTAGTGCAATGATGACGGTCCACGCGATCGCGCTCAGGGTGAGCATTCGGCGACTGCCGAGAAGTTGTCCCCATATCCCCCCGGGGAACTGGAACAACGTGTATGTCCAGACGAATGCCGAACTCACAAGCGCCAGGTCTGCATCCGTCAGCTCGAGCTCGGTCCGCAGCTCTGGGAGCACCACCGAGAGGTTGTTTCGGAAGACATACGAGAGGAAGCCGAAAAGACTCAGGATGCCCAGAATCTTCCACCGGACAGGCATCCCGATGACCGGCGCGGAGGAACGTCGCGACAGCTTGGTGCTATTCATGGACATCCCTACCACTGCTCGCGCGCCCGACGCCCCTGATTGGAACGTCCAAAGGACCCACGGGTGACACCGACCACCGAGGCTGACCCAGCTGGGGAGGTTGACCGTCGCCAGTGCGTTGACGCCTAACGCTGGCGCTCAGCCGCGGCGCCTTCATGATCGCAGCGGGCGCCGTCGGCTGCAAGCGGTGTTGGGCAGTAGCCGCTTCTACTTCAGATCCCAGCCCACCAAGAATAGCCCGACTCCGCACTCGCCCCGCCCAGTCCCCTGCCGAAGGGTTCCAGCGTGTCGGTCACCGTGACTCGGGACAGGTACTTGATGTTCTTGTAGCCGAGCTGTCGCGCGACGCGCAGCCGCACCGGAGCGCCATGCGGGGTGGGAAGGTCGCGGCCGTTCATCGCGTACGCGAGGTATGTTTGTGGATGCAGCGCATCGGCCATGTCGACACTGTCCCACCAGTCGTCGAACGGGAAGAAGACGACGTACCGCGCACGCGGACTGACGCCCACGAGGTCCAGCACGTATGAGAGTCGGGCGCCAGTCCATTCGGCAATGAACGACCACCCTTCCTCACATGCCTGATGTGTGATCTGCGTGTGCGACGGATATCCCTTCAAGTCTGCGAGGGAGAAGGCCGACGGGCGAGCCACCAGGCCGTCCACGGACAGGCGCCAGTCCCGAAATCCGTCAGCCAGTAGACGCTGATAGGCGTCGCGCTCAGGTGGCCTCCCGTTAACGGGTACAACCGCGGATATGTCGCTTCGAGTGAACTCACGAGCCAACGACTGTCGTCCCATCAGCAGGCGCTGGGACGAGTAAGTCATCGTTTCGCCAATACCGTAGAGCCCACCATGGTCGGGCGGGATGAGCCCGTACCGATCGGCCACCCGAATCGCCCCGGCCAGCCCCGTGGCGCCTGCCGCCGCGGTGATGCCAGACACGATCAGCCTTCGCCTGGAAATGATCCTGCTCATGACGTCTCCTTAGTCCCACCAGGGTGCCCCGTGATCATCGCCCGCATCCGCACTCTGAAGCCCGTCAGCCCGACCATGACGACGTGGACAATCAAGAAGAGCACGATGGCCGCACCGGCGAAAAAATGGATGGTCCGCGCCGACTGCTGGCCACCGAACATGGTCACGAGTGCCGGCATGACAGATGCCAGCGCGGGCGAGAACGCGAGTCCGGACAGAAGCACCAGCGGGCCCAGGAGGAACACAACCGTCAGATACGCGAGACGCTGCAGCACGTTGTACGAAGCCGTCTCCGCATGACGGGACAGCTTCAGGCGCAGATGGTCGAACATCACGCGGCCGACATTTGCCCATGCGAGATCGGCAGATGATGGCACGAGGTTCCGATAGAAGTGCCCCGTCAGGACGCCCGCGACCAAGTACAGGGTACCGCTGGCCACGCACACCCAGGCCGCCAGGAAATGGAGATACCGGCCCCAGCCGGAATGACCCAGCAGAAACGGGATCGGTAGGTGGAT
>CAZLYT010000578.1:0-1743 GCA_964563515.1 uncultured Candidatus Competibacteraceae bacterium | reverse complement strand
GCCCTGCTCGCCAAGGGGAACTTCGAGGGGATAGGAACCGAGCCACGGTTCCGGCTCCAGGGCTCCAATGCCGAGACCCTGGTGGATCGTGCCTACCCGCCCGGTGAGGTCCGCAGTCAAACCGAGGCGATGGCGCTCTGTGGCGCGACGCTGCGGGCGCAGTTTCAAGGCGAGGCCATCGCCAGCGCCGGCCACCGGGTGGTCCACGGTGGGTTGCGCTACTCGGCGCCGGTGGTGGTTGATGAGCCGGTGATGGAGTATCTGGAATCGCTGATCCCGCTGGCGCCCCTGCACCAACCTTTCAACCTGCAGGGCATCCGCGCCCTGCTGAGAACTAGCCCGGAGGCGCCCCAGGTCGCCTGCTTCGATACCGCCTTCCATCGCGGTCATCCCGAAGTGGCCGACCTGTTGGGGCTGCCCTACGAGTACTACGAGTGCGGCGTGCGCCGCTTCGGCTTTCACGGCTTGTCCTACGAGTACATCGCCGGCGCACTGCGCGAGCAGGCACCCGAGGTGGCGGCCGGCAAGGTGGTGGTGGCGCATCTTGGCAGCGGCGCCAGCCTGTGCGCCCTAGACGGCGGCCGCAGCGTCGACTCGACCATGAGCTTCACGGCTCTGGACGGCCTGCCCATGGGCACTCGCCCCGGCGCAGTGGACGCCGGCGCCGTGCTCCATGTCATGAAGCAGGATGGCCTCGACACCGACCAGATGCAGGATCTGCTCTACAAGCGCTCGGGTCTGCTCGGCATTTCCGGCATCAGCAACGACATGCGCACGCTGCTCGCGAGTGAGGAGCCACGGGCACGCCTCGCAGTAGAGTTCTTCGTCTATCGGGTGGCCAAAGAGGTGGCGGCGCTCGGCTCCTCACTAGGCGGCTTGAATGCCGTGGTCTTCACCGCGGGCATCGGGGAACGCTCGGCGGAGATCCGTGCGCGGGTGTGCCGACGGCTGAGCTGGCTCGGGATCGAGCTGGATGCAGAGGCCAATGCCGGAGGTGGTCCTCGCATCAGCACGCAGGCAAGCGGCGTGTCGGCCTGGGTCATACCCACCGACGAGGAGTTGATGGTCGCCCGCCACACCTTGGTGGCACTGCGGGCGCGGTCCGCGCCCTAGAAGCTTGTGGAGACGAAACCAAGGCCATGATTAATTTCCCGCTGTTGGAGGGCAAGAAGGGCATCATCGCCGGCGTCGCCAATGCCGAGAGCATCGCCTTCGGCTGTGCCCGCGCCTGTCACGCGGCCGGCGCCGAGCTGATCCTGACCTACGGCCACGCCAAGTCCGAATCTTACGTGCGACCTCTGCTCGGCGAGCTGGGCGACCCACCTGCGCTCCTATTGGATGTGGGCGACCAGACCCAAATGCAGGCCTTGTTCGACGAAGCTCAGCAACGTTGGGGCAAGCTGGATTTTCTGATTCATTCGATCGCATTCGCGCCCAAGGCGGACCTGCAAGGCCGTCTCACCGACTGCTCCCGGGAGGGCTTTCTCACTGCGATGGCCATCTCCTGCTACTCCTTCATCGAGATGGCCCGGCGCGCCGAGCCGCTGATGACCAACGGCGGCTGCCTTCTCACCATGAGCTATCACGGCGCCCAGAAGGTGGTGGAGCACTACAACGTCATGGGCCCCGCCAAGGCGGCGCTCGAGTGCATCGTGCGCTATCTCGCCAACGAGCTCGGTCCCAAGAACATTCGCGTCCACGCGGTCTCGCCAGGCCCGTTGAAGACTCGCGCGGCCTCGGGTA
>CAZLYT010000577.1:0-24043 GCA_964563515.1 uncultured Candidatus Competibacteraceae bacterium | reverse complement strand
CCAGATCTGCTGCCGTCACTGGCGTTGCGTCGACTTTCTGCTCGACTTCGATGTCGGTTTGGTAGAGCGCCAGGATGCGTTCGCCCGCTGCCCTGGTAATGGTCAGCACCGGTTCGACCAAATCGGCCAACTGTGCCGTCACGGGGCGATCCTAATGCAAGCACCATCCGAATTCGTGTGCATGTTTACTCGGTGGCGTACCAGCCCGTATAGCTCACCAGGGCGGCCTGTGGCTCGGCCGCAACGTTCCTTCCAGGGCGCTCGCATTTGAAGGCAAGCACCCGCTCGGTAGGGATCGATGATTCACTGGATCAACCACCGCTACTTCTCCCGGAGCGGCGCTAGGCTGGCTGCGAAATCCCCCAGCATCCGGGCTGGCGGTTTGCCAGGCTGAGGCGGCGACCAGATACTCGTCGCCCCGAGTTGCCGGCAGCCGCAAACCTGTTGCCACCACGATAGCCGCCGCGAGGCGACCGGACTCGAAGCGACGCAGAAGTTTACAAGCGAAAGCAGGCGCAATCAGCAGCTGCGGTCGTCCTTTTCCGCGTTCACGCAGACTTCGGACGTGCCCAGATGCTCTGCAACTGCATGCTGCAGCCCGTCACCTTGGCTGATGCCACTCCAGCCGTCGAGCTGAGGCTGAGCTTGCGCGCCCTCTGTGGATGGTAGACGATCTGCGCCCGCGGAACTGGCGAGCACTGCCATCAGCCCGAGGACGCGACCATGATGTCGAGCCATACCGCGGCTAGCAGCGAAGCACCCATTCAGCGGCCCGCCCATCCGGTGCGCTGGCGTAGCGTTGGTAGTGCGCTGTTCGACATGGACGGCACCCTGCTGGATCTCCATTTCGACAACCATTTCTGGTTCGAGCACCTGCCAAAGCGCCTGGCGCAGATCCATGATCTGGACCTCGGCAGCGCGGCGGCGCGTGTCAGCGATCACATCGAAGCCCATCGCGGGACTCTCGCCTGGTACTGCCTCGATCACTGGGGACGCGAGCTGGAGCTCGATCTGGTTGCGCTAAAGTGTGAAGTCCAACATCTCATCCAGGTTCATCCCAACGTGCCGCGGGTCCTGGCGGCGGTTCGACGGGCGGGCAAGCGCACTGTGCTGGTCACCAATGCTCATGCGGCCAGCCTGGCCTTGAAGCTCGAGCGCACCCAGCTCGCTGGTCACTTCGATCGAGTGGTCTGTGCCCACGACCTGGGGTTGCCCAAGGAGTCGCCGCAATTCTGGGGGCGGCTCAAGACGCTGGAAGACTTCGAGCCGTCGGCCACCGTGCTGGTGGATGACAACGCGGACGTGCTGCGCTCCGCCCGCGCTTTCGGCATCAGTCAGTTCGTCTTGGCGCGGCGTCCGGACTCCACCCAAGCGCCGAGTCGAGAGGCCGAGTTTCCCGGCATCACCGACTTTGCCGAGCTGCTCCCGGTGACGACCATCGACGCCGGAGCAAGGAAACGTTGACCAATCCGTGCAAGCGGCGTCTCGGGAACGCTTCACACCGCAGCGGGAGTACGTGCGCAAACCGGGCAGTCCGGTGCCCGACTTAGCTGCATGATCTGGAAGTCCATGGTTCGAGCGTCGAAAAGCAGCAGCTGCCCGTCGAGCGGGGGTGCCACCCCGGTGATGATCTTGATCGCTTCCAAGGCCTGCAGGCAGCCGATGATGCCAACGATCGGCGCCAGAATTCCGGTCTGGGTACAGCTCTCATCGAGCTCCCCCTGATCCAGGTAGAGGCAGCGGTAGCATGGACTCCGGCCGGGGCGCAGATTGAACACGCCGACCTGTCCTTCGAGCCGGATCGCCGCTCCCGATACCAGTGGCCTTCCGAAAGCCACACAAGCCTCGTTGAGATGGAATCGAGCCTCGAAGCTGTCGGTGGCGTCCACCACGACGTCTGCCGCCTGCACCTGTCGCGCCAGAAGCTGGCCTTCCAACCGTTGGGTGAGGGGCGTCACTTCGACCAGTGGGTTCAGGGACTTCACGCTGTCCCGAGCCGACATCGCTTTGGCCCGCCCGAGGTCTGACAGACCGTGGGCGATCTGCCGCTGAAGATTGCTCAGTTCGACCGAGTCGTAGTCGTTGAGCACCAAATGGCCGACACCCGCCGCACCCAGATACATGGCGGCCGGCGAGCCCAATCCTCCCAGCCCGACCACCAGCACGCGGGCGGCCCGCAGCCGCTCCTGCCCCTCGATGCCGAACTCTGGAAGCAGTATCTGCCGGCTGTAGCGTAAGAGCTCGGCGTCGTCCATGAACTACAGATACTCCCGCCAGTGCTGGGGTCGGTCGTCACGGCAGCCGTGGCGATGCCGCAGGTATTGCCGCACGAAAGCCTCGCGGGCGTCGCTGGGTAGTCTGCGCACCGGATGCGCTGCCAGGTTAGCGCGCTCGTTCTCCTCGGTGAACCGGCATAGGGCGCGCCTCAGCCGGCACATTAGACTGCCGTCCAGGTGAAAGCCGAGCTCGACAAGGGCGTCCTCGATTTCCGCCAGGGTCATCTCGGCAAGGTCGTAGGTGACTACCAAGGAGGTCGGTGACTCCTTGACCAACCCCATCACGGTTTTCAGCCCGGTCAACAGCTGCAACGCACTCTCTGCCTGATCCGGATCGGGGTGTAGCGGGCAAAATCGGATTTCCCGCACCTTCAGGGCGCTGGCCGATCGGTCAGCCATTGGCGACTCCGCCACCACGTTTGATGTTGCGATGCTAGGGTCGCACCGGACAAAGCGCAACCGCGCCGACTTGAAAGCCGGCGACCGTGCCCCCATCTGCGCCGGCACCGAAGACACAATCCGCTGGGAGGGCGTGCTCGCTCATGACCGTCGAGAGCCACAAGGAAACCTTGGGATTTCAGGCCGAGGTAAAGCAGCTGCTGAACCTGATGATTCACTCGCTCTACTCGAACAAGGAGATCTTCTTACGCGAGCTCATCTCCAACGCCTCGGATGCCAGTGACAAGCTTCGTTTCGAGGCGCTGCGTGACGATGCGCTTTACGAGGGTCAGCCGGAGCTCCGGATCCGGGTCAGCTTCGACAAGGTGGCGCGCACCATAACGGTCGCTGACAATGGTATCGGCATGGACCGCGGTGAGGTCGCGGACAACATCGGCACTATCGCGCGTTCGGGGACCCAGCAGTTCCTGCAGGCGTTGACCGGAGACCAAGCCGCCGACGCCAACCTGATTGGCCAGTTCGGTGTGGGCTTCTATTCGAGCTTCGTCGTTTCGGACCGGGTGACCATGGAGACACGCCGCGCCGGTCTGGCGCCCGAGCACGGCGTGCGTTGGGAATCCGACGGCCAGGGCAGTTACACCTTGGAGACCATCGAACGGCCGGAGCGCGGCACCACCGTTACTCTGCACCTGCGCGAGGGCGAAGACGATCTGCTGGAAGAATGGCAGCTACGCTCCATCATCACGCGCTACTCGGACCACATCAACCTGCCCGTGCAGATGCCGAAGCTGGCCAAGCCCGAAGCCGAGGGCGAATCCCCAATCCCGGAGACGATCGAGTGGGAAACCGTGAATCGAGCCTCGGCGCTCTGGACTCGGCCCAAGGGCGAGATCACGGACGACGAGTACACGGAGTTCTACAAGCATGTAGCACACGATTTCGAGGATCCCCTGGCCTGGGCACATCACCGCGTGGAGGGCAAGCTCGAGTACACTTCGTTGTTGTACGTGCCAAGTCGCGCGCCGTTCGATCTCTGGGACCGTGAGCAGCGCCACGGCATCAAGCTCTATGTGCAGCGGGTATTCGTGCTGGAGGACTCGCAGCAGCTGGTGCCGCGCTACCTGCGCTTCGTTCGCGGCGTCATCGACTCTAGTGACCTGCCGCTCAATGTGTCGAGGGAGATGCTGCAGTCGAGCAAAGTCATCGACAGCATCCGCTCCGGTTCGACCAAGCGGGTGCTCGGCCTGTTGGAGCAGTTGGCCAAAGATGATCAGGAGAAATACGCCACTTTCTGGAACGAGTTCGGCACCGTTCTCAAAGAAGGTCCCGGCGAGGACACGGCCAACCGGGAGGCCATTGCCAAGCTGCTCCGTTTCAGCTCCACCCAGGCCGAAGAAGAAACGCCCACCGTGTCACTGGCCGATTACCTGGGTCGCATGCCGGCTGAGCAGGGCAGGATCTACTATCTCATCGCCGAGACCCATGCCGCCGCTCGCCATAGCCCGCATCTGGAGATTTTTCGCAAGAAAGGTATCGAAGTGCTGTTGCTGCACGAGCGCGTAGACGAATGGCTGATGGCGCATCTGGACCAGTTCGAGGGCAAGCGCTTCCAGTCAGTGGCAAAAGGTGACCTGGATCTCGGTGATAGCGAAGCTGACAAGGCCGCCCAGGGCGAGGCCGAGGAGCGGCTTGGTGGGCTGGTGGAACGGACCAAGAAGGCGCTGGAAGGCCGGGTCAAGGAGGTGCGTTTGTCGCAGCGGCTTACCGAATCACCCGCCTGCGTCGTGGCCGACGAGAGCGGCATGAGCCAGCATCTGGAGCGCCTGCTAAGGCAGGCTGGGCAGCCCGTGCCGGGTAGCCTGCCGATTCTGGAGCTCAACCCTGATCACGCTCTGGTCAAGCGTCTGGATCAAGAGCAGGAAGAGAGTCGCTTCGCCGAGCTCGCCTTGCTCCTGCTGGAGCAGTCCATGTTGGCAGAAGGCGGACAGCTCGAGGATCCGGCCGGTTTTGTGCGGCGACTGAACGGTCTGCTAATGGCTCAGGCCGGATAGCCTCGCGGGTCTGACCTTGCGCGGGGCCGCCGCGCTATCCATGCTTGCAGTATCAGTCACCCGTTGCTGGGACCAGGTGCGATGTTCGAGTTCGTCGGGAAGAAGGTAGCTGATGCCATGAGCTCGCCGCCGGTCAGCGTGCGCGACCATACGACGCTGGCGGAAGTAGACGCACTGCTCGATGAGCACGGCATCAATGGCTGCCCGGTGGTGGATGGTGACGGGCGCCTGTTGGGCTTGGTCACGGGCTTCGACGTGCTGCGCGCTTTTCGCATCACCCCGGACGCTCTGGTACCTCCCTATCATCGCATCATGGCGTCCCCCGTGGTCGAGCACATGCGTAAAGCCCCCATTACGATGACCCCGGATACCCCCTTGACGCGGGTGCTGCAACGCATGCTGGATCTGGGTAACACCGGTTTCCCGGTGGTTGAGGAAGGACGTCTGGTGGGGGTGGTGACTCGTCGTGACGTGCTGCGAGTGCTGCGGGAATGCGCGCCACCTGGAGATGGCTCGTGACCAGTCGACTCTATACCGACGCTGTGTTCCAAGCCCATGACACGGGCTATGGACATCCCGAGTGCGGCGAACGGTTGGCCGCCGTGCTCTCGGCGCTCGAAGGGCCCGAGTTTGCACCTCTGGATCGGCGTCAGCCCGGAGCAGCCCACAGCGAGCAACTCGAAGCCGTTCACAATGCGCGCCACGTGGCGCGATTGCTGGAGTCGATCCCATCCCGCGGCAACCGCTTGCTGGACGCGGATACCGTGGTGTCACCGGATTCGGGGCAGGCGGCCTTGCGGGCGGCGGGCGCGGTCTGCCAGGCCGTGGATGCGGTGGTGGCGGGTGAGGTCCGCAACGCATTCTGTGCGGTACGACCACCGGGGCATCACGCGACGCCGGCACGGTCCATGGGATTCTGCCTCTTCAACAATGTCGCGGTGGCGGCAGCCCATGCTCGCAGCCGCCATGGTTTGGAGCGGGTGGTGATCGTCGACTTTGATGTCCACCACGGCAATGGGACTCAGGACTTCTGCTGGGACCGCCCCAACTTCATGTACGTCTCGAGCCACCAGTGGCCACTCTACCCCGGTACCGGTGACAGCCAGGAGCGCGGGGGCAGTGACAACGTGCTCAACCTGCCGCTGCGGCCGGGTGCTGGATCGGCAGAAATGCGTGAGGCCTACTCGGCCAAGGTGTTTCCCGCCATCGAACGCTTCCGCCCGGAGCTGATTCTGGTTTCCGCGGGTTTCGATGCCCACTGCCTGGATCCGTTGGCGGGGCTGGAATGGACGGACGACGACTACGGCTGGCTTGGCCAGCGCTTGGTTGAGCTGGCTGATCGGCTGTGTGATGGCCGCCTGGTGGCCACCCTGGAGGGAGGCTATCACCTGGCGGCACTGGGCCGCAGCGTAGCGTCGCAAATGCGCGAAATGATGAAGGCCTGATCTCGAAACCAAATGGAGGAGCGGCCATGAAGCTCAAAGAGGTTCTGCAGGCGAAGGGTGGCGAGACCCTTACGGTGGACCCGGACTCTCGGGTCGCGGACGCAGTTCGCCTCATGAGCGAGCATCGCGTCGGGTCCGTGCTGGTGACGAACGCGGACAATGCGCCGGTGGGCATCTTTACCGAGCGCGACGTGCTCAACCTGCTCGCCAAACAGGGTCCCGACATCTCGGATCTGGTAGTGCGCGACGTGATGACCACGAATCTGGTGGTCGCGGAACCCGAGATGCCGCTAGATGACACACTGGCCTTGATCACCCGCAAGCGTTGCCGGCACATTCCGGTGCTGGAGCAGGGTCGCGTGTTGGGTATCGTATCCATCGGTGACCTGGTCAATGCCAAGTTGCAGGAAGCGGAGTTTGAGGTGGAGTCGCTGCGTGAGTACATCAGCATCCACTACTGACGCCTCGCCTGCTTCGGTGCGGCACCGGCGCGCCTCCAGGGACCGTTTCTGGGAGCGCAAGTGTCTATCTGAGCTGAATGATGCCGAGTGGGAAGCCTTGTGCGACGGCTGCGGCCGCTGCTGCCTGCACAAGCTCGAAAACGAAGCCGACGGCAGCCTGCACTACACCCGAATCGCCTGTCGTCTGCTCGATCTCGGAACCTGTCACTGCCGGGCTTACCCCAACCGCCAGCGCCATGTCCCCGACTGCATCTCGTTGCGCGAGGCCCCCGCCGAAAGCTTTGCCTGGTTGCCCGAAACCTGCGCCTACCGCCGCTTGGCGGAAGGAAAGCCGCTGCCGGGATGGCATCCGTTGCTGACCGGAGATCCCGCCAGCGTGCATCTGGCAGGCGTCTCAGTTGCCGGGTGGGCGGTGGCGGAAGATGCAGTGCCTCCTGACGCGGATCCCGAGGACTACTTGATCTAGGGGGACGCGTGGTTCGGCAGCGGGTGCCCACGCACCGAATGCGGCGCCGTCGGCGCACCCACTGCAGCGTGCATCCGTCATTCCAGGCGAGCCTTCACTGCTATAGTTCCGGCTTCGCTCGTGAACCGGAGCGCCCGATGAGTTCCGACTCGATCCACTACCGGATCGTGCCCAGCGACCCCGCTGGGCATATCTTTACCGTGCAGTGCACCGTGCCCACACCAGATTCCGACGGCCAGGTCTTTTTCATGCCCGCCTGGATACCAGGTAGCTACATGATCCGGGATTTTGCCCGCAATGTGGTTCGGGCTTGGGCAAGCTCCAACGGGCGTGAGGTCGCGGTGTACCGTGCCGACAAGAGTAGCTGGCGCTGCGACCCTACCGGAGGCCCGCTGACATTCCGCTACGAGGTCTACGCCTTCGATCTCTCGGTGCGGGCCGCCTACCTCGACCGCGACCGGGGCTTTTTCAACGGCACCAGCGTCTTCGTGCTGCCGCGGGGTAAGGAATCCACCTCCTGCATGGTGGAGATCGAGGCGCCGAACCCGAGCCTCGCGAAGGATTGGCGGGTTGCCACCACGCTGCCGAGCGACGCGCCACCTTCAGGATTCGGCACCTATCGCGCCGATTGCTACGACACCCTCATCGACCATCCGGTCGAGATGGGGGCGTTCGAGATTGTGGGTTTCGAAGCCGGTGGGGTGCCTCATCGAATGGTGCTCAGCGGGCGTCAGCGTGCCGATCTGCCTCGTCTCGGTAGAGATCTCGCCAAGGTCTGCGGTGAGCACATTGCCTTGTTTGAGGACGCCGTCCCCATGGACCGCTACCTGTTCCTGACACTGGTGGTCGGGGAGGGCTACGGGGGGCTGGAGCATCGGGATAGCAGCAGCTTGATCTGCAGCCGGGATGACTTGCCGAAGCCCGACGACAGCGGCGTCAGCGAGGGTTACCGGGGGTTCCTCGGTCTTTGCAGCCATGAGTATTTCCACGCCTGGAATGTGAAGCGGATCAAGCCGGCCGCGTTCGCCCCCTATCGGCTCGAGGCCGAGACCTACACACGACTGCTGTGGGTATTCGAGGGGATCACATCGTACTACGACGATTTGGCGCTGCGTCGTAGCGGCCTCATCGACCGCACCTCCTACCTGCAACTGCTGGGGCAGACCGCGACCCGAGTGCGCCGAGGGGCAGGTAGGCTGAAGCAGTCTGTCGCGGATTCTAGCTTCGACGCCTGGACCAAGTTCTACCGCCAGGACGAGAACGCCCCCAACGCCATCGTCAGCTACTACGCCAAAGGCGCTCTCATCGCGCTGGCCTTGGACCTGGAGCTGCGGTTTGCTAGTGACGGTCGTTGCAGCTTGGATCACGTGATGCGGGCGCTGTGGGCGCGTTACGGCCGCACCGGTGTCGGCTTGCCGGAGGATGGCATGGAGCGACTGGTGGCGGAGGTGAGCGGTCGCGACATGACGGATTTCTTCCGCCAGGCGGTTCACGGCGTCGGCGACCTGGCGTTGGCGGAGCGGCTGGCAGATTTTGGTATCTGCCTACGGCGCCGCGCCGCCAGCGGCCCCGAAGACAAGGGTGGAACCCCAGGCGAGGGTCGCCCGGCGCGCCCAGTTTTGGGTGTACGCAGCCGAGCCGTGCCACAGGGTGCCGAGATCGTGAATGTATTCGAGGGCGGCGCAGCCCATCAAGCGGGACTCAGCGTCGGCGATGTGGTCGTTGCAGTGGATGGCTTACGCGTGACGGGAGCCGATTTGCACGAGCGCACAGTAGTGTTAGCGGTGGGAAAGCCGGTCAGTTTGCATGCGTTTCGTCGTGACCAGCTGAGCTCGTTCACGGTGGTGGCGCAGATGCCTCCGGAGGATACCGTCTATTTTGAGATTGCACCTGATCCGAGTACGCTCGTGGCCGCCCGACGCGATGCCTGGTTGGGTGTCGATGGCCAAATGAAGGAGTAGCTTCGGCGCCGCCGAGGGCGCTTCACGCTTGCTAGTGCTTGGGAAAACTGGTTAGATTCCCCGCGCCTTGACCTGCGCCGTCGCGGGTCGCATTGCCACAGATCCCCGACCTATAGATGCCCAGTCCCAGTTCCCAGATCTCCGCAGTCGCGCCCTTCGACCTGAAAGGCAGCTTGTTCACGCTCAGTGTGATGCGTTTGCGGCTGCTCGATGCCGAGGTAGTGGGCGAGGCCATGCAACGCAAGGTGGCTCAGGCGCCCAGCTTTTTTCGCAACATGCCGGTGGTGGTGGACTTGGACCTGCTGAAGGACGCCGTTGTCACGGCAAACGATTTCAGCGATCTGCATGCCGCCATTCGCGCCAGCGGCATGGTGCCGGTGGGAGTACGCAACGGGAATCCCGCATTGCGGGCGATCGCCGTGGAGGGAGGCTTCGCCGAGTTGAACGCCAGCGCGGTACGAGCGGTGCAGCGCGATCCTGCTACCGAGCCGGCACCGGAGCCCCCAGCAGCGGCCGGCATTGCACGCGCCGAGCGCGCCGCCGAACGGATGCCGGAGGAGCAGACACAAGCAGGCAGCCCGCGGCAGCGGACCCTGGTGATCCAGCAGCCGGTGCGCTCGGGGCAGCAGATCTACGCCGAAGGCTCGGACCTGATCGCCTTGAAGACCATCAGCGCTGGGGCCGAAATTCTGGCCGATGGGAATATCCAGGTGCTGGGGGCGTTGCGCGGACGCGCGTTGGCGGGTGCTTCCGGTGACGGCGAGGCGCGAATCATCTGCCAGAGCCTGGAGGCCGAGCTGATTTCCATCGCTGGGCGCTACCGGGTGTTCGAAGAGATCGATCCCGGCGTGAGGGGCAAAGCGGTACACATCTATCTGGCCAACGATCGCTTGGTCATCGAAACCATCTAGCGGCAGCGGGCCCACGGGCCATTGGGGGTTGGGCTTTGGCCAAGATCGTCGTCGTTACCTCGGGCAAGGGGGGAGTCGGCAAGACCACGACCACCGCGAGCTTCGCTATGGGGCTAGCACAAAAAGGTCACAAGACAGCTGCCGTGGACTTCGACGTGGGGCTACGCAACCTGGACCTGATCATGGGTTGCGAGCGCCGCGTGGTGTACGACTTCGTCAATGTCATCAATGGCGAGGCCAACCTCAATCAAGCCCTGATCAAGGACAAGCGCGTGGATAACCTCTACGTGCTGCCGGCCTCTCAGACCCGGGACAAGGAAGCGCTCACCAAGGAAGGTGTGGGCAAAGTGCTGGCCGAGCTATCCAAGGCCTTTGATTTCATCGTCTGCGATTCCCCGGCCGGCATCGAGCACGGCGCGCTCATGGCGATGTACTTCGCCGACGAGGCGCTGGTCGTCACCAACCCGGAGGTGTCCTCGGTACGCGATTCCGATCGCATCCTGGGTATTCTGGCCAGTCGCTCAAAGCGGGCCGAAGATGTGGAAGAGCCGGTCAAGGAACACCTGATCATCACCCGCTACGCCCCCAATCGCGTAAACCAGGGCGAAATGCTGGCGATGGACGACATCCTCGAGATACTCGGAGTTCCGCTGCTCGGCGTGATACCGGAATCCCAGTCAGTGTTGCAGGCCTCCAATTCCGGCACCCCGGTGGTGCTGGACGAGAAGAGTGACGCCGGCCAGGCGTACACTGATTTGGTTGCCCGCTTCCTGGGTGAGGAGCGGGAGCACCGCTTCCTCACGCCGCCCAAGAAGGGGCTGTTGCATCGTTGGTTCGGGGGTTGAGCCATGGGCTTCCTGGACTACTTCCGCGCCTCGCGACGCAAGCAGGACAACACCGCTCAGCAGGCCAAAGAGCGCTTGCAGATGATTATCGTGCGCGAGGGACCGCGCCGGCAGGCGCCGGACTTCCTGCCTCGGCTCAAGCGTGAGTTGATCGAGGTGGTGCGCAAGTACGTCACCATCGATCAGGAAAAGATAAAGGTGCAGCTCGATCGTGAGGGAGACTACGAGGTGTTGGATCTAACCATCACGCTGGAGCCCGACGAGCGCGCCGACTAGCGACGATCTCCGCGCCACAGGAGAGATGACCGCACTGCCTCAGCCACCACGTGTCCGCCTCGACAAATGGCTGTGGGCGGCACGCTTGTTCAAGACCCGCACCCTTGCCGCCCAAGCGATCAATGGCGGCAAGGTACAGGTCAACGATCTCAGAGTTAAGCCCGCGAGGGCCTTGCAGCCGGGCGACCGAATCCGCGTGCGCAAGGGCCAGCTCACGCTGGATGTTGTCGTGCGGGGGCTCTCGGAGCGTCGCGGGCCGCCAGCGGTTGCAGCCGGGCTGTTCGAGGAAACGCCCGAGAGTGTGCAGCGGCGAGCGGCGCTGCAGGAAGAACGCCG
Organism: uncultured Candidatus Competibacteraceae bacterium; assembly: GCA_964563515.1. Taxonomy (GTDB): domain Bacteria; phylum Pseudomonadota; class Gammaproteobacteria; order Competibacterales; family JAHEDQ01; genus CAZLYT01. The sequence continues at coordinate 12,616 of CAZLYT010000577.1, read as the reverse complement.
CCTGCTGCGGGCTGCTTCGCCGACGCCGACCGCAGGTCGCCCCAACAAGCGTGACCGCCGACGTATCATCCGTTTCACCGGAAAAGGCGATAGCTCGTGACCCTGCCCGAGACCCCTCTCCTCACCGTGGACGTCATCATCGAGTTGGTGGATCAGCCCTCGCGCCCCATCGTGCTGGTTCGGCGGCGCAATGAGCCCCTGGGGTGGGCGCTGCCGGGCGGCTTCGTAGACGTGGGAGAGTCCGCCGAGGCCGCTGCTCGGCGCGAGGCTGAGGAAGAAACGGGACTTCTCGTGACGCTCGAAGCGTTACTGGGCGTTTACTCCGAGCCCGGACGTGACCCTCGCTTCCACACCTGCACGGTGGTCTACGTGGGGCGTGCCCAAGGCGAGCCTTCCGGGGGGGACGACGCGGCCGCGGCCGAGCCGTTTCCGCCGGAAGCGCTCCCCTCGCCGCTGGTCTTCGACCACGCCCGTATCCTGGAACACTATGGTCGCTGGCGTGCCCGCGGTGGGTCCACGGCGTCGGGTCTGGCGATCGCGCTAGAACCGTAGGCTCATCGGGAATACCTATCGAAAGCTTCGCTAACATCGATTTGATGCATGACGCGTCCGACCGTATCCTCGTGCTACGAAAGTTACCGACATCAATGAACTCTTAGGAGGTTCTAGTTGAGCGTACTCGTAGCACGCCAAGCACCTGATTTCGTCGCACCAGCCGTGCTGGCTGATGGCTCGATCACCGAGCAATTTCGTCTGTCCGACTTGCGCGGCAAATATGTGGTGATGTTCTTCTGGCCGTTGGATTTCACCTTCGTCTGCCCGTCGGAGATCATCGCTCACGATCGCCGAGTGCAGCAGTTCCGAGACCGTGGGGTCGAGGTAGTGGGCGTTTCCATCGATTCCCAATACACCCACTTCGCGTGGCGCAGCACGCCGGTGGAACGGGGTGGAGTGGGTCCGGTCCAGTTCCCCATGGTGGCCGATGTGCGCCACGAAATCGCCCGGTCCTACGGCGTCGAGCACCCCGATGGAGTCGCGCTGCGCGCCTCTTTCCTCATCGACAGGGAAGGAGTGGTGCAGCATCAGGTGGTCAACAATCTGCCGCTGGGGCGCGAGGTCGATGAGATGCTCCGCGTCATCGATGCGCTGCAGTTCACCGAGGAGCACGGTGAGGTATGTCCAGCGGGATGGCGTCCCGGTCAGGTGGCCATGAAGCCGACCGCCGAGGGCGTCGCCGACTACCTGAAGGCTCACGCCGAGGCACTCTGAGTTTGCCGGGCGCTTCGGCGCAGCAGGCCGATCAGTTATAGTCCGGGGCATCGCTGCCGGCCGCGCCTGAGCGGTCGGCAGCCTAGTTGACGACGAGTGACCTATGACCACACCCAAACATGTACGTTTGATGATCCTCGGATCTGGACCCGCGGGCTACACCGCCGCCGTCTATGCTGCGCGCGCGAACCTGCAGCCGGTGCTTATCACTGGCATCCAGATGGGGGGGCAGCTGACCACCACCACCGAGGTGGACAACTGGCCCGGTGACGTCGAGGGGCTACTCGGGCCGGATCTCATGGAGCGTATGCGCAAGCACGCGGAGCGCTTCGATACCCAGATCATCTTCGACCATGTGCACACCGTGGAGCTGTCGCAGAGACCATTTCGGTTGATCGGGGATAGCGGTGAGTACACCTGCGATGCACTGATCATCGCGACTGGCGCCAGCGCTCGCTACCTGGGCCTTCCTAGCGAGGAGGCATTCAAGGGTAAAGGTGTATCGGCGTGCGCCACTTGTGATGGCTTCTTCTATCGCGGTCAGCGAGTGGCGGTGATTGGTGGGGGCAACACCGCGGTGGAGGAAGCGTTGTATTTGGCGAACATCGCTGAGCAGGTGACGCTGGTGCATCGCCGTGACGCTTTCCGTGCCGAGAAGATCATGCAGGACAAGCTGTTCGAAAAAGAGCACAAGGGCAACATCTCCATTGAGCGCAGCCAGGTGCTGGACGAGGTGGTGGGCGACGAGACCGGTGTGACCGGCGTGCGTCTGCGTCACGTGGAGACCGGTGAGACCAAGGCGCTCGACGTGACCGGCGTATTCATCGCCATCGGGCATGAGCCCAACACCAAGATCTTCGAACACCAGCTCGACATGCAAGAGGGCTACATCCTAGTTCGGGGTGGGCTAGAGGGGATGGCAACCGCCACCAGCGTACCCGGCGTGTTCGCCGCCGGTGATGTCACGGACCACGTCTATCGACAGGCCGTGACTTCCGCAGGGACCGGCTGCATGGCGGCGCTGGATGCCGAAAAGTATCTGGACGGGCTCGAAGTCGCCACTGCCCATGAGGCTGCGCGTGCCGAGACGGCGTGAGTCGTATCAAGGTGACCGGCGAGATGGAGCTCTGCTGTTGAGAGGTCGGGTGCTCGTCATCGCCGGTTCCGATTCTGGCGGGGGCGCAGGCCTGCAAGCCGACCTGAAGACAGTTACTGCTCTGGGCGGATTTGCGGCGACAGCCGTAACCGCCCTCACCGCCCAGAACACCTGTGGCGTGTTCGGAGTTGTTCCGGTCGCGCCGAACTTCATACTGCAGCAGATTGCCGTGGTGCTGGATGATATCGGCGCCGATTGCATCAAGCTCGGCATGCTGCACGACGTCGCCACCATCGAAGTCGTGGCCGACGCCCTGGAGGCGAGGGCCGAAGACATCCCGGTGGTGGCCGACCCGGTGATGGTTGCCAAAAGCGGTGACCGCTTGTTGGAGCCAGATGCGGTCGAATGCATACGCCAGCGGATCCTGCCATTGACCACTGTGCTTACTCCCAACCTGCCGGAGGCGGAGGCTCTGACCGGCATGCGAATCGTCAGTGTCGAGGAGCAGGTTGACGCTGCCCGAGGCCTACGCCATTCCGGGCCTGATTCCGTGCTGCTCAAAGGTGGCCGCCACCTGAGCGATACCGTGGTGGACGTACTGTCCACGGTGGAAGGCGACGAAGTGCTGGAAAGTGACCGAATCCCGACCCGCAGTACTCACGGAACGGGTTGCACGCTAGCCTCTGCCATCGCCACCGGCTTGGCGCAAGGGCTCCCGCTGGCCCATGCCGTCAGGCGTGCTCGTCGCTATCTGGCCGAGGCCCTGCGTACTGCGCCTGGATTGGGCTCGGGACACGGCCCCCTCAATCACTGTCACACCGTGCGGCCGTTCGGGCTTGCGCCGGACGGGGACACTTTCAGCGGCTGATCGGATCAGGCTAGCGGCCTGCCGAGGGCGGTTGGCGAGCTGGCCGCTGGCGTTGATCACTCGGCTTCCAGGTACTGTAGCTGCTCCTGCCGCTTCTTGACGCGATAGCGACCGGCTATCGACATTCGCCAATCGATCCCGGTCGACACCGCTTGCGGTCGGGCCAGCTGGCGTTGCCGAGCTTGGCATCGGTGAAGTCAGCGCCCACGATATCGGCACCGCTCAGGTCGGCACCGGTTAGATCGGCGCCGGTGAAATCGGCGTCCACCAGTGACGCCTCGCTCAGCACAGCTTGCTCTAGATTGGCTCCCACCAGGATCGCTCCCTCCAAGTTGGCGCGATTGAGGACTGCGCCGGCGAGGGAGGCGCCGGTGAAGTCGGCGTCCAGCAACCGCGCTTGTTCCAGGTTGGCACCGCTAAGGTCGGCATCGGCGAATAATGCCTCCGTAGCCACCATGCCGTAACCCTGGGCACCGGTCAGCCGTGCCCCCGCAAGATTCGCTCCCGCTAGGCTCGCCCGCTCCAAGCGGGCGCCGTCCATGGCAGCGCCGCTCAGATCGACGTTGCTGAGATCGGAGGCCACCAGATAGGCCCCCCTCAGCTTGGCGCCGGAGGCCTGGGCGCCCAACAGATTGGCGCGCCCGGCGTAGGCACCGCTCAACTGGGCGCCGCTCAAGTTGGCTGCGCTCAGATCGATGCGGGTCAGCACGCTCCCGCGCAGGTTGACGCCCGCAAGGTCGGCTCCGCTCTTGTCGCAGCCGAGCCAATTGACCCGCGCTGTGGGCGGATCCTCGCAGGCGGCTTCCGCGAGCGTCGCCCACGCTGCCCACGACAACGCCAACAAGAGAGCGAGCTGCCGAGCCCCGACACCAAACACCATCCGCATCAGCGACCATTCCTCGCCGAAAACGCGTGCTTGGCGACGTCTCGAAAGCGGCGCGCGTACTGCACCTGCAGCCCTTCTTTGATGTGATCGGGCAGTTCCTCGAAGTCGCTTCGATTAGCTTCCGGCAGCACCAGCTTGTCGATGCCGCTGCGGCGGGCGGCGATGACCTTCTCGCGGATGCCACCAACGGGCAAGACCACGCCGGTCAGGGTGAGCTCGCCAGTCATGGCGGCGCCGTTCGTGGGTGTCTCTTTGCGTGCCAGGGAAAGCAGCGCAGTTGCCATGGTGATCCCCGCGCTGGGACCGTCTTTGGGCGTCGCACCTTCCGGAACATGCAGGTGCACATAGGCGTCGTCGAAGAAGCCTGGTTTGCCTCCGAGCTCGCCCAAGTGCGCCGCCATATAGTCGTAGGCTATGTTGGCTGACTCTTGCATCACACCGCCCAGTTGTCCGGTTAGCTTGAAGCCCCGCCCGGAACGGTGTACCACGTCGGCCTCGACGCTTAGAGTGGCCCCCCCCATCGAGGTCCAGGCGAGGCCAGTGGCAATCCCAACACCCTTGACCAGCAGGTCCTGCCTAAAGACGGCCTTGCCGAGATAGCGATCCAGGTGCTCTTTGCCTACCCTGATGGTGTCTTTACGACCGCGCACGATCTCCACGGCAGCCTTGCGCACGATTCGCCCGAGGAGCTTTTCCAGGCTTCGGACGCCGGCTTCGCGGGCGTAGCCTTCGATTATTTCACGCAGCGCGGCGCGACTGATCTGGAGCTGGTTGCGCTTGATCCCGGATCGCTGCAACAGCTTGGGCCACAGGTGCTTGCGCGCGATGTCCATCTTCTCGGCGGTGATATATCCGGCCAGACGAATGATCTCCATGCGATCCAGTAGTGCCCGGGGGATCGTATCCAGCTGGTTTGCGGTGCAGATGAACAGCGCCGCCGACAGGTCGAAGCGCACGTCCAGGTAATGGTCCAGGAAGTCCCGATTCTGCTCCGGGTCCAGAACCTCGAGCAGTGCCGACGCCGGGTCGCCATGGTAGGAGGCGCCTACCTTGTCGATCTCGTCGATCATTAGCACCGGATTGGCGACTTTGACCTCCTGCATGGCCTGAATGAACTTGCCGGGCATGGCGCCGATGTAGGTTCGGCGGTGGCCCTTGATCTCCGCTTCGTCGCGCATGCCGCCGACGCTGAACCGATAGAAGCGCCGCTTGAGCGCATCGGCGATGGAACGTCCGATAGAGGTCTTGCCGACCCCCGGCGGCCCCACCAGCAACAAAATGGAACCTCCGACCTCGCCTTTCAGGGCACCTACGGCCAGGAACTCGATCATTCGGTCCTTGACGTCCGCCAACCCCTCGTGATCGCGATCAAGGATGCGGCGGGCGCGCTCCAGGTCGAGCTGGTCTTTGGAGTGAATGCCCCAGGGCAGGGATGTCATCACGTCCAAGTAGCTGCGGGTGACCCCGTACTCGGCAGAGCCGGTCTCCAGCACCGACAGCTTGGTGAGCTCGTCGTCGATGCGCCTGTTGGCCTGCTCCGAAAGGCTCAGGCTCTCCACTCGCTTGCGAAAGCGTTCGATGTCGGCAGTTTTGTCGTCCTTGGCAATTCCCAGCTCCTGCTGGATCACCTTGAGCTGCTCGCGCAAGAAGAACTTGCGTTGCTGCTCCGACATCTTCTGTTCCACCTGCTCGTGGATCTGGCCCTGCAGCCGGGCCACCTCCACCTCCTTGCGCACCAGCACCATGGCCCGCTTCATGCGCGGCAACAAGGCCACCTCGTCGAGAACTGCCTGTAGTTGTTCCTTGCTGGACGTGGTGAGCGCTGCTGCAAAGTCGGTGAGTGGCGACGGATCGTTCGGATGGAAGCGGTTGAAGAACTGTCGTAACTCTTCCGAGTACAGCGGGTTAATGGCCAACAGCTCCTTGATCGTATTGATGATCGCCATCGCATAGGCGCGGATCTCGTCGGGTTCTCCGCCGGCCTCGGACTCGGGATAATCCACTCGCGCGAGGTAGGGCGGTCGGGTCGAGATCCATCGACGCACGCGGAATCGACGCAAGCCTTCGGCGATGAACTGGATTCGACCGTCGCCGATGTTCAGTCGGTGCATGCGCACCAAGGTGCCGACCTGGTGAAAATCCTCCTGAGCCAGGTCTTCGGTGTTCTCCGGGCGTACCAGGAGCAGGCCCACGACTTTCTGATCGGTGCGCTCTGCCAGCTTCACAGTTTTCAGCCACGGGTCCTGGTTCAGTAGCAGCGGCAGCGCCTGGGCCGGAAAGAACGGTCGTTCGGAGAGGGGCAGCAGGTACAGATTGCTGGGGAACAGATCGGAGGGCACGGCCAATTGCTGCCGCGAGCTTCCCGACTCGTCGGAGTAGTGGGTGGTTTGATCGTCGGTGACGATCTCGGCTTCGACGCCCTGCTCTTCGCTCATCTGGCTCTGCCCATCGCGATATCTCCCTGTAATAGCTGAAACGGCCGCCCTAAGCACACATGCTCGCGAGCGCCTACATGGGGGCGACCCGGGTGCTCTCAAACGCTGAGAGCTCGCACCGGCATCACGACACGGCCTGGTCCACCTCGACCGCGAGTTGCTCGAGCGCTGCAGACACGCGGACTGGAACGCGCTCGGCACCCTCGATGCGTGCCACGCCAGCGGGCAGAGAGGCCAGCTCGCTGCGAGCGCGCTCGCGCAATGTTTGCATCGAGCTGTCAGCTGGCAACCGATGTCCGTTTTGCATTCGTGCCACGAGTAGCGGACGGCCGCTCCGGCTCTCCCAGGCGCAGGTGATCCAGTCCTCGATAATCCGACCTGTATCGTCGTAGAGTCGGTACACTTGCCGCCGGCCCGGGTAGTTTTCCTTGCCCGGCGAACGCTTACGCCGGGGACGCCCGGCATACTCCTGGAGCTTATAGGCGCAGTTCAGAAACGGAGCGTCGGCGGAAGTATTCAGCTTGGTGCCGATCCCGAAGCCGTCAATCGGCGCTGCGGCCTGCATCATCTGATTCAGCTTGTACTCGTCCAAGTCGCCACTGACGAATATCCGGATCTCCGGGTGACCGGCGTGGTCTAGCAGCTGCCGCACCTCGTGCGCCAAGGCAGCCAGGTCGCCGCTGTCTATCCGCACCGCTTTGACCTGGACGCCGGTGTCGGCTAGAGCAGCGGCCCTTGCAGCGCCGGCCACAGTGTCGTAAGTGTCGATCAACAACACGACGTTGTCCGGCTGCGCTTGCGCGAACTCCTTGAACGCATTCTCCTCGTGGTCATGGGCCTGCACGAAGGAATGCCCCATGGTTCCATACAACGGTACGTCGAAGCGCGCGCCGGCCACCACGGTTGCGCTGCCGTCGAACCCTGCTAGATAGCTGGCGCGAGCGGCCAACAGCGCAGCCTCGGCGCCGTGGGCGCGCCGCATCCCGAAATCCACCAGCAATGCGTTGGGGGCAGCGAGGCGGCAGCGTGCGGCTTTGCTCGCGATTAGTGTTTCCAGGTGCAATAAATTGATGATGCGGCTCTCCGCCAGCTGCGCCTGGGGTAGTGGCGCAACCACCCGCAGCACCGGCTCGTTCTCAAAGAAAACCGTGCCCTCTGGCATGGCCTCGACGTCGCCCTCGAAGCGCAGCTCCGCGAGCCAGTCCACGAAGTCGGTGCTGAAGCGGCCACTCTCCCGCAGCCATGCAATCTCCGCCGGCGTGAAGTGCATGTCCTCCAGGTAGTCCAGCACTTGCTCGACTCCCGAGAGCATCAAGAAGCTGCGCTGCTCTGGCAGCGTCCGAACGAAACACTCGAATGCCGCCGTGCCCGTCATACCGTGCCGAAAGTAGCCTTCCAGCATGGTCAGTTGGTAAAGATCGGTCAGCAGCAGGCCATCGCTTCGGATCATGCGGCCAACGCCTTGCTTTGAGTGAGCTGGGCTCCCGCCTCTCGCATCTGCTCCACCGCACGCTCTTCGTCGCCGGGTTCGGCGTTCACGGCTCGGGTCGCGTCCTCCAACACCACCACGTCGAATCCAAGGCGGCGGGCATCCAGCACCGTTTGCAGCACGCAATAGTCCGTGGCGAGGCCGCCCACGACTACTCGTCGCACCCCGCGACCCCGCAGATCGGCCTCGAGATCGGTCCCTTGAAAACCCGAGTAGGCGTCCGCTTCACGGGTCTCGGCCTTGGAGACGACCTTCGCCGCATCAGGCAGCGACAAGTCGGGCGCGAAGCTGGCACCACTGGTCCCCGCCAGGCAGTGCGGCGGCCACGGCCCACCCTGCTCCTTGAACGAGCAGTGTCCCTGCGGATGCCAGTCGCGGGTGGCGTACACCGGCAATTGGTGCTCACTGAAGGTGCGCATGCAGTCATTCAGCACAGGGACAACCGCGTCACCTTCGGGGACGCCGAGTGCCCCATCTGGAAGAAAGTCGTTCTGGACGTCGACGACGATCAACGCATCGCCGGGGCCGAGTTTGGCGATACCGTTCATGATGTTCCCTCTGGGTTGTGGGATGTTTTGTGCCAGTATAGTTTTTGAGTCCTGTGAGCCGTTGAGTTCAGGCTAGCCGTGCCAGGATGAACTCGGCCACGGCAGTGGGATTGTTGAGGTCCAGGATCGGCAGCACGGTGTCTGGACGTCCGTCGGACGCTACCGCAATGACGCTAGGATCGGCCGGATACAAGGGGGGGCGGCCCAATGAGGGCCGATAGACTTCAAGCTTGGGAAAGGGTTGATCGCGGAAGCCCTCGACCAGAATCAAATCGGTCATTGCGTGGTCAAATTCTTCAATGAGTTCGACAAGCGCCGGGTCCCGCGGTTGCTCCAGCTCGGTTACGAGGACGCGCCGTGTGTCACTGGCGATCAAGGTCTGCACGGCACCAGCCTTACGAAGCCTGAAGCTGTCCTTGCCTGGCGTGTCGAGGTCGAACTGGTGGTGAGCGTGCTTGATCACGGACACACGCACCCCCGCCGCTCTCAGAATTGGGATCAGCTGCGTTAACAGGGTGGTCTTGCCGGCGCCGCTCCAGCCGGCAAAGCCGATCACCAAGGGTCTCGAGGTGGAAGCCAAAGCCTTCGGAGGTGACCATGTTGGCCCCGAGTCTAGCACGGGGTATTCGAACGCCTGCTGGCTGTTGGTCGCTCCTTCGTCGACTGGCCGCCGTGTTGCTGTTCGCGCTTGCTGTGGGCGTCATTTCGATACCTCAAGCAGCTGACGCGACCGATGCAACTGTGTTGGTCCTCGAGGTGGTCGGTCCCATCGGACCTGCCACGGTCGATTTCGTCGTAGGCGAGATCGAGGGGGCGGAGAGCCGTCAGCTGCCGCTGGTCGTCCTGATGATGGATACGCCCGGGGGGCTCGACAGCTCTATGCGGGACATCATCCGGGCGATTCTGGGATCGTCCGTGCCGGTAGCGACCTACGTGGCGCCGGCCGGCGCCCGGGCTGCCAGCGCGGGTACCTACATTCTGTACGCTAGTCACGTAGCAGCCATGGCGCCTGCCACCAACCTTGGGGCGGCGACACCGGTGCAGATCGGGGGCTTGCCGGGCATGCCAGAATCGGAGCCTCCCCAGCAGGACGAAGACCAGAAGCCAGAGGATTCGGCGGAGAAACCGGCGCCGACAGACGAGAGTCCGGCCGAACCCGAGGTCGAGCGAGATGATGGGGCACCGGAATCGAGCGGTGGCAAAACGGCCATGGAACGCAAGCTGGTGAACGACGCGCGGGCCTACATCCGTTCGCTGGCCCAGCTGCGCGGCCGTAACGCCGAGTGGGCCGAGCGTGCCGTCACCGAGGCAGCCAGCCTCACCGCCGATGAGGCCTTGAAGATTGGCGTCATTGATGTGGTGGCAAGCTCTCCCTCCGATTTGCTGACCCAGATCGATGGCACCGAGGTGCGGACTGCGGCCGGCACCGTGGTGCTCGCCACTGCCGATGCCAGCGCAGAGATGGTGGAGCCCGATTGGCGCAATCGAATTCTAGCTCTGATCACCAATCCTCAGATCGCCTATGTCCTGATGCTGCTTGGCGTTTATGGTCTGTTCTTCGAGCTGTCCAATCCAGGTGCGATCGTGCCGGGTGTGCTGGGCGGCATCTGCCTGCTGCTGGCTTTATTCGCCTTCCAGGTGCTGCCTGTGAACTACGCCGGTCTGGCGCTGGTGGGGTTGGGGTTGGCGTTCATGATCGGCGAGGTCTTCATGCCGAGCTTCGGCGCGCTGGGCATCGGCGGCGTTGTCGCCTTCGTGGTCGGTTCACTGATGCTTTGGCGCGAGACCGGGCCAGGTTACGAAGTGCCGATGGCGCTCATTGTGGGTTTCGCCCTTGCCAGCGCATTCGGCATCCTCTTGATTGGACGCTTATTCGCGCGCCAACGGCGACGGCCGGTGGTATCGGGTTCTGAGGAGCTTGCGGGTGCGACCGGCATCGCCGCAGAGGATATTGTCGACCAGGGCTGGGTTCGGGTGCATGGCGAGTCCTGGCGGGCGCATACCGTGTCGCCCGTCAGCAAAGACACCAAGGTTCGGGTCGTGGGTCGTCAAGGACTGACGTTGGAGGTGGAGCCCGACGAGGGGAGGAGCAAATGATGATTCCCACTGGCTACGGAGTATTTGTGGCCATTATTTTATTGTTGATGCTGCTGTTCGCCTCGCTGAGGATTCTGCGGGAATACGAGCGCGGCGTGGTTTTCTTTCTAGGGCGCTTTCAGGCAGTCAAGGGCCCAGGGCTGATCGTTGTCATCCCTGGGATCCAGCAGATGGTTCGAGTGGACATGCGAACCGTGGTGATGGATGTCCCCAGCCAGGATGTGATCTCCCACGATAATGTTTCGGTCAAGGTGAATGCGGTGCTCTACTTTCGGGTTATCGATGCCGAGCTCGCGATAATCCAGGTGGAGGATTACTACTCCGCTACCAGTCAACTGGCGCAGACGACCCTGCGCTCGGTGCTCGGCCAGCACGATCTGGATCAGATGCTCGCGGAGCGAGACAAGCTCAATGCCGACATTCAGGTGATCCTAGACTCGCAAACGGACTCTTGGGGCATCAAGGTAGCCAATGTGGAGATCAAGCATGTTGACCTGGACGAGAGCATGATTCGAGCGATTGCCCGACAGGCGGAGGCCGAGCGCGAGCGGAGAGCCAAGATCATCTACGCCGAAGGGGAGTTTCAAGCGTCGCAAAAATTGCTCGAGGCCTCGAAGGTCATCGCGCAGCAGCCAGAGGCAATACAGCTTCGTTTTCTGCAGACGCTCTCGGACATCGCCAACAAGCAATCCAGCACCATTGTCTTACCGCTTCCCATCGACCTTTTGAGCAATGCCATGCGGGGGCGGGGAAGCGCTGGCGGGTCCAGCGATCCCATTTGAGCTCGGTGTCCTGCTCCAGCAGTGGGCACCTGGTCGATGAGGATCGAGCCGACATCGAGCGATTTGTGGAAGATCTGTGGTTGGAGGATGGCCTCTCCACGCACAGTCTGGCCGCCTACCGATCCGATTTGATCGGTCTCGCACAGTGGCTGAGGCGGCGCGAAGTGGCCTTGCGAGACGCCCGCCGGGAGCACCTCCTGGGCTACCTGGCCCACCGCGCCGAAGGAGGTGCCAAGCCCCGAACCACCGGGCGCCTACTGTCTGCCGTGCGCCGGTTCTACCGGCAGCAGCTGAGGTCTGGGTTACGGAGCGACGATCCCAGCGACCGGATCGATTCGCCCCGGCTGGGACGGCGACTGCCGGACACGCTGTCCGAGGAAGAGGTCGAGACCTTACTCGCGGCACCGGCGGTGGACACGCCGCTAGGCTTGCGCGACCGCAGCATGTTGGAAACGCTCTACAGCTGCGGCACCAGAGTATCCGAGCTGGTGGGACTGCGCATAGACCAGGTCAATCTTCGGGCGGGCTGCCTGAGACTGTTGGGCAAGGGCGGCAAGGAACGTCTGGTTCCACTCGGCGAACTGGGGGTGGATTGGCTGGAGCGCTATCTGGTGGAGGCGCGTCCACTTCTGCTTGGCGTGGGCGAAAGCCATGCCGTCTACGTCACGCGGAGGCGGGGCGCTCTGACGCGCCAGGCCTTCTGGCAGGCACTTAAGCGGTACGCCCGTCTCGCCGACATCGACAAGCCCATCTCACCGCACACCCTTCGGCACGCTTTCGCCACCCATCTGCTCAATCACGGTGCGGACTTACGTGCGGTCCAGATGCTGTTGGGGCACAGCGACTTGTCCACCACGCAGATTTATACGCACGTAGCGCGCGAACGGCTGAAGACATTGCACCAGAAACACCATCCGAGGGGCTAGTGAAGCGCTTCTGCGGACCCCTTGCGAGCGCCAGCGCAGGGACTACACTTAGAGATCGCGGAGGCGCTTGACCTGTGCGTGGGTAGGCGTACAATGCGCGGCCTTGTCCGCTGGTGGCATCCAGTGGGGTAGTTCTTTGACAAGTGAGCTGTAGGGATTTTGTGTGGGCGCTCGTTGGGTAGTGCGGGGGCTGGCTGGTTGTGTGTTGTGTGAGATACGC
>CAZLYT010000576.1:0-3017 GCA_964563515.1 uncultured Candidatus Competibacteraceae bacterium | reverse complement strand
TCGCCGCCCATATACTTGTCCACGTAGCCGGGAAGCTGGCTGCGCCCCTTCACGCCGCCGAACGCGGTACCGCGCCAGACTCGCCCCGTGACCAACTGAAATGGCCGCGTGCGGATCTCCTCGCCGGCGCCGGCGACCCCGATGATGGTGGATTCGCCGCCGCCCAGGTGGCAGCACTCCAAAGCGGCCCGCATGGTATTCACGTTGCCGATGCACTCGAATGAGTAATCGACGCCCCCGTCGGTAATGTCTGCGATGACCTGCTGGATAGGCCCATCATGCTGTTTCGGGTTCACGCAGTCGGTGGCTCCCATCTGGCGTGCCATCTCGAATTTGCCTTCGTTGATATCCACGGCAATGATGCGTGAGGCCTTGGCGATCAAGGCGCCCTGGATGACGCTGATGCCAATGCCGCCGAGCCCAAACACCGCCACCGTCGAACCGGGTTCCACCTTGGCCGTGTTCAGCACCGCGCCAATACCCGTACTGATACCGCAGCCCAGCAGGCACACCTTGTCGAGCGGCGCCTCCTTGTTTATCTTCGCCAACGCGATCTCGGGCACCACGGTGTACTCGCTGAAGGTGGAGGTGCCCATGTAGTGATAGATGGGCTTGCCCTGGTAGGAGAAACGGCGGCTACCGTCGGGCATCAGGCCAGCCCATTCGGTGGCAGCGATGGCCTGACAGAGATTGGTCTTACCGGATTTGCACTGTTTGCACTCACCGCACTCCGGGATGTAGAGCGGGATCACGTGATCGCCCGGCTTCACTGCGGTGACACCCGGTCCCACCTCCTCTACTACACAGCCTCCTTCGTGCCCCAGAACGCAGGGAAATACTCCCTCCGGATCGGCCCCCGACAGGGTGAATGCATCGGTATGACAAACCCCAGTCGCCACGACACGCAGCAGGGCCTCACCCTCCTTGGGTCCTTCCACGTCGATCTCGACGATCTCCAACGGCTTCTTAGCCTCGAACGCTACGGCGGCGCGCGATTTCATGGGGAACTCCTCCCGATGCTTGGTGGTTGCGAGATGCTTGGGCATCGCCGCTCACGGCGGTGCCGTCACTTGCGCAGTGTAGACGTTCGGGAGCCGGGAGGCTGCCGGTTGCGGGCCCCCGAGCGCCCGGCGCATTGCGCAGATTGCTCCGGCCCTGTGGCAGCGTGCATCGCAGGAGCGCACCGGGAAATCCTGATCGGTGGCGATCCAACCACAGAACTGGCCGGGCTTCGGATTGCACCGCAATTGCAACGGGACCTCAGCATTGCTGTGTTGCGAGCGCCGGGACGCCTCGCATCGGCGCCCTCGTGAACTACATCGTCGATCCTGGGGTGGCTCGCACCGAATGGTCGCGATGTCCCAACCGTTGGCGACGACGTCGAGCGGATGGGGTAATGAGGAGCGGACTCGGGTCGCTGCGCCGAGCGGGCACAGCGCAGTCAGTCGCGGGAGGTAAATTCGCGCTCGAGGCGGGCAGCGGCCAGATCGTGGCCCCGTAGTCTCAGGTCGGCTACCCGGATGCGGTGCTGGTACTGCGCATTGAGGAAGTCCACCCGCTTGGCATCGTTCGGAAACCAGATCGGCGCCATCACCTCGACCAGTGCCATGTGCAGACGCACGGCATCCGGGTCGGTGCCATGTCTCGCCTGATGTCCCATCTGCAGCCGAGCCAATATCCGGAAAGAGCTGACGATCTGTTGGTGGCGTGCCCGCCGCCGAAACAGCGAACGCAGCTCAGAATCCTCGCAATCAGCGGCCACTGCCGCAAGCTCGCCAGCCGACAAAGTCAGAAACTCGAGCCCCTGACTGGTGCACGACTTGGAATCGGAGGCGTGGGCGGGCGCCAGCGAAAGCAACGCCAGCAACACCAGGCAGAGCAAGCGAGACATCGCATCTTCCCCCTTCGTGGCCTGGATACGTTCCAAAGCTTTGTCATCCAACTGCAATGCAAGCAGAAGATGCGCCAGACCAATGGCTGGATCAGTGAGGTATTGGCTCGGACATAGCGGACTGGATCACCGCTCCGGCACCGCGGGCGGCTGGTTTCTGAGACCCGTCGGCGACACAATGCCAGGGAATGCGGTGCTCGACTGACGCGCCAGGCGACATGCGTGGGCCCAGCACTTCGCCTCGCGCGCGCCAAACCCCGGAGCTGGCGCCCCCAAAACTCAGGCCCTACCTCTACCGGAGTCGTTTCATGAGTCGAGCCTTTGTGAAAGAAACCGACGGCGACGAGACGACTCCAGAGCAGCCGCGAAGAAAACACAGCAACTTGCCCAACTACATCACACCGGCCGGCGCGAAGGTACTTCGGCAACGAATCGAAACCTTGGCAAAAAGACGAGCCGAGCTCGCGGCCACGGCCGAAGATCTAGGACGCAAGAATGAGCTGCGACTGCTCGACTCAGATATTGAGTACTTCCAGGAGCGCTTGCGACGGGCCATCGTGGTGCAGCCCCCGTCTCGGCCCTGGCAGACCGTGGAGATCGGCGCCACCGTGGACCTGGTGGATGAACACGAGACTCGTCACCGGTTCACTATCGTGGGCGAAGACGAGATCGACGTTGCCGCAGGCCGGATCAGCTGGAGTTCCCCTTTGGGCAGCGCCGTCATGCGCCGCAATGTGGGCGACGTCGTCATCTGGAAGCGGCCCGTTGGCGATCTGGAGCTCGAGATTGTCCATGTGAGCTATACCAAGGAGCATCTCCCGGCGCGATCTTGACGCAATGCAAGAGAGGCATCGCGCCTGGCGGGGCTCCTTCTACAGGTGGCCAGCCAAGGGCGATTGGATACCCAAGAATTCCCTATGATAGAGAGACTTGAGCAGTATTCCGTGGAAGCCAGGCCAAGCTAGAGATAAAGCCGACGATGCCGTAACGACCCTACCAGGTGCCCCCAGGCCACAGCGCTTTCGCGCAATAGCCGAATCCGCTCCGGAGGCGATAACCGCGGGTAGCGCCGGCCGAGTCGCAGGATGGTTCGGTAGCGCTTGAGTACCCCCTTCAGGGGCTGTCG
>CAZLYT010000575.1:0-1568 GCA_964563515.1 uncultured Candidatus Competibacteraceae bacterium | reverse complement strand
AGTGGGGTTCGCCATTGCCTACCAATTCGTCGAACCCGCGCCGCCGCGCCATATCGCCATCGCCACTGGTCGGAGCGGAGGCGCCTACCAGCTCTTCGGCCAGCGCTATCGCGAGATCTTGGCTCGGGAGGGCGTGACCCTTGAGGTCATGGAGACCGCGGGCTCAGTGGAGAACGCTCGCCTATTGCGTTCAGACTAGTCGGGAGAGTTGGTGGCGCTGATCCAGGGCGGGGTTGGCGACGGCGACGACCTGGTGTTTCTGGGCAGCCTCTACTACGAGCCCCTTTGGGTGTTCACGCGGCGCGCCGACAGCGAGCGGCTGTCGCAGCTGCGCGCGCTGCGCCTGGCGGTGGGCGAGGAAGGCAGTGGCACCCAGGGTGCTCGCCTTACAGTTGCTGACTGACAACGGGATCGATTCCAACAATTCCGAACTGAGCGCAATGGGCGGGGACGCCGTGTCGGAGGCACTGCTTGCCGGCAGACTGGATGCGGTTTTCTTGGTGGCCTCACCAGCCGCGCCGCTGATTCAGCAGCTGCTGCGAAGCGAGGGTATCTACCTGATGAGCTTTGCGCGCGCCGACGCCTACTCGCGCCGCGACCGATTCCTGACTGGAATTACGCTCCCCGAGGGGGTCGTCGATCTGGAGTCCAATATTCCCGACCGGGTCGTCACCCTATTGGCCACCACTGCCAACCTGATCGCCACTCGGCACTTGCATCCCGCATTGACGGCCCTACTGATCCACGCCGCCCAGGAAGTACACGGCGAGGGCGATGTGTTGGAATCCCCCGATCAGTTTCCAACACCGAGACTGCTGGCATTTCCACTAAGCCCGGAAGCCGAACGCTATTACAAGTATGGTCCGTCGTTCTTGCAGCAATATCTGCCGTTCTGGGCGGCGACCTTCGTCGACCGCATGTAAGTGATGCTGGTGCCACTGCTCGCGCTGCTCTACCCCCTGTTCCGGATCCTGCCTCCGGTTTACCGCTGGCGGGTGCGCTCCCGGATCTACCATCTCTATCACGAGCTGGCGATGCTGGAGCTGGAAACGCGGGATTGCGCTGGATCAGGCTCCATGAACGAAGCCTTGGCTCGGCTGGAGCACATCGAGGGCAGGGCCGTGAAGCTCAAGGTCCCCCGCGCCAATGCGGATCTCCTGTACAGCCTCAGATTGCACATCGACCTGGTACGCGCGGAGCTGCTGCGAAGCCGCAAAACGGCAACAGCCACCTGACAGCTGCACCATGCGGTGTCAATGGGCGGCAGGTCGCTCCGGAGATAGCGCCCCGTGACACAGCCACGGCAAAGACCGCTCGCGCCTCCCCCGGACCTCGCCTTGCGGCTATCGATTGCTCATCAGTGCAACCTTCGCCTGGCCATGGCCGCCGTGGTGGCCGCGGGAAAATCAATCTGGTGCAGATCGGGAGCCCACAGCAGGCTGCGCCGGATGGCAGGCGTGTCCAGCAATTGTTTTAGCTCGATCACCATCAGCGTGCAGTGCAGCGGTGACCCCGGAAGATCGAGGTTGCCCAGCACTCGACCTCCAATCTTCCGGTAGAAAGCGATT
>CAZLYT010000574.1:0-2355 GCA_964563515.1 uncultured Candidatus Competibacteraceae bacterium | reverse complement strand
AGTCTGGAGCTGATCGCCATAGGTGGGCTCGGGGACGACCCCGCTAGGGCCCCGATCGCCGGGCACGCTGAGCCGCAGGAACATGGAGACCATGGGTTCGTCGGGAGAGGACGGTGGGTTGCCGCGGCCGTCGTGCACGTGTCAGCACTGGCAGGTGCGAGCGTTGATCAACGGACCGAGTCCACGGTGCACGCCGCGAAACAGCAGATCGCCCCGCTTGAAGTCACCCTGTCCGACGAAATCCAGGTTGCGGGCGAACTGGGAATAGGCCCGATCCGTCACCACCTTGCCGGTGGTGGCGCCACCGGTATAGCGCTCGGTCGGGTCGAAATCGGCACCGGGCGCCACCGCCGTCGTAAGCAGTGCGAGCCCGCTCAGCGCAATGGTGGCGGTCCGGGACCGGTGCATGATCGAATTCCCCAACGGATGATGCGGCGGCAACCACACGTACCAGGACTACATGAATGCCGGGCTGTCCTCGATCTCGAAGTCCACGTCGCCCAACAGGGTGCGAATTACCTCTTCAATGGCCCGGGTCTGGGCTCGTAGGGCCGATATGGCGTCATTGACCACCAGGTTGTCGGCCATATTGGCGTTCAGCACAGGCCGCCCATCGCGATCCTGGCCCGGAAACTGGGCAATCTGCAGGTCGAAGGGCACCCCGTACTTGGCTTTCTGGTCGATCAGGGAGACCCTGGTCATGGTGTTTTCCAGCAGCGTCTGCATGCGCTGGTCACGGGCCGGATCGGTGGCTGCCACCAGGTCCGTCAGCCCAGCCCCCTCCACCAGGCTGCCGTCGGTCCGCTGGTAGCGACCCAGATAGGTGTTTTGAATCCCTAAGGCGTTCAGCAGGATGTCGCGATGGGTGTTGTCGCTGAAGCAGGAGTGCTCGTCCTCCTGGGAATCGGCCGCCAGTGCCACCAGCATGCGCTCCCCGGCAAGCTCGCCGTAGCTCAGACTGCCCATGCCCACCAGCATTTTCAGCAGCGACGCATCTACGTTTCCGGCCGCGGTGAACTGCTGGTAGTAGTTGTCGCCGCCATTCGGGTCCCAGGCGGCGACGATACGGGAAAGGTCGTCGATCAGAAGTGCCGCGGCGGCCTTCAGGTATTGCCCCCGGCGCTCGCAGATCGTCGGGTCAGACGAGGAGCCGATTCCGCTGCTGCACTGGTCGTCGCTGGCAAAGTCGGTAGCCGGACGATGCCCAGGAGTTGCGTCCCGGGCAGCCTGGCCGTCCCAGGAGGTCTCACCGGCATTCAGATCCTGGCCCCATAGCAGAAACTCGATGGCGTGGTAGCCGGTGGTCACGTTGGCTTCGTTGCCGCCTAGCTCGTTGCGCTCGGCCAGGCTCTCTTTGCTGATGGCGAAGTCCACGTCCTCGATCAATGCTGAGCTCGGCTGATCCTCGTTGACGGCGTTGCCGTCCACGGCACCGGCCACGTAGTCGATCAGCGCCTCGTCGAGGGGCCAGGCGTTGATGCGCCCTTCAGGGCCCTCGCCGGCAACCAACTCGCCAGCGTCGCTGAGGTCATCAATGGGACCGCCACGGAAGCGGTAGACCTCGGTCTGACCGTAGGGTTCTCGAGCCGCCTTCCAAGCTTCGCGGGCCGCGTTCAGGGTGGTGTCGTTGGGAGAGTCGATGAGCGCGTCGATGGCTCTCTCGAGCTCGCGAGCCGCGGCCAGGGAGTCGCTGTAGGCGGCATGGGCGATGTCGGCGTTCTGCTGTACGACCTCGGCTTTGTCGAGCGCCCAGACCGGGGGAGTGGCTAGGATGACGGAGAGTCCAAGTGCGAGGCTCGAGGGGGGGCGGGCGCAACCTGTCATTCGATGGCTCCAGTGGGTGTTTACGCACGGGCAGCGGCGGCACTGGAGGTTAATAGAATTGCGAATGATTCGCAATAATATAGGACGGGAAAGCTGTGTGGGGACTGGCAGGACCGAGTGGCGGGTGGCGCAGCCCGCGGTTGCTGGTATGTTTTGTCCACCAAAGAGGAGGAGGCGCAAATGAAAACCATCGACGAGCTCATCACGGCCTTGAAAGCTGGACGCCTCACCCGCCGCGAGTTCTTGCAAGTGGCTGCGGCAGTGGGAATCGTCGCGCCGCTGGCCAACAGCCTGCTGGTCACACCGTCCCAAGCGCAGCCCAAGTCAGGGGGCACCCTGCGCATAGCCACGGACGGCACCTCTACCGGTGATTCCCTGGACCCGGCCACTTATGCCACCACCTACATGCTGATGCTGGGCTTCGGCACCCACAACACGCTCACCGAGCTGCTAGCCGACGGCGAGCTGGTGGGTGAGCTGGCCGAGAGCTGGGAGTCGTCGCCGGACGCGCGGGTGTGGACCTTCCAGCTG
>CAZLYT010000573.1:0-2363 GCA_964563515.1 uncultured Candidatus Competibacteraceae bacterium | reverse complement strand
GGTCTCGCCGGTGAGCAACACCGTGGAGTCGGTCGTTGCCACCCGCTCAATCTGAGCGAAGAGCGCACGCATACAGCCCGCCGAACCCTGCACTTCCCCGAAGCTGTGCTTGCCGCGAACGCTCTCCTGCAGATAGGCATTCTCTTGGCGCAGCCGCTTGAGGTCTTGCTCCGCTCGATCGCGCTCGGAGCGGTCCGCGATCATCAGGTTGTAGCGCCAGCGCCCATCCAGCTTGGAAGGTGAGATAGTGAGGTCCACCGCAAACTCCTCACCATCCGCACGCCGCGCGACCAGGGTTCCGGCCGGCGCCCAGGATTGACGGTGGCCGATGGCGGCTGGCTCTATCGCCATGCAATAGCCCGCGAACAGGTTCTTGAGCTGGCGGGAAAGCAGCTGGTCGACGGGACCGCCCAGCTCGTCGTCGGCGCGGCACCGAAACACCCGCTCGGCCGCCAAGTTGAAGAAAGAGATTCGCTGGTCGTCCTCCACCACCACGATGGGATCCAGCGAGTTGGCCAGGCCTCCTGCCAGGCGCTCCTCGGTGCCCTGGAGGGCCCGTGCCGCGCGTTCGCGGCGCAGCTCCCCCGCGGCCCGAGCCGCAAAGATGCGCAGCAGCGCCATGCAGCGGAACTCTCGCTCCAGAGGCGAGGTGTGGAACACTGCCAGATGACCAATCTGGCCGCCGTCGTCGTCGTGCAGGGGCACGCCGAAGTAGCTCTCGATTCGCTGCCGCACGATTTCCGGATCGCTTGGGAAGAGGCGGAAGGTCCCATTGGTGTGATAGACGTCGTTACCCTGGGCGACCACCTCAAAAGGAGTGCCCCTGAGCTCGTATTCGAAATTCTCCCGCAAAGCACCTTCTCACCAGCAGGCTAGCGTTCGAACCCGCGTTCCATCCTCCAGCAGCTCCGCCAGCAGCACAGACTGCACCCCCAGCGCCTGCACTGTTTCCCGCACCAAGGGCCGGTAGAAGGCTGCACCGGTTGCGGAGGCGGTGCCCTCCAAGATGGCCTGGAGGGCTGGTCCACCGCGAAGTCGGTATCGAAGATGCTGGGAGAACTCGTGCGCGCGAAGACCCGGAATTCGTCTGCCATGGTCACGCCTCGCTGTGCGCCCGGGAGTGGCACCAGAATCTACTCGCAGTCCGCCGGCTATGCTTTGCCTGCAGTCTGGGACTGCGTATCTCGCCGGGGAACAGGAAAGGCGGCGGAACGCCGCTTTCGGGGCTTCCGCCCAAGAAAGCTCGAGGCTCGGACAGCGCTTCAGTCCGCGGGCTCGACCTTGTGTATGCGGCCACCGGTGTAGTCGAGCACGTAGAGCTCGTTATCCGCGTCCTCGGCAAAGGAGACGATGGAGAGACCCGTGTTGTCGATCAGCTCTTGGGCCGAGAAGTTGTCGTCGCTGTCCTGAAACAAGCCCCACAGCCGACCGCTGATGAAGTCGCCGAACAGATAGACGCCCTCCAAGTCCTCCACGTCGGTCCCTCGGTAGACGAATCCACCGGTGACTGATTGCCCTAGGGCGCGCCCATACTCGAACACTGGATCCTCCAGTCCGGTGGTTCGGCAGTCGCTCGGTGGGTCGTTGCAGTTCGCGCCCTCGCGGATGGGCCAACCATAATTCAAGCCGGCCTCCACCAAGTCGATTTCCTCGAATCGATCCTCACCCACATCCCCTGCCCACAAGGTGCCAAAGCGGGCGTCGAAGCTCCAACGCCAGGGGTTGCGGAAGCCCCAGGCAAAGATCTCCGGGCAGTCCGCACTGCCAAAGCCCTGCACACACTGAGGTTGGTTGAAGAAGGGGTTCTCTTCCGGGATCTCGTAGGGCGCGGTGCCATCCACGTCGATGCGGATGATGGTGCCCAACAGATTGGTGGTGTCCTGGGCGCGGTCGTTGGGGTCATCGGCTTCGTCGGGATCGTCGGAGTCTCCGCCGTCGCCAAATCCGGCGTAGAGGAATCCGTCGAGACCAAACGCGATGTGGCCGCCGTTGTGATTATCGAAGTCCTGAATCACGGTGAGGATTTGTTCCTCCGACAACTCGTCGAAGGTATCGCCGTCGTCGCTGCTGATGAAGCGCGAGATATGCGAAAACAGCCCCTCACGGATCAAGGGTTCGCGGGTGAAAGACAGAAACAGCTCTCGATTGACGGCGAAATCCGTGTGCAGCGCCAGGCCCAACAGCCCGGCCTCTGGTGGGGTGCTGTCGACCTCGTCGGTGATGTCCAACGCAAGGCGCGCCACGGAGACATCCGGGTCATCCCGGAACCACAGCACCCGTCCGCTTCGCTCAGCGACATACCAACGCTCGGCGTCAACGTCGTAGGCCATGGCCACCGGCTCATCGAATGCCGGCAGGTCCGG
>CAZLYT010000572.1:0-3906 GCA_964563515.1 uncultured Candidatus Competibacteraceae bacterium | reverse complement strand
AGAGCGGCGATGAGCGCCGGCCAGGCGAGCGAGGTCCTCAGTTGCTCGGCATCACAGTGCAGCATCGTGGCCTCCGAGGTCTTGACGTAGCGTCTGCGAGCGTCAGCGGGGGCTTGTCGTCGCCCGCTAGACTCAGCCTATGTCATCCAAGCTGAGGTCGCTCGCTGCCTCACCGCTGGCGTGGTCAAGGCGGCGACGGCCGCCATGATGCTTGGCCTATACTCGGGAGGTCGGCATTCTGGGACCGCGAAAGATGAGTGAACACGTGATCGCCGAGGCACGCGAGGGCGTGCTGGTCTTGCGCATGAATCGGCCCGATAAGAAAAACGCCCTCACCCGTGACATGTACCAGGCTCTGACCGCCGCCCTCGACCAGGCCGCGGTCGGCGACGCCGTGCGGGTTGTCCTGATTACCGGCGGCCCACAGGCTTTCACCGCTGGCAACGATCTGGATGATTTTCTGGCCGACCCACCCCGGGACATGGACGCTCCGGTGCTTAAGTTTCTTTCGGCGCTGGCGACCTGCCCGCTCCCGATCGTGGCGGCCGTGAATGGTGTCGCCGTCGGCATCGGTACTACCATGCTACTGCACTGCGAGCTGGTGTATGCGGCCAACGACGTGCGCTTCCAGCTCCCCTTCGTCAATCTGGGGCTCGTCCCCGAAGCCGCCTCCAGCCTGCTGCTACCCCGACTCGCCGGCTACCAGCGTGCAGCCGAGCTGCTGATGTTGGGCGAGCCCTTCGACGCGGCGCGCGCCGAGTCATTGGGGTTGGTAAACGCTGTAATCGATCCAGACGCGGTGGGCAGCCGGGCGCTCGCCGCCGCCGAAAGCCTCGCCCGCAAGCCGCGGGCGGCATTGCGTGCAACCAAGGCCTTATTAAAGAGTGACACCGGCAAGACCTTGAACCGCATCGCCGAGGAGGCCTCAGAGTTCGCCGAGCGGCTCAAGTCGGCGGAGCTGCGGGAGGCGGTGCTGGCCTTCCGCGAGCGGCGCGCGCCGGACTTCGACAAGCTCTAGTGGATGCGGGCTACCGGAATGGGGGGCCAATCTGCAAGCACCCCGAAGTGACCTGGGCGTGTGAGGCAATAGCTCCCCGGTGGATCCAAACAATACGGCGCCAATCGCTTCGACACCAAGTCGTCGCCGTGTCGTCACTGCGCTGTTATCTGGCGCTGGGATCTTGTTCTGACGGCCTGCTTTCGTGGGCCTCCTTCAGCCAACCGCTCGCGCGCCAAACGCTGCTCCGATA
The DNA here is from genome assembly GCA_964563515.1 of uncultured Candidatus Competibacteraceae bacterium. GTDB lineage: Bacteria > Pseudomonadota > Gammaproteobacteria > Competibacterales > JAHEDQ01 > CAZLYT01. Next base: position 2,656 of record CAZLYT010000572.1, on the reverse strand, counting down.
GGGAGGGCACGTACCTGCCAGGGCGTCTCCGTGCCAACGGTTCCGGCGCATACGTTTCCCGGCCGAGCGCCGGGCTGCGGCAGGTGGGACTGCGATCCCGCCCAAGCCCGCAGCCGCCACAGCTCTGCCTCGCCCGGCTGGCCGAGGGGCATGTGGCGTCGTCGCGAACGGATACCTGCTCGGCGCGATGGCGACAACCGGTGTCCAATCGGGCGGGTAGAGTCCTCGCCTGCCCCAACGAGGACAAAGGACGAAACCGAGATCCTCGAGGCAGGCCAGCACAACCACTTGTTCGCCCGTCGCCACGACGGGCGTTGGAGCCGCACGATGCACGCTCGGAAGCAGATGCTCGAGCTGCTGCAGTCCCGCAAACCGGACTACAGCCTGCCCCAGCCCTTCTACATCGATCCGGAGTTCTTTCAGGTCGACCTGGAGAGTATCTTCGGCACCCAGTGGCTGCTGGCCGGGCCCAGCTGCCAGATTCCCAAGCCGGGCAACTACTTCACCTTCAACGTCGGGCGTACCCCGATCCTGATCGTGCGCGGCAGGGACAAGCAAGTCCGCGCCTTCCACAACACCTGCCGCCACCGCGGCTCGCGGATTTGTACCAAGGAGAAGGGCTCCACCGCCCGGCTGCTCTGCCCCTACCACCAATGGACCTATGAGCTCGACGGCACCCTGATCTTCGCCGGCAACATGGGTGAGGGTTTCGACGCGAGCCAGTTCCCGCTGAAACAGGCGCACTGCGAGACAGTGGAAGGGCTGGTGTTCGTCAACCTCTCGCCCGGCAGCCCGCCTTCCATCGAGCCGTTCCGCCGCGATGTCGCCGTCTACATGTCGCCTCACGACCTGGAGCATTGCAAGGTCGCCCACCAAACCGACTCTATCGAGCGCGGCAACTGGAAGCTGGTGATGGAGAACAACCGGGAGTGCTACCACTGCAACAGCAATCACCCGGAGCTGCTTCGCACCTTGTCCGAATACGACGCCGCGGACGACCCGCGGATCGATCCCGCCTTTGCGGACAGGCTGACCGAGAAGGGTGCGCAGTGGGATGCATTGGGGCTGCCCAACCGTCCCGCCAACGACCCCCACAAGCGCTTTCGGGCAGTGCGGCTTCCTTTCGCCCATGGTGTCTCCATGACCATCGACGGCAAAGAGGGCTGCAAGCGCCTGATGGGGTCGATCACCGACCCAGATCTCGGCTCGCTGCGGCTGCTGAACCTGCCAAACTCCTGGAACCACCTACAGGGCGACCACGCCGTGATCTTCCGGGTCCTACCCATTGGACCCCAGGAGAGCCTGCTAACCACCTGGTGGCTGGTAAATCAGGACGCGAAAGAGGGTGTCGACTACGAGATCGACCACCTCACCCGAGTGTGGGTCGCCACCAACGACCAGGACCGGCGGGTGGTGGAGGAAAACCAGCTCGGCATCAACTCCACTGCCTACGAGCCCGGTCCCTACTCCCAGCAGATCGAGATGGGCGTGCAGAGCTTCATCGACTGGTACACCACCGAGATGAAGGGCCAGCTCGGCGGGGAGGGCACCCGGCTACGGGTGGCAGCGGGATGAACGTCAAGGAGTCCATCACCCGGCTCAAGAGGCGAAAGCCGTGGAACAGCCACGCCGAATGGCTGATCTGCAACATGATCCTGGAAGACACGGAGAACGTGAAGACCTTCGTGTTCCAGACAGAGGATCCGAGCTGGTTTCATTTTCTGCCGGGCCAGTTTGTCACCCTGGAGCTCGAGATCGCCGGCAAGAGGGTGAGCCGCTGCTATACGATCGCCTCCAGCCCGTCGCGCCCCCTGTGCTTGTTCATCACGGTGAAGGTGCAGAAGGACGGGCTGGTATCGAACTGGCTACATCAGTACCTGAAGCCCGGGGATCGCATCAAGGCCTACGGACCCTCCGGCATCTTCAGCTTCCACAATCACGTCGCCGACAAGTACCTGTTCCTCTCCGGCGGTGTGGGCATCACGCCGATGCTATCCATGATCCGCTGGCTGTTCGACTTCGGCCAGCATACCGACGTGACCTTCATCCATTGCTCGCAGACACCGGCGGACATCATCGCCCGCAACGAGGTGGAGACCATCAGCGCCCGGCTGCCGGAGTTCAAGGTCGCCTACGTCTGTGAACGTCCCAACCCGTACGGGTCCTGGACCGGCTACACCGGCCGGCTGAATCAGCTCATGCTGGAGCTGATCTCACCGGACTACTTCGAGCGGGAGACCTTCTGCTGCGGCCCCGAGCCCTACATGCAGAACGTGCGCGACGTCCTCCACGCCGCCGGCTACGACATGAGCCGCTACCACGAGGAAAGCTTCGTCATCCCGATCCACGACGAATCCGAGATCATCGAGCACGACGATGTCATCGTGGACGAAACCCGCAAGTCGGTGGTGCGCTTCTCCGATGCCGACCGAGTGGTCAACTGCCGCGAAACCGACACCATCCTGGCGGCGTCGAAGGAGGCCGGGCTGCATATACCGAGCGCCTGCCAGTTTGGTGTCTGCGGTAGCTGCAAGGTGCGCAAGGTTTCCGGCGAGGTGCACATGGTGCACAACGGCGGCATCACCGACGAGGAGATCGAGGAAGGCTATATCCTGGCCTGCTGCTCCAACCCCTTGGGCGAGGTGGTCATCGAGGC
>CAZLYT010000571.1:0-3040 GCA_964563515.1 uncultured Candidatus Competibacteraceae bacterium | reverse complement strand
TCGCTCTCCTGCCCACCGACACAACGAATCTGACAGCCTGGCTGGCCCATTACGGCGTAACCCTTCAAAGTTCATTGGTATTGGATACGCAAAACCAGCCATTCCCGGTGTTTACATCGCGTGATGCCGGTGGTGGCGCGGTTGTTCAAGAGGTGCAGGCAGTGGATTATCCCTTCTTCGTAGATGTCCGTCCCAACAACATGGCCACCGATAACCCCATTGCGGCTAACTTACCAGCAGTGATGCTGAGCTGGGCTTCCCCCGTCGAATTGGATCAGGAACTTAATGCCGGGCGCGAAACATCAGTGCTAATGCGCTCTAGTGCCAATTCCTGGGTGCAGACAGACACGAATGTGCTGCCCAATTATGACTTATATCCTGATACCGGTTTTCCGCCAGTGGCGGAACATCAGTCTTATCCCTTGGCTGTATCGTTACATGGCCGTTTCCAAAGCTACTACAAAGACAATCCCTCTCCCTTTGAAAGTGGCGCCGAACAGGCCCCCTTGCTGGATGAAACTGGAGCCCCACAAGCACCGCCGCAACCCATCAACACCATCACCGAATCACCTGACTCCAGCCGCCTGGTTGTTATTGGCAGCGCCGCTTTTGTTGAAGATACAGTGCTCAACCTGGCTGGCTTCCTCGACCAGAGCAACGTCACCAACAACCTGCAATTCTTACAAAACGCGGTGGATTGGTCGGTCGAAGACCTGGATCTGTTGGCCATTCGCGGGCGTGGCACAGCCACACGAATCCTGGTGCCCATGACCGAGCAGCAGCAAGCCTCATGGGAAATTGCCAATTATGTCATTGCCCTGGTGGCTTTGGTCGTCATCTATGTCAGTTGGCGGCGACGTACACAAAATGAGAAGCCGTTGGTGTTGGTGCCTGCGGAGAGTGGAGATTAGAGATTAGAGATTGGAGACTGTTACTTTCCACTCTCCAATCTCCATAAATAGTTATGACTAAATTGCAGAAAATTTTATCAGGAATTGTAGTTTTGCAACTGGCGTTGGTAGCTGTAATTTTTTGGCCGAGAGGTACGGTCGTTAGCGAAGCTGGCCCTCTTTTTACCAATCTAGACAGTGCCAACCTCCAGCGCATTACCATCGCCGGCGAAAACGACGAAACGATTGAGTTTGTTCGTCAGGATGGAACCTGGGTGCTGCCCGAAGCTGGCGACTATCCTGCCAACGAGACAACCTTAACAGAGATGTTGACGAATATTGCTGCCATCCAAACCAATCGCCTCATTGCCCGCACCTCCGACAGCCACAGGCGGCTGCAAGTGGCTGACGAAGATTTTCTGCGTCGCGTCACGCTTACCCGCAACGATGGCACAGTGGAAACACTTTTTGTGGGCTCCTCGGCCACTGGCCAGGAATCCAATGTCCGGCGTGGCGGCGAAGACGAGACTTATTCAACGATGGCCGTGCAAAGCTGGCAAATTACTCCGGGCATAGCCAGTTGGATTGACACGGCTTATGTCTCCGTGACACAACCTGAGGTAAATCGCGTAGTGGTGGAGAATGGCAACGGCCGTCTCGAATTTTCCCGTGTTTCCGAATCCGAATGGGAATTCACCGACCTGCCCGAAGGCGAGGTTTTTGACCAAACAGCCTTTACCACCATGCTCAACCAGATCGTCAATTTGCGCATGACCCGGCCATTGGGCCAGGAAGCTGAAGCCAGCTATGGCCTCGACGCGCCTCAGGCCACAGTCACCCTCTTCACCGAGGCCGATACCTACACCTTGCTTGTGGGAACTATAGACGCAGAAACCAGTACTGCCACCGTGAAATGGTCAGGCTCCGATTATTACGCGGCCGTTTCCTCTTTCAGCGTGGAAAAGCTGGCCACCTACACCGCCGCCGACTTCATCCAGGAACCCACCCCCGAACCCGAAGCCGCTACCCCCACCCCCGAAGGCTAGTCCCAGGTGCGTGGCACGTTTCAACGTACCACGCACGCACCTTATCTTTGTGGCGGCGCACAGGCCATAAAAGTGATGCCTAAGTTGGCTTCGATTTGCTTAAGTAGTTGGGCCTGTTCGTCGGGCAGTTCCACTGTTTCTACCTCTGGTTCCAGGACGACGAGCCAGCCACCCAGTTCGGCTTCCACCTCACGTAATTTATTCAATTTTTGCCGGTCTAAACGGGCAAAGCGCATTTGGGAAATAGGCATATTTACCTCCTCATTCCTCAGGTGCGTGGCACTTTCTTAAGTGCCTTGCACCACCCCTTCAAAAAAGCAAAGTGCCACGCACTATAGATGGTGCCAGACACTAATGTTCGCCACAACCGTGTCGCCAGTAACAGCCGTCCCTCACCAACAACTCATCCGCTGCCTGCGGACCCCAACTATCTCGTTCATACATCACCAGTGGCGACCGTTCTGGCTCATCTCTCCAGCCGCTGATAACTGGGTCAATCAGCCGCCAGGCCGATTCTATCTCGTCACTACGGGTAAAGAGCGTGGCATCGCCATTGAGCGCATCCAGCAGTAATCGCTCGTAGGCATCAGGGAGGGGACGACCTTTGAATGAGGTTTGGTAATGGAATTCCAGGTCTACCGACTGCGTTTCCTGGATCGAGCCGGGAATCTTGGCCTCAAATTTCAAATGAATGCCTTCATCAGGCTGCACACAGATAGAAAGTGTATTGGCGTGAAAATCCCCATCTTCAATCTGCTCAAACATCAAATGGGGTGGTTTCTTAAACTCAATCACGATCTCTGAATTTTTGCGAGCCAGGGCTTTGCCGGAACGCAGATAGAAGGCAACACCCTGCCAACGCCAGTTATCAATGTGCAGCCTAAGGGCAGCATAAGTAGGGGTTTGCGAGTTTTCGGCTACACCCTTGGCCTCACGATAATCGTCATATTGGGCCCGGACTGTTTCTTCAAGGGGAATCGGCCGTATCGCCTTAAACACCTTGGCCTTCTCATTGCGCACCGCATCCGCTTCAAAAGAGGCCGGGGGCTCCATAGCGATCAGTGCCAGCAACTGCATCAGGTGATTCTGAATCATGTCACGCAT
>CAZLYT010000570.1:0-4000 GCA_964563515.1 uncultured Candidatus Competibacteraceae bacterium | reverse complement strand
CTCGAAATGCTGTTCAAAGTGGAAATGAAGGTCAATCTGCCACCCGACATGCCAACCGAAACGGCAGACGACATCAAGTCCCGTGAGAAGGCTTACTCCCAGGAGCTGCAGCGCCAGGGCAAATGGCGGCACCTTTGGCGGGTCGCAGGCAGCTATGCCAATGTCAGTATTTTCGACGTCCAGGACAATGCCGAGCTTCAAGACATCATCAGCAGGCTGCCCTTGTTTCCCTATATGGATATCCACGTTGCGCCGCTCTGCCGCCACCCGTCCTCGATACATTCGGACGACCGGTAACCATTGTCACCAATCAATTCGCACTAACAGACCGACGAGTAGGAAGGAGTGAAAAAATGTCCGTGAAGATTTTCCAAACCCCCGAAGTTCAGGAATTCCTGAAAACGGTGAGCGGATTCGACCAGAGCGGCGGCAACGAGCGCTTCAAGAAGATCATGCATCGCTTGATGAGCGATCTATTCAAGACCATCGATGATTTCGATATCACGCCCGAGGAGTTCTGGTCTGGCATCAATCTCCTCAACGAGCTGGGCGCCACCAAACAAGGTGCTCTGCTGGCACCAGGGCTGGGCTTTGACCACTACCTGGATATGCGCATGGACGCCGCAGACGCCGAGGCCGGCCTCACCGGCGGCACGCCCCGCACCATCGAAGGTCCGCTCTACGTGGCGGGCGCACCGCTCAGCGAAGGCGAGACGCGGATGGACGACGGCTCCCAAGAGGGTGAAGTCATGTGGTTGACCGGCCAAGTGCGCGACACCAACGGCAAGCCGATTGCCGGGGCCATCGTCGACGTCTGGCACGCTGATACCAAGGGCAACTACTCCTACTTCGACACCACGCAGAGCGAGTACAACCTGCGCCGCCGCATCAAGACCGATGCCGAGGGCCGCTATCGCGCCCGCAGCATCGTTCCCTGCGGCTACGGCTGTCCTCCCGGTAGCCCGACGCAGCGGGTGCTGGATCTACTGGGCCGCCATGGCCAGCGTCCCGCCCACATCCACTACTTCGTGTCGGTGCCCGGGCATAGACACCTCACTACCCAGATCAACCTGGCGGGCGACAAGTACGTGCACGATGACTTCGCCTACGCCACGCGGGACGAGCTCATCATCGAGGGACGCCGCATCGACGATCCGGCCGAGGCCAAGAAACGTGGCTTGGAAGGCCCCTTTACCGAGGTGGTGTTCGACGTGGAGCTGGTGCCCACCAGCGATGAGCAACTTCAGCAGCGCCACGCGCGGCCGCGGGCGCTCGAGTCGAGCTAACTCGTCCGGGCCCAGCGTTGAACCATTCTCCTGAACCCATTCCCGCCCGCCGTAGCGCGGGCGGGAGACAGGGCGGCCGCACCACGAGGGGTGGCCAGCCCGTTATGACCGCAACACGGAGTGGACCATGACCAAGCAACTCGACCAACTCGAACAGCGCGTGCGCGGTGCGGTGGTCGCCGACGCCGAGCGCGGCATCTACCGCTGCCACCGCAGCATGTTCACCGAACCAGCTTTCTTCGAGCTGGAAATGAAGTACATCTTCGAAGGCAACTGGCTCTACCTGGCCCACGAGAGCCAGATTGCGGAGCCTGGCGACTACTTGACCGTCAATATGGGTCGCCAGCCGGTGATGATCACTCGCGACAAGCAAGGCGAGCTGCACGCCCTGATCAACGCCTGCGCGCATCGGGGTGCGATGCTTTGTCGCCGCAGGGTAGGCAACAAGAGCACATTGACCTGCCCCTTCCATGGCTGGACCTTCAGCAACACCGGTGCCTTGCTCAAGGCCAAGGATCAGAAGGTTGGCGGCTACCCAGACTCCTTCAAGAAGGAGGGGTCACACGACCTGAAGCGGGTGGCGCGCTTCGAGTCTTATAAGGGTTTCCTTTTCGGCAGCTTGAACCCCGACGTGAAGCCGCTCACGGAGTATCTGGGCGAGACCACGAAGATCATCGACAACATCGTCGATCAGGCACCGGAAGGCCTGGAGGTACTGCGCGGCGTGTCGAGCTACATCTACCAGGGCAACTGGAAGCTCCAGGCAGAGAACGGCGCCGACGGCTACCACGTCAGCTCTGTGCACTGGAACTACGCCTCCACCATGCAGCGGCGCAACTACGACGCCGGCGGCACCAAAGCGGTGGATGCCGAGGGTTGGTCCAAGAGCATGGGCGGCTTCTATTCTTACGAGAACGGCCACATGTTGCTGTGGACGCGGCTGCTCAATCCCGAAGTCCGGCCGGTGTACGCATACCGGGAGGAGCTGAAGGAGAAGCTCGGCGAGGCGCGGGCGGATTCCATCGTCGACCAGACCCGCAACCTGTGCCTTTACCCCAACGTGTACCTGATGGACCAGTTCTCCACCCAGATTCGCGTGCTGCGACCGCTGGCGGTGGATAGGACCGAGGTCACCATCTATTGCTTCGCGCCCAAGGGCGAATCCGCCGAGAGCCGGGCCCTGCGCATCCGCCAGTACGAGGACTTCTTCAACGTCAGCGGTATGGGCACCCCGGATGATCTCGAGGAGTTCCGCGCCTGTCAGTTCGGCTACGCCGGACTCGATGCCGAATGGAATGACCTAAGCCGCGGCGCCGTGCACTGGATCGAGGGCGCCGACGACAACGCCAGCGCCATCGACATGAAGCCGATTCTGAGTGGCAAGCGGGCCGACGACGAAGGCTTGTACGTGATCCATCACCAACACTGGGTCGAGGAAATGCTGCGCGCCATCGAGCAGGAACGCAGCCAATTAATCGCTACCGCGACTGCTTGAGGGAGCACCTGCAATGAGCATGAGTTATTTGGACATTCAGGCGTTCCTGTATCGCGAGGCCCGCCTGCTGGACGACCGTCAGTGGGACGAGTGGCTGACCTGCTACAGCAAGAAGGCGGTCTTCTGGATGCCCACCTGGGACGATGACGACCGCTTGACCGAGGACCCACAGAGCGAGATCTCGCTGATCTACTACCCCAACCGCGAGGGGCTGGAGGATCGCGTCTATCGCATCAAGACCGAGCGTTCCAGTGCGAGTACACCGGAGCCTCGCACCACTCACCAGATCACCAATCTGGAGCTGCTCTCTCAGGACGAGCAGAAGGTGGAGCTGCGCTTCAATTGGCACACCCTCAGCCATCGCTACAAGCAGACCGACAGCTACTTCGGCACCTCTTTCTACACCTTGGATGTGTCCAGCGATTCACCGCTGATCACCTACAAGAAAGTGGTCCTGAACAACGACTACATCTATCAGGTGATTGACGTCTATCACATTTGAGCGCCGGGAGGAGAGGAGCCATCTTCATGAGCTACAACATCGCGCTGAACTTCGAGGACGGTGTCACCCGTTTCATCAACTGCAAGGAAGGTGAAACGGTGCTGGATGCCGCTTATCGCCAAAAGATCAACCTTCCCATGGACTGCTCCGACGGCGTCTGCGGGACCTGCAAGGGACTCTGCGAGCAGGGCACCTACGAGCTGGGCGACGAGTACCTGGAGGACGCCCTCTCCGAAGAGGAAGCGGCCGACCGCATGGTATTGACATGCCAGATGGTGCCCTCGTCGGACTGCGTGATTCAGGTCCCGGTGGACTCATCTTTGTGCAAGACCCAGGTGGCCGAGATCAACGGCAGCGTGGTGACGGTCGAGGAGCTCTCGGATAGCAGCATCGAGCTGGCGGTGGATCTGGACGAAGCCGCCCAGCTCGCCTTCCTCCCTGGGCAGTACATCAATATCGAGGTGCCGGGAAGCACTGACGCGCGCTCCTACTCCTTCAGCTCCCGCGCCGGGCAGAGGCGCGCTTCGTTCCTGATTCGCAGATTGCCCAATGGGCTGATGACCAACTACCTGACCGGGGCGGCCAAGCCCGGCGACCGCCTGACCATGACCGGTCCGCTGGGCAGCTTCTACCTGCGCGAGGTCAAACGCCCGGTGCTGATGCTGGCCGGCGGCACTGGCCTCGCGCCGTTTCTTTCCATGCTGGCGCTACTGGTCG
>CAZLYT010000569.1:0-1904 GCA_964563515.1 uncultured Candidatus Competibacteraceae bacterium | reverse complement strand
CCAGGGGCGATGTTCGCCTTGATGAAGGCGTGAATGTGGACGGCTTCGTTGCTCGGTATGGCGGCGAGACGGATGCGGCCCGACAGAGTGTCGAGGTAGCGGGCACCGTGCCCTTTGGGTTTGTGCGGCTTTCCTGTGGCGTGGTCGATCACCTCGACAGCCCCGACGATAAGAATCTTGCCGCTCTTGAGCGAACTGTCGGCGTCGGTGTTGGCTCGCAACGGCATTTCGGTCTGGTCGATCTCGACGACACCTTCCAGCGGATCACGGTTCGGATCGACCATGGAGCGCCGCAGCTTCTGTTCCAGCAGCCAAGCGGTCTTGTACGAGCCGATCCCGAGCTGCCCCACCAGCTGTCGTGCCGACATGCCATTGGAATGCGTGGCCATCAGATGGGCAGCCCAGAACCATGTGGTCAGCGGAAGCTTGGTCCCGTGCATCACCGTGCCGGCTGTCGCCGACGTCTGGCTGCCGCAGTCCCCACACCCATAGGTGTTGGCACGGCTGGTCAGCAGAATCGCTTTCCTGCTGCCGCATTTCGGGCAGGCGAACCCATCCGGCCACCGACGATCCATCAACAGACGCACGCAGCTTTCCTCGTCCGGAAACCTTGCCTGAAGTTCCGGGAGGGACATCTGCTTCGCCATGTGCCCGAGCGTATCTCGACGCCGGCCTCATCTCAATGCCGTTATGGGCCATCGGGATAAGCCACGTCGGACAAAGCCTGTTTTTGCCTGGACTCCCTTGGAGCCCGTTTGAAAAGGTTGTGATTCCGGTCTGAGGGATGGTGATGAGATGGAGCGACGGCTGTATGGAGGGGAAACTCTTCTGATGGAGGTTGCTGATGTGGACGCCCGAAGATCGCGCCCTGGTTGGGGACTTTGGTTCCGGTCAAGCCTTGAGCGATGACCAGTACCGCCTGATTGAGCCGTTCATCCCGCCGCCCAAGCCTGGCGGTCGGCCCCGAACGACCGATATGCGGCTGATGCTGGACGGCCTGTTCTATGTTGTGCGCACCGGTTGTCAGTGGCGCCACCTGCCGCCGGCATTTCCGCCTTGGCAAACGATCTACGGCTATTTCCGAACCTTCCTGAACGCCGGGGTGTGGGAGACCATCCGCCATCACCTGGTCATGACGCTCCGCGAGAGTGAAGGCCGTGAGGCCAGCCCAACCGCCGCCATCATCGACACCCAGAGCGTCTGCGCGTAGCGGGGCGTGCCCAAGACCACGGAAAAGGGGGGTCCCGCGGCTACGATGCCGCCAAGAAGGTGAAGGGCCGCAAGCGCCATGTCGCGGTCGATACGCTGGGATTGCTCCTGGGCGTCATTGTCCACGCCGCCGATATCCAGGACGCCGACAGCGCCTGGGTTTTGTTGAAGAAGGTCAAGAAACTCTACTGCTGGCTCAAGGTCGTGTTCGCCGACAGTATCTACAACCGGGTCGCCGTCCTGCTCGCCTGCTTCCTCCTCGGCCTGACGCTGATCATCGTCCGCCGCATGGCGGGAACGACCGGCTTCGTCGTGATCCCCCGCAGATGGATCGTTGAAAGAACGCTCGGCTGGCTCGGCCGATGGCGGCGCCTGTCCAAGGACTATGAGGAGCTGCCAGAGGTCTCCGAAGCCATGGTCACCCTCGCCATGATCCGCTTGATGCTCCACCGCCTCGCTCACCCAAACCGAAAGCGCCTGCCAGCCTCCTGACTTTCAAAACGGGCACTTAGTGTTCACTGGCGGCGAAGGGTTGCGGCGAAGCGGTTCGTGTTGACATAAACCGACAAGACGGTGAAGGCAGATGAAACGATCGGCGTTCCCCTACCTCACACATTCCGGAGTTCTTTTATGGATCTGGCCACACTTCCGCAAAGACTGAGGCGACACCAGCAGCCCTTACCGTTTCCCTCGAC
>CAZLYT010000568.1:0-3540 GCA_964563515.1 uncultured Candidatus Competibacteraceae bacterium | reverse complement strand
ACCCACGATGTTGCAGTAGCCCTGCTGGTCGAGAATGGCCAGGTCGCCGGTATGCATCCAGCCGGCGACGTCGATGACCTTGCGGGTCTTCTCGCGATCGTCCCAGTAGCCCAGCATCACGCTGTAGCCTCGGGTGCAGAGTTCCCCCGGCTGACCGCGACCGACGATCCTCCCCTCCTGGTCCACCACCTTGACCTCGATGTGGGGTTGCACGCGGCCCACGGTGGCGACCCGCTTCTCCAGCGCATCGTCGGTGGCGCTCTGGAAGCTCACTGGGCTGGTCTCGGTCATGCCATAGGCGATGGTCACCTCGGCCATGTGCATCTCCTCCACCACCCGCTTCATCACCTCGGTGGGACAAGGAGAGCCTGCCATGATGCCGGTGCGCAGCGTGCTCAGGTCGAACTCCTCGAAACGCGGATGGTTGAGCTCGGCGATGAACATGGTGGGCACACCATGGAGCACGCTGCAGCGCTCCGCCTGGACGGTCTCCAGCACCGCCTCCGGCTCGAAGGCCGCAACCGGATAGACGATGGCGGCGCCGTGGGTCAACGCGGCCAGATTGCCCAAGACCATGCCGAAGCAGTGGTACAGCGGCACTGGAATGCACAGGCGGTCGGCTTCAGTGAGCTTCATGGCCTCGCCCACGAAGAAGCCGTTGTTGAGGATGTTGTGGTGGGTGAGGGTGGCCCCCTTGGGGCTGCCCGTGGTGCCGCTGGTGAATTGGATGTTGATGGGATCGTCGAACTGCAGCTCCAGTCCCAGACGGGCCAGCGCACCGTGTTCTGCTTCGCCGGCAAGCTCGCCCACCTCGGCGAAGTTGTACATCCCCCGGGTCTGCTCTTCACCCAGGCGGATGATGGTCGAGAGCTGGGGCGCCTCGGCGGCGCTCAGGTGGCCCGGAAAGCAGGTATCGAGCTCGGGAAAGATGTCTTGCAGCATGTTGACGTAGTCGCTGCTCTTGAAGTGGGACATCACGATCAGCGCACGGCAGCCCACCTTGTTGAGGGCGTAGAGCAGCTCCGAGCGCCGATAGGCGGGGTTGATGTTGACCAGCACCAGCCCGGCCTTGGCGGTGGCGAGCTGGGTCAGCACCCACTCGGCATTGTTGTGAGACCAGATGCCGATGCGATCCCCGCGCCGGAGCCCGACCGCCAGCAGCCCCGCCGCCAACGCGTCCACCCGGGCCTTCAGCGCCTGGTAGCTCCACCGAACACCCTGGTGGCGAACCACCAACGCTTCGCGGTCGGCCCAACGCTCTGCCGCCTGGTCGAAGAAGTTGCCGATGGTCTCGCCGATCAAGGTCGTACAGCTCGCCCCGTGAACGTAGCTGGGAGTTGAGTTCGACATTTCGCGCCTCGGAATCTTCCGCTGCTGGCTCGCGCGGGGCCGGGCTAGTCGTGGCGGAAGTAACGGTGCTGTCCAAGCGCCCGGGCTCGGATCGCCACTTTACGCCCCTTTGCGAGTCGGCAGTGTCACGGAAGTGACACCACCCCCGGTGGGCACAAGTTCCGTCTCTGGAGCGGGGTCGAGGATAGGGTGGTGAAGCTCGCCACCGTGAGCGGCGGCGACTGGTTTGGGAGTGGCACGATTGGGCATCGAGCGGTGGTAACGAGGCGCCGCGCCGACCTCTCCCCCCTGTATCAGAGGGCTGGCTCTCGGAGCCAGGAAAGCCGGCGCACCGGCTCCCCTGACTCCATCGGTCCTCGAAGCGACTCACAGCCACTGCTTCCACCAGGGGTTCGGCTTGGGCTCCGGGCACGCTTCCGCTCGTGACTACACCGGCCATTCGGGCAGCTACTCCAAGGCAAGATAGGTCACTCATTTTGGGTGTGCTGCACGGCTGTAACGGCAGGGAGCGTAGGCCCACCTTCGGCTGCGCATTGTCGCGCAGCCCACGGGATCCACGATGAAGAAGCTTCCCACCGCGACGCCTTTCTCGAGCGCCCTCTCGCGGCCGGAGGCGCCGCTACGCCGCGACAAGCAACAACTGCCCCACCAGCAGCAGGCCCGAAATCAGGACCCCCGCCGCCAGCAAGGTGTAGGCGTATCTCAGCAACCGGTACTTGCGGCGCAGCACCACGCCGATCTGATGAATATCCCGCAGCAGCATTTCCCGGGCAGCCTGGCCATCGGCTAGCCGATCAAGCATGTGGGCTACGAAACGATCTTCCGGACAGCTGGTGAAGGAGCCGAAGAATAGCGGGTTGGGCATGTCCTGGGGATCCCGGCATGGGTGGGTCTTGGCCCGCGGCACTACTACGGTCACGGCGAGAAAGAAGGCGGCGAAGATCGTCAGCGACAACGCCGCGAGCGGCAGCAGGAAGCGCTGATCTGTAAGCGAGCCGCCGACCAGTCGACTGCCGATCACCGAGAAATAGATCAGCGACACCCCAATGATGATATTGGCTTTCTGGTCCGCCATTTGACCCAGCATCACCGTATGCTGCTGCGCTGTGCGAAGAACGTAGATGGCGTCGTTGCCGGCAGAGGCATTCCCCGCCCGGATCGTGGCGTCCACGGACTTGGGCTCGCCGCTCATGGTGTGCTGGTTTCCGCTCGAGGACCTGTCAGCAGCATATCCAAGGCAGCTCCCGACAATCCACCCGAGAAGCACCCGCCTGCGGTACGGGCCTCGAAGGTCGTGATTCCCAGGCGACGGTGGTGGTGCGGGGGCAGCGGAGGTCAGGCCTGTTCCGCAGCCGGAATGATGCTCTCCGACACCAGCTCGGCCAGGTCCTGGAAGTACCCGCCGGAACGGGCCGGACGCGTGGTGTCGGAGGTAACGACGATAGTCAGTCCGAGCGTCGGCACCAGGTAGAGCATCTGGCCGCCATAGCCCCGTGCGTAGGCCACGTTCCAGCCCCGGGCATGACTCAGAAACCAGCCGTAGCCGTAGCCGTCGCCGGAGAAGGGAGAGTGGGTTCTTGGCGTCCAGGAGGCTTCGATCCAGGCCTCGCTCAAGACGCGAGTGCCCTCCCAAAGACCTCCCCGGCGCCACACTTCGCCGAAGCGAAACAGGGCGAGCGGGGACAGCGCCATGTTGTTGCCACCCAGGTAGAAGCCTTGCGGATCTCGGGACCATGGCGGAATCGCGATCCCCAGCGGTGCCCCGATCCAAGCTCGCGCCAGGGCGAGCAGACTCTCCCCTGAGGCCTCGCTGAGCGCCGCGCCAAGGACGTGGTAGCTGCCGGTGGAATACAGCATCCGTCCGCCCGGCTCGTCCACGAAGGGGCGGCTGAGGGCAAAGGCGATCCAGTCGTCGCTCTCCACCCAGCGGCCATAGTTGGGGCCCGAGGTGCGCTCAAGGCCGGCTTGCATGGTCAGTAGATGCGCCAAGGTGATGTCGCCGACCTTCGGATCCGCGTCTGGCGGAATGCGGTCCGGCAGTAGCTCGGAGAGCTCCTGGTCGACACCATTGAGCACTTCCCGGTCGAGCGCCGCACCAACCAGTGAGGCGACAATCGTCTTGGAGATCGATTTGACGTTCACCACCCGCTCGAGCGGCGGCCCGTGAAAGACCTCGCCCAGTGCGATCTC
>CAZLYT010000567.1:0-3365 GCA_964563515.1 uncultured Candidatus Competibacteraceae bacterium | reverse complement strand
GGATGCCGGCCCGCAGCAGCTGGGCCTGCCGACCAAGCCTCTTCAGCCCGCCAGAGGCACGCTCGCCTGCGCCCTCGATGCGTTTCAGGCTCTGCTCGCCGCTCTGGCCGACCGAGACCAGCTCGGCCTTGACCTGGCCGCCGCCCTCGACCGCCAGGCGGATGGCATACGTCTGCGTGCGTCGGGCCATGCCCTATGAGCCCCTTCATCTGCTTGCTTCGTCGCAGTCCGATCCACTGCCAGGTCGCCCCTCACAGCGATCGACGACTGTGCGGAGTCTCCTGGCAAGAGCCTCGCGTGACACTACCCCGGATGCAGCGGTGCGCATCGGTGGCGCGACTCCGGGCGGCGGTTCCATAGTTCCTCGGCGGCGGGCGACCGGCGCACGCAGGAATCCTCCCAACGTGCCGAGACGGCTGGCGCACATCGACCCTGACAACGACGGTGCTATGCTGCCGATGCGGTGGGCCGGGGAATGCCGCACTCCATCGTTGGTATAAACAGCGTTGGAAGTGAGGCATGCTTCCCGCTCGCCCGAGACGTCCACCAAGGGGGCGCCAGCCGGCATGGCCAGCGAGCAGCATATCCTCCACCGCGGTTTGGGTATCGCCCTTTGGCTCGCGGACCTTCGCCCTCCACCTCATGTACTGCTGATCGGCTGGGCCGTGGCGGGCTTTGGGTTCTTCACGCTCTTGCTCTCGGCCCTGATCGGCGCGCCCCTGATGGTCCCGACTGAGCGAGTGAGCCCGGCCCTCGGGCTGCCTGCAGCAGTGCCGCTCGGGATCGGCCTCCTCGGCTACCTCGCCACTCAACTCGTCGCTCAACAGTGGCGGACCGAGCCGCGGCCACCAGAGCTCCTCGCGCGCCACCTGCTTGCCGACATCGCCTTCCTGACCCTCTTCATCATTGTTGTTTACTTCCACTTTCACATCAAGATGTGGATCCCGCTGCTAAACCCTCATATGAATGATGCGTTCTTCTTCTCGATCGACCAGCGAACGCGATGGCTTGTCGATGGTGCCGCTGCGATACGCGTGTCTTTGGCGCGACTGCTGCCCAGGCCGGATCTCTGGTATCAGGGCGCGCAAATTGGATTGATCCTCCTGTCCTTTTGGATGCATGCGGTCGGCACGCGACGCTGGCATCACCACAACATGACGGCTTTGCTCCTCAACCTAATCATCGGGGCGCTCGCCTACTTGGTCGCCCCCGCGGTCGGGCCGTTCGTCTTCGAGCAGGGACAGAACCTGGCCGCCACCCTGGCGCAGGAAGACATGCATCGCGACTTCCTCGCTTTGCGTGCACAGGGCGTGTCCTGGCTGGCGGAGCACGGCGGGGCATCATTCACCGCACCGCTCGCTGCGATGCCCTCTCTTCACGTCAGCCTCGCGTGCATCGTCACCTACTACGCACTAAAGGCTCGGCTCACGGTGGCGCCGCTCATCGTGTTCCTGGCTGGCTGGATCTTCCTCGAGTCGGTGGTGGCGCGATGGCACTACCTGGTGGATCTGCCGGCGGGTATCCTACTGGCGGCATTGGTCATTGCACTGACAAACCTTCTGTGCCGGAGACGCGAAGTTTGGACCGCCCAGAGGCCAGCCGGCCGAGAGGGATGCATGATCGCACCGGCCGGCCGTGCGGTTGAGGCCGCGGGGTCGCCAGATCTTCGGTCGACCAAGTTGCAGAGCTCGCTACCCCGGGTCTGGGTCCTGACGTGCCACCGCGAGGGCGACAACGCCCAGATGGTCGGGCTGGCGGAGGCGCTCGGCTGGCCTTTCGAGATCAAGCGCATCGTTCATCGGCGGGCGGAGCTCCTGCCGAATCTCCTGATGCGTGTGAGCCTCGCCGGCATGGATCGGAGGCGTTCCAGCCCGCTTCAGCCGCCATGGCCCGACCTCGTCATTTTCGCCTTCCGCGCCAACGAGAACATTGCTCGGTGGATCCGCGCGCGCTCAGGCGGGCGGACCCGTTACTGCCTGGTTGGGAGGCCTTGGTCGCCCCTGGCCGAGTTCGACCTCATCGTAACCACGCCGCAGCTGAAGCTACCGCCGCGCCCCAATGTGCTTTACAACGAGCTGCCACTTCACCGGGTAACGCAGCAGCGGCTTGACGAGCAGACGAAGATCTGGGCGCCGCGGCTATCCGATCTGCCGCGGCCGTACATCGCAGTGCTGGTTGGTGGCAGCAGCGGCCCCTACGTGTTCACTCGTCGTGCCGCCGTTCGGCTGGGCCAGCGGGTCAGTGCGATGGGACGATGCACCGGAGGCTCGCTTCTGATCACGACCAGCTCCCGGACCTCACGAACCGCCGCTGCCGCGCTTCGGGCGACGATCGATTGCCCTCGGTATTGGCACAGCTGGGAGGGGACCGGCGAAGGCAACCCCTTCTTCGGGTTCCTCGGCCTCGCGGATTCCGTTGTCGTAACTGGCGAGAGCATCTCCATGATCACCGAGGCATGTGCGAGCGGCAAGCCGGTGTTCATGTTCGGGTTCGGGGGCGGCCCGGTGGCCATGGGCTCGCGCGGCTCGGAGTGGGGTACCTGGCCGTGGGTCGCGCGCCTCGAGGATCTGCACCCGCAAACCTGGCTCTATGCCCTGTACATGACGATGCCGCGCGGGCGCTTGAACCGCACGCGCGACCTGCGACTGATCCACGAAGCTCTACTGCACGCAGGGCGAGCCCGTTGGCTGGACGATTCCGAGACGTCGTTACCGCCGGCGGCTCCTCCGCGCGATATGGAGCGAGCGGTGGCGCGCGTGCGGGCGCTGTTCAAGGCACCGGGGAATGCAGGGGCTACGTAGGCATGCTATCCGGACGCCGGCTTTGGCTGAAACTGCGGGCACGAACAAGCCTCCGGGGGTGTCGCGTACCTGCGGGGAGAACTGGCGAAGGCGGCTCAATCGGCCCGGCCCTTTTCGATGCTTGACGCCTCGACAAGACCGACCTCCGCCGCCGCCAGCAACTCCGACAGCACCGCTGCGTCGTAGCCACGGCTTGCGGCGACGCCGAGTGCCGCGCTCACGTCGATGCCGAGGACTTGCCCGCTTGGCGCGAGCCGAAGCTGCCCCTGGCACGTCAACAGCACATCCCACGCCTCATACTCTTGCCGGCTGATCAGGGCGTGCTCGCGGTAGGGGCAGAGGCGTCCGTCGGCTCCAGGCTCACCCTGGGCGCAGGGGAGGCCGTCCTCCCGGCAGGCTCGGCAGTATTCGGGCCCTCCGCCCGGCTGAAAGTGCCAGCGGCAGAGGGCCCTGATCCGTTTTTTGCCGCGTTCAGCAGCACCTGTCGAAGCGTGAATTCCTGGAAGAAGCGCTCGCCGACCGGGTAGAGCTCGATCACCGCGGCGATGTTCTCTGGGGTCGGCG
>CAZLYT010000566.1:0-2941 GCA_964563515.1 uncultured Candidatus Competibacteraceae bacterium | reverse complement strand
TTGACTCCCCTCCTGTCCCCGGTCACTGCGCGTATCGATTCTTGCGAACGGCGAACTCGGGGACGTGATCAATTGCAGTCTTTGAGGTTCCTACCAACCCCGCCAGTCGGGTCGGAGTGGAAGCTGTGTTGTGTAGATCTTGTCCATGGTCTCATTGCCGTAGTCGTACATGCTGCGATAGACCATCACCGTCGTTGTGCCGCGATGGTCATCCTCGGTCCAGGTTGAGGGCAGGCAGACACTGTCGAGACCCTCAGGCACGTGGTCGCGCATCTGCTCGAACCCTTTCTTGATATTCGGGCCCGTGATGCCGCCCAGTTTTGCAGCTGCCGCCATCGCATCGCGCATGAAATAGGCCGAGCACACGCCGCGAATGTAGTGCACGGTCGGCTGGGTCTCGGCGGCGTTCCCAGACATGGCTGCAATGTCCTTGACCAATGCCATGCCGGGCACATTCTCGCCCCATCTTGCCGCACTGACGACCCAGACGAGACCGTTGCCCGCATCGCCGGCCGTTCGGGCGGCGTCCTCATCCCAGCCGTAGATGTTGGTCATGAACTGAGTCGCTATCCCCTCCCTGGCACAGGCCTGGAGCAGAGCAATGTTGGATTCCGAGGTGTTGGCAAGGAAGGCGTAGTTCGCGCCCAGCTGCTGAAGTTGCCGGCATTGCTGAGAGAAATCTCCCGGGCTCAGAGGGTACCGGATCGGCGGCAGGATCTGAAAGCCGAGCTCCCGAGCGTAGTCGGTGCATGCGGCCTTTGGAGCGTTGGGGTAAGGGTGATTGTCCCCCATGTAAACGAACTTCGGACGATAGAGCGCTTCCAGGAAGGTCGAGCGCTCGGCGCCGCCCGTCCGTTTCCAATGTTCGGCGGCCCATTGCACGAGGCCCCGGCATCCGTCGGAATAGGACGGTCCATAAAAGAAGTTATAAGGGGCGACGAACTGCGTGTAGGGCGAATGCCCCGTCGGGTCGGTCAGCTCGCCCGCGGACGAGCCGGATATGTAGACGATTTCGTCGCGCGCGACCTCATCGACCAGAGCCTCTGTGTCCGCTGTTCCCCATCCCTGGATGGCCACCGGCTTCAGGGTGTCCCGCCACTCATCGTAGATGGCTACGGCCCGAGCCGAATCATAGCCGTAGTCTTCGACCTCGAGAGAAATCAGCTCACCATCGATGCCCCCGTGCTCGTTGATGTATCGAATCGCATCAGCGACCCCTTTTGCGTAAACGGCGCCCACAGGGGACGTTGGCCCGCTCTGCGCGGCGAGTTGCCCGACCGGAATGGGATTCGCGGACTGCGCTAGCGCCTCCATGGCATACAGACCGGCCGCGAGTCCCGATAACAGTAGACAATGCAATCTCATCGTTTTCATCCCCTTACCCAAAAACCAGTGGCTCTTGGCAGAGCCAGAAGCCTTATGCCTCGTTTGTAGGTTAAGGTCATAGCAACTTGATTGCGTTCGGGCCACTAGGAGAATCTCGATCGAGCAGGAGTCCCTTGATCCGCTACGTGTAGTTGTTCGCAATCATCGAAAGTGGCGCTTTAAGGCGAGGCAGCACGATCCTACTGGCTGGCTTCCGCTCGCTGCTTGACGATATCGTCGGCGAGTTTGCCGCTCAACTCCTGCAAATGGTCGAACTGCCACTCGAAGGTGCCAACACCCAGGGTCAACGACCGGAGTTCCACGATCAGACCGTGCATCTCGGCCTGCGGCAGCAGCACCGAAACCTCATCCCAGCCGGGCCAGTCCGCCTTCGCCTCGAAGCCGAGGATCTGACCGCGGCGGCCACTGACAAGCCGCTGCACGCGGGACGTAAAATCGCTCGGGATTGCGACTCGGACCGCGAAGATCGGCTCCAGCAACACCGGGCCGCATTTCGGCATCCCCTCGCGCATGGCGAGGGCGGCAGCCTTCCTGAAGGCCATTTCCGAGCTGTCGACGGTATGGAATTGGCCGTCGGTCAGGGTCACCGAGATGTCGACCACGGGAAAGCCCAGCGGCCCACGCTGCATGAAGTCCCGGGCGCCGGCCTCGACCGCCGGGATGTACTGCTTCGGCACCGAGCCGCCGGTAATGGTGTCGTCGAACTGGAAACCCGTGCCGCGGGGCAGCGGTGCAATATCGACGTGCACGTCGCCAAACTCGCCGTGGCCGCCGGACTGCTTCTTGTGCCGCGCGTGCTGACTAACCGAACTGCGAATCGTTTCCTTGTAGGGCACCTCCGGTCGGTTCGACTCGATCTGCATGTTATAGCGGTTGCGCAGCCGGTCGATGGCGATCAGAAGGTGCATCTCGCCCTGACCCCACAGCAGCAACTCGCCGATGTCCGGGTCGTGCCCGAACGAGAGCGAAGCATCCTCATCCGTGAGCCGGCCGAGGGCGCCCGTCAGCTTCACCTCGTCGGAGCGCTGCTGGGCGCGAACCGCAAGGGAAAACATTGGATTCAGGGGCGCCGGCCAGTCTTCTCCTGCCGACTGGCCTGACGGCGTCAGCATCTCCCCAGTCGACGCACTTTCGAGCCGGCCAAGCGCGACAACCTGGCCCGCCACCGCTTTCGGCTGCTTATCCAGTTTCTGGCCGAGAACGCGACTGATTCCGCTCACCCGCTCGCCGTTCAGCGTCATCCCATCCGCCAGTTCGCCGCGCCAGATGCGAACCAGGGAGAGCTTGCCGGTATGCGCAGCGTGGAGCGTTTTGAAGACCCGAGCGCATGGCTCACCCTCCGCGCTGATGCCAAGACGCCGCGCACTCACAGCCGGCTCCGGCGCTTCGTGCCGCAGCGCCTTGAGCAAGCGCGTGATACCGTGCATTGCCTCGGCCGAGCCGAAGAATACCGGCACGATCTGGTCCTGCTGCAGATCGCGCGTCAGACTTTCATAGATCTCACCGGGAGCCGGCGTGACATCCTCCAACAGCTTTTCGAGAAGATCGTCGTCGA
>CAZLYT010000565.1:0-3545 GCA_964563515.1 uncultured Candidatus Competibacteraceae bacterium | reverse complement strand
TTCTCCATGCTGGTGGCGAAGGACAGGCGTTCGCAGCCCTCGGTGCCGAAGGCGGAACCTGGCACCACCGCCACGCCGCCTTCGATCAACAGGTGCTCCGCGAACTGGATGTCGTTTTCGATGCCGGGCATGGCCTCGATCACCTGGCTGAAGTCGGCAAACGCGTAGAAGGTGCCGTCCGCCGGGATCGCCTTTACGCCGGGCATGTCCTTCAGCGTGGAATAGACGAAGTCGTGGCGCTGCTTGAAGGCCTTCAGCATCTCGGCGACGCAGCTTTGGTCCCCTTCCAGCGCCGCCTGGGCGGCGGCCTGGGAGATCGAGGTGGGATTGGACGTGCTCTGGGACTGCACCTTCTTCATGGCCTTGATCAGCGCCGCCGGGCCCCCGGCATAGCCAATGCGCCAGCCGGTCATGGAGTAGGCCTTGGACACCCCATTCAGCACCATGGTCCGATCGTAGAGGTCCGGGCAAACCATGACGATATTGCTGAAGGGCTCCTCGCTCCAGAGAATTTGCTCGTACATGTCGTCGGTGGCGATCAGGGTGTGCGGATGTCGCCGTAGCACCTCTCCGAGCTGTTCAAACTCCGCTCGCGTGTAGGCCATGCCGCTCGGGTTGGAGGGGCTGTTAATGACCACCAGCTTGGTGCGTGGAGTGAATGCCGCATCCAGCTGCTCCGGGGTGATCTTGTAGCGCTGGTCGATACCTGCGGCGACGATGACGGGAGTGGCGTCTGCTAGCAACACCATATCTGGGTACGAGACCCAATAGGGCGCCGGGATGACCACCTCGTCGCCTTCTTCCAGCAGTGCCATGGACATGTTGAAGAAGCTCTGCTTGCCGCCCACCGAGACCAGGATCTGATCGAGGTGGTATTCCAAACCGTTGTCCCGCTTGAATTTGTCGGCCACCGCCTGCTTCAGGCTGGGGATGCCGTCGACCGGCGTATACTTGGTCTTCCCTTGACGTAGCGCTTCGACGGCCGCCGCCTTGATGTGTTCTGGCGTGTCGAAGTCCGGCTCGCCGGCCCCCAGACCGATCACGTCCTTGCCCGCCGCGCGGAGCTCTGCGGCGCGGGCGGTGACGGCGAGGGTGGGAGAGGGCTTGACGCGTTGAACGCGGGCAGAGAGCTTGATGTCCAAGGCAGGCTCCGGTTCGGGTCGGAAGGGCTGAGACCAACCGTCGCGACGGCGGTCGATGTCGCCAAGTATAGAAGTGCAGGTGAAAGCTGAACGCCATGGCTAGGAAATTCGAGCTGCGGGCCCCGTTCGAGCCGGCTGGCGACCAGCCCGAAGCAATCAAGAGTCTGGTGCAGGGCCTGGCGGATGGTCTCGCCTGCCAAACGCTACTGGGGGTTACTGGCTCCGGCAAGACCTTCACCATGGCGAGCGTGATCGAGGCGGTGCAGCGGCCGGCGATCGTGCTGGCGCCCAACAAGACCTTGGCCGCCCAGCTCTATGGGGAGATGCGGGAGTTCTTTCCCAACAACGCGGTGGAGTACTTCGTCTCCTACTACGACTACTACCAGCCTGAGGCCTACGTCCCGAGCTCCGATACCTACATCGAGAAAGACGCCTCCATCAACGAGCACATTGAGCAGATGCGGCTCTCCGCCACCAAGGCCATCCTGGAGCGGGCCGACACCATCATCGTCGCCACCGTCTCATCCATCTATGGCCTGGGTGATCCACAGCAGTACCTGACCATGGTGTTGCACCTGCGTCGGGGCGACATCATCGATCAGCGCACCATCCTGCGCCGGCTGGCGGAGCTGCAGTACACCCGCAACGACATGGAGCTCTCCCGCGGCACCTATCGAGCTCGCGGGGACGTGATCGACATCCACCCGGCAGAGTCCGAGCGCGAGGCGGTGCGGGTCGAGCTCTTCGACGACGAGATCGAGGGGCTGTCCTATTTCGACCCGCTCAACGGGGAGATCCTGCGCCGGGTGCCGCGTTTGACCGTCTACCCCAAGACCCACTACGTGACTCCGCGGCAGCGGGTGTTGGCGGCGGTGGAGGCGACCCGCGACGAGCTCAAGGATCGGCTGCACCAGCTGCGTGAGGCCAACAAGCTGGTGGAGGCGCAGCGGCTGGAGCAGCGCACCCTGTTCGATATGGAGATGATGCTGGAGCTCGGCTATTGCAGTGGCATCGAGAATTACTCCCGCCATCTCACCGGCCGCGCCCCTGGGCAGCCGCCGCCGACCTTGATCGATTACCTGCCCGCCGATGCGCTGATGATCATCGACGAAAGCCACGTGACCATCCCCCAGCTCGGTGGCATGTACCGGGGCGACCGCTCGCGCAAGGAGAACCTGGTGGAGTATGGGTTTCGGCTGCCCTCGGCACTGGATAACCGACCGCTGCGCTTCGACGAGTTCGAGCAGATGATGCCGCAGACCTTCTTCGTCTCCGCCACGCCGGGGCGCTATGAGCACCAGCGCACCGATCACGTGGTGGAGCAGGTGGTGCGCCCCACCGGGTTGGTGGACCCGGAGGTAGAGGTGCGCCCGGTCGCCACCCAGGTGGACGATCTGCTCTCGGAGATCAATCTACGTGTCCAGCGAGACGAGCGAGTCCTGGTCACCACCCTGACTAAGCGCATGGCGGAGAATCTCACCGATTACCTGAGCGACCACGGGGTGCGGGTGCGCTACCTGCACTCGGACATCGATACCGTGGAGCGGGTCGAGATCATCCGCGACCTGCGTCTCGGTGTCTTCGACGTGCTGGTGGGGATCAACCTGCTGCGAGAAGGTCTGGACATGCCGGAGGTGTCGCTGGTGGCGATCCTGGACGCGGACAAGGAGGGATTTCTGCGCTCGGAGCCTTCGCTGATCCAGACCATTGGCCGCGCCGCTCGCAATTCCAATGGCACGGCCATCCTCTATGCCGCTGGCGTGACCGGCTCCATGGCCCGGGCCATCGAGGAGACCGAGCGCCGGCGTGCCAAGCAGCGGGAGTACAACCAAGCGAACGGCATTACGCCGCGCTCGATTCAAAAGGCCATCGCCGACATCATGGAGGTGGATCGTCCGGGCGCGCCGGGTTCCCGCCAGCGGCTGCGCAAGGTGGCCGACGATATGGCCGAGTACAAGAGCCAGTCGCCGGCCCAGATCGCCAAGCGCTTGAAAGCCCTGGAGCACCAGATGTATCAGCACGCCCGGGATCTGGAGTTCGAGGAGGCGGCGCGCATTCGCGACGAGATCCAGCGCATCCAGGCAGTTGGGCTCGGGGTGCCGGAAGGGGCAGTGAGCTAGCCTCGGAAGACGGCGGAACACCCCTTCGGGGCTTCCGCTCTACGCGGAGTTGGGCACCATCGTGATGTGCAACGCCCTGGATCGCGATCTGTTTGTCGCTTCATAGTAACTCGCGAGCCCAGCAAGAGATTGGCGCTTGCGTGGTGCTGTCGGCTTGAATCGCCCCGGGGCGCGAAGTACCATTCCGCGCTCGCTACAGGCGCGTAGCTCAGCTGGTTAGAGCACCACCTTGACATGGTGGGGGTCGTTGGTTCGAGTCCAATCGCGCCTACCAGACACAGGC
>CAZLYT010000564.1:0-11000 GCA_964563515.1 uncultured Candidatus Competibacteraceae bacterium | reverse complement strand
GCAAGGGTCATCGCCAGCGTGCGGCCGCGGCGACAGGCGAGAGGGCCGATCTGCGTCTACTTTGACGGCTCGGATGCAGCGGTCCGGGCGCTGGCGCTGGCCGAGCGGCTCGCGGTCCAGCAAGGTGCGGAGACCGTGGTGGTGACGTCAGCGGCCACGCCAGAGACCGCTGAGTCTGCACGCAGCCGCGCCCATTTCGGCCCTGGTGGCCGCGGCCGACCGTTACGCGTCGTTGCGGTGGCCGACAATGACCTGGAGCAGATCGCGGTGGCAGCCCGGGCCGAAAACGCCCGCGTGCTGGTGCTGCCGTTGCCGGTCTACCAAGGTGCAGACGCGACAGCGGCCGTTCCCCAAGCCGGAGCAATGATGCTCGCGCTGGTTCGTTGACCGAGCTGCATACAGAGCATCCTTATGCGGTCTGACTGATCTCCTGCGCCCGCCCCCGCACGACACGCTTTCCTGCCAGCTCGCCGCGGGTTTCGGTCACCACGGTGCATTGGCCCTCCCGGTGGTCGCGATCGTAGTAGTACAGCACCACCCAATCACGGGTGCGGCCGAGCCGATGCGCCCGCTCGGTGTTGGAGAACAGCGCCGTGTAGTGCCAGTCGCCACGGCGGGTGTGGAGAACCGGAAGCCAGGCTTGCCCGTCGGGGTTGAATCGCTTGGGAGCGATTCTGGTCAGGCCACCGGCTGCGGCGTGCTCGCGATACATCGGGTCCACCGCCAGCAGGTCCTCGACACTGGGAGCTGAGTCGCTGATGGGCCGGGGCCGACGTCGCGCCAGCACGCTGGCCAGCGTTGCCCGGACCGCGGCGGCGCGGCGGGGACCGACGCCCCGGACCTGTTCCAGGCGACCGTCGTGGGCGGCGATCTCCAACGCTTCCAGAGTGTCCAGCTCCAGCTCGTCGTGGATCTGACGGGCCAGAGCGGGGCCGACGCCTGGAAGGGTCTGAAATAGCTGCTCCGGGTCCAGCGTGCCCCGCAGCCGATCGAGCTGGCTCCAGCGTCCGGTGCGCACGATCTGCTGTATGGCTGCGGCAATGCCGCTACCGATACTTGGCAGCTTGACCAGGCCTTGAATACCCTCCTGCTCGAGCAGCCGTGCCAGGTCTTGGTGAAGACTTGCTACCACCTCCGCCGCCCGCCGGTAAGCGTTGACTCGGTATGGGTTATCGCCCTGCTGCTCGTAGAGATCGGCGCCCTGACGCAACAGGTCGGCCACGTCGCGATTGGTCGGTGTCGGGTTCATGGCAGTGTGCTGTGGAGCTTGAGGCACCACCTGGCAGCATAGTAGCGCCGGTCCCGGTGCGCCGCCTGTGGGTTCGAATGATCTACCAGGGACGCCGGAATCTGGCGGAATAATCAGCCGCCGTGGTGGATCATTCGGGGTAGTCGTGCCATTGGCTTCAGTTTGATCAGCGCGCGATGGTCATGGTGTCGCCGAGGGCAGTCTGGATCTGCTGGCCGCTCAGATAACGTGCTCGATCGTTGTCCTGCAGTTGTTGGCACTTCAGCCGTAACACGTCCGGCTGCTTCTCGGACTGCAGATAGATGTAGGTGTTGGCATAGACCAAGCCGCCCCCGTCCCCAATGGAATTGAACCCCCCCAGCGGCCCTGGATAGGCGGGACCGGTCAGCGCTTCCCGATCGTAGCTGGTGCCCATCACGGTGAATCGGTCCGGCTCGATGACCGTGCTCCCCTTGCTGAGGGTGCGCACCTCCAGGCGGCAAGTGGTTTGGTACTGGTAACGACTTTCGTTCGAGTGTCCTGTCAGGTAGGCCCCGGCTTGGCCCGAAGGAACCTCGACCGGACTATTGAGTACCACTGCTGAGCCCTCGGGGAAGTTGGAGTCGGTCTTGTTGAGGGGTGGCACCACGCAGCCCACCAGCATCAGCATCATGGCAGCCAACGTGGCTCGCGCGGGCCAGTGAAGTCCTCCGGCAGTGGGGGCGTGGGCCGGCGTTGACTTGTTCCTCAGGGAGCGATCAGGTGTCGATTCGAGTTTCATCCCTCACCTCCTTCCATCAGCCTTGCTTTGCCAGGTGCAGAGGCGCCGTTCGGATGATACGCGCCAGCGAGGCTCTTAGAGCCAGTCATTGAGACTGACACCAATGCCCAGGGAGGTATTCTGTCGGTTGTAGTCGATCAGGCTCACGCCGTAGCCGTTGAAGAGTTGCAGGTAGCCCTTGAGGTAGGGGTAGTCCCCCAACGGGAAGCTCCATGAGATCTCGGTGGTACCCTTGCTGAACCCCGACTCCAGGTGGTTGCGAAGCAGAATGCTGAACGTGTGCCGATCCTGTGTCCAGGCGGCCACGATCTCCCCGTCACCGAGATAATCGGTGATGTCGGGATTGTCGTCGTCCTCGTCGCTCTCCGGGATTCGCCACCAGGGCTTGACGCTGATCGCCAGGTCTCCCCGCTCAAAGACCAGATTTGCAAAGACCCGATTCCAGCTCCGAGACAGCTCGCCGCCCTGACCGTTGGATTGGTGCACGAGGCCAACCGAGTTGTTGGCGTTACGCCAGCCGAATAGCTCCCAGTCGTTGGCGAAGGACAGCCAGGCTTCCGGCTCGTGGTTGGTCTCACGGAAGGGTGCCGAGACGTCCTTGTTGTAGAGCTGCCAGAAGGAGCGATTGGTGTAGCCGGCCAGCAGATCGGCTCGCCCACCGAGCAAGCCCTCGGCCAGGGCCGACTTGATGCTGATCTGGAAACGGGCCTCGTAGTGGTCCTCGTCGATGTCGGGATCGTTGAACTGCTCCTGGAACGCCCCTGGGTAAGTGTTATTGCTGTACACCCCCACCAGGAAGTAGTTCGGCCGATGGGCCGTGATGGCGAAGGGGTTATCCCGCAGCGCCAGCTCAGAGCTCCGCCGTTGCTCCAAGGGCGTAGGCTCGGGCTCGACCACGGCTTGCGATTCCGCCGTCGCTGCCCCCGGCGCCGCGGTGGCGGGTTCTGGAGCAGTCTGCGACGCGGGCACCTCCGCCCCGGCGGCCGCCACTGCAAGGTCTTTGGAACAAGCTTGGCGCAGCTCCGACACCGTGGTGCTGCCGGGTGCCGCCCGCAGCTTGTCGAGCAGGCAAGCTTCCAGCTCGGACGTGTTCTGAGCCCGGGCGGTAGTCCAGGGCACTGCAGTGCTGGCCAGCGCCAGCACCAGGACGTAGCGCCATCCCGATGTCATCGATAACTCCGGAGTTGTGGTTGGGGGGCAATGACAAGGTCGAATTCTCATCCATACGGCCAGACGCGGCCATCGAGGCCGCGGGCCGAAACTAGCGGTAGCGCAACTATACGACGCGGAACGCCTCGAGTTCCGGGGGTAGTCTCCGCAGTCAATGGATGCAGTCAGTAGCGCGGGAGGGCCATCCTTGGCGACGGGCCCGCCCTCACTCCGTGGCTGGCTCGCTGTGCCCGACCCCTTGCACCCGTTCCCTGAGCGACTGCACCAGCGCATAGAATGCGGGCACCATCAGAGTCCCGAGAATCGCCGCCGCGACCATGCCTGCAAACACGGTCATGCCCAGCGAGCGTCGGCTTCCCGCGCCGGCGCCGGTGGCGATCACCAGCGGCACCACCCCGAGGATGAAGGAGAACGCGGTCATCATGACGGCCCGGAATCGAAGCCTCGCCGCCTTCACCGTCGCCTCCCAGATCGAGAGCCCCCCGTCTTCGCGTTGCGACTTGGCGAACTCCATGATCAGAATGGCATTCTTGCTCGCCAGGCCCATCAGCATGACCAGGCCGATCCGAGCGTAAAGGTCCAGATCCAATCCGGCCAGCCATTGCCCTACTAGCGCTCCGAACACTGCCAATGGCACTGCCAGGATGACCGCCCAGGCGATCGACCAGGGGATCGACCAGGGGATCGACCAGCTTTCGTACTGGGCGACCAGGAACAGATGTACGAACACGATCGCAGCCAATCAAGAGCAGTGCGATCGCTCACAGAGCGAGGCGAGAGCCGCGCGCACTGATAAATCAGCGTCTCCCTGGGGCAGTAGTAAAGTAACCGCGGCGGGGCCCTAGTTTTAGTTCCAGGCTGGGCTCCTCCTTGCGACTTGGGGCGGTGCGGCAGCAATGACTGGCATCGGCAACCGGTGGTGCGCCGCCTTTTGCTGGAACTTGGTACCCCACGAGGCTGCCTTAGCTTATTGCCTCCGACTGTTTCGAGAAACCACCAATGACAAACGCGCTGCGGTGCCTAGCCGGCGTGCTCGGAAGCTTTCTCTTGATAGCCGTTGCAACCGCCGCGGATGGTCCTTCAGTAATCGTAGCGGAGGCCCGGTCGCAGACCGTCGCCGACCGCGTGGAAGCACTCGGCACCCTGCGAGCCAATGAATCGGTTGTGGTCAGTACGTCCGTGACGGAGATCGTAAGCGCCATCCACTTCGATGATGGCGAACGGGTGGAGGCAGGCCAGGTGCTGTTGGATCTGAGCTCCGCCGAGGAGCAAGCCGAATTGCGCGAGGCCGAAGCCACCGTGGCGGAGGCGCTGAGCCAATACCAGCGGGTCCAGGCCCTCGCCCGCCGGGGCACCGAAGCCAAGGCGCTCTTGGACGAGCGCCGCCGGCAATGGGAGACGGCACGGGCCCGCCAGTCGGTGTTCGAGTCGCGGCTTGCCGACTACCAGATTCGAGCGCCCTTTTCCGGCGTGGTCGGGCTTCGCAACATCAGCGTGGGGGCGCTGGTGGAGCCGGGCGACCCCATCACCACCTTGGACGACGACAGCGTGATGAAGCTGGAATTCTCGGTGCCTAGCGTATTCCTGGCGACCACCCAGCCCGGCCTCGAGATCGTCGCCAGCGCGCGTGCCTACGGCGATCGCGAGTTCCGTGGCGAGGTGCGAAGTGTCGACAGCCGGGTGGATCCAGTGACACGCTCGGTGCTGGTGCGCGCCGTGGTGCCGAATCCGGACCGGGCCCTGAAACCGGGTATGCTGATGGAGGTCGAGCTGCTCAAGAATCCCCGGGCGGCCCTGGTCATTCCCGAGGGCGCCTTGATCCCCCAGGGGCGCAGCCAGTACGTGCTGGTGGTGGACGAGTCTACCGACAATCGGGTGGAGCGCCGGGAAGTCGAAGTGGGCGCCCGCCAGCCCGGCTACGTAGAGATCATCCAGGGGCTGGAGCAGGGCGAGAAGGTGATTACCCACGGCACACAGCTGGCTGAGCCCGGGCGCAGCGTAACGATCCAGGCGCTCGACGACGGTAGCCGTAGCCTCAAGGCCATGCTCGACGGCTCCGCTCGCACGGCCGCAACGCCATGATGCTCTCCGACCTCTCCGTCACCCGCCCGGTATTTGCGGCGGTGCTTTCCCTCCTCTTGATTGCATTCGGGCTGGTGGCTTTCGATCGCCTGCCGCTGCGGGAGTACCCGGACATCGACCCGCCGGTGATCTCGGTGGAGACCTCCTACCCGGGGGCCGCCGCCAATGTGGTGGAGACCCGCATCACTCGGGTGATCGAGGATCGCATCGCCGGCGTCGAGGGCATTAGCCACATCTCCTCCCAGAGCCGCGATGGCGAGTCCAACATCACCATCGAGTTCGAGACCGGTCGCGACGTGGACGCCGCCGCCAGCGATATCCGCGATCGGGTCTCGCGCATCGCCGACAACCTGCCCGTCGAAGCCGACCCGCCGGAGATTCAGAAGGTCGACAGCAATGAGGACGTGATCATCTGGCTCAACCTCACCGGCGGCGACATGACGGTGCCAGAGCTCACCGACTACGCCCGACGCTATCTGGTGGACCGTTTCTCGGTGCTGGATGGGGTGGCTCGGGTGCGGGTGGGTGGGGCTCAAACCTACGCCATGCGGATCTGGATCGAGCGCGAAGCGTTGGCGGCCCGCGGTCTCAGCGTCGCCGACGTGGAATCATCCCTGCGTGCCGAGAACGTGGAGCTCCCCGCCGGCAGCATCGAGTCCACCCAACGCCAGCTCACGGTGCGGGTCGACCGCGCTTTTCGCGACCCCTCGGACTTCGCCCGCCTGGTCCTGGACCGAGGCGGCGACGGCTACCTAGTGCGCCTCGGCGACGTGGCTCGGGTAGAGCGCGGCACCGAGGAGGACCGCACTTCGTTCCGGGGCAATGCGATGCCCATGGTGGGTATCGGCATCGTCAAGCAGTCCACCGCCAACACCATAACCGTGGCCCGCGCCGCCAAGGAGGCCGCCGCCCGCATCACGCCCTCCCTGCCCGAGGGCATGGTGATCCGGGAAAGCTACGACGGCTCGGTGTTCGTGGAAG
The DNA here is from genome assembly GCA_964563515.1 of uncultured Candidatus Competibacteraceae bacterium. GTDB lineage: Bacteria > Pseudomonadota > Gammaproteobacteria > Competibacterales > JAHEDQ01 > CAZLYT01. Next base: position 4,758 of record CAZLYT010000564.1, on the reverse strand, counting down.
GCGCGATCCAGGAGGTCTACAAGACCCTCGCCATCGCCATCGTGCTGGTGGTGAGCGTCATCTACATCTTCCTCGGCAACTTGCGGGCGACGGTGATACCGGCGGTAACCGTGCCGGTGTCGCTGGTGGCCACCTCCCTGGTGCTGCTGATTCTTGGCTTCTCCATCAACATCCTGACCCTGTTGGCCTTGGTGCTCGCTATCGGTCTGGTGGTGGACGACGCCATCGTGGTGCTGGAGAACATCCATCGGCGTATGGAGCGCTACGGCGAATCGCCCCTGGTGGCGGCGTTTCGGGGCACCCGCCAGGTGGGCTTCGCGGTGATCGCCACCACTCTGGTGCTGATCGCGGTATTCGTGCCTATTGCCTTCCTGCGCGGCGATTTCGGGCGGTTGTTCTCCGAGTTCGCACTGACCATGGCGGCGGCGGTGGGCTTCTCCAGCTTCGTGGCCTTGTCGCTCTCGCCGATGCTCGCCTCGAAGCTGCTCACCGTCGAAAGCCAGCACAGCCGGGCCACCATGGCGGTAGACCGGGCTTTCGGCGCCCTGCGCCGAAGTTACGACCGGGCCCTGCGCTGGAATCTGCGCCATCCCTGGGTGATCGGGCTGGTGTTCTTAGGGTTGCTCGTCGGCTCGGTGTGGCTGTTCAGGGAGCTTCCCAGCGAGTATGCCCCCAAGGAGGACCGGGGGGCTTTCTTCGTGCTGGTGAGCGGCCCCGAGGGCGCCTCCTATGCGTACATGACCGAGTACATGGACGAGATCGAGCGGCGGCTGATGCCGTTGGCGGACAGTGGGGAGGTCACCCGGCTCTTGATCCGCACGCCCCGCGGCTTCGGCAACGTGGAGATTTTCAATACCGGTATTGCGATCCTGGTGCTCAACGAGTGGGGCCACCGCCGTCCGGCAGAAGAGGTCATGGCCGATGTGCGAGAGCGGCTCTCGGGGCTGCCCGGTGTGCGCGCTTTCCCGGTGATGCGGCAAGGCTTCGGTGGCGGGATCCAGAAGCCGGTGCAGTTCGTGATCGGGGGTGGCACCTACGACGAGCTGGCCGACTGGCGGGACACGCTGCTGGCGCGTATCGCGGAGAAAAATCCCGGGCTGGTGGATATCGACTGGGACTACAAGGAGACCAAGCCTCAGCTCCGGGTGCTGGTGGACTATGATCGGGCCGCCGAGCTGGGGGTGACCGTCAGCACCATCGGCCGCACCCTGGAAACCATGCTGGGCTCGCGCACCGTTACCACCTACATCGACGCCGGCGAAGAGTACGACGTGATCCTGGAGGGCGAGCGCGATCGCCAACGCACCCCCAACAGCATGGAGAATCTCTATGTGCGCTCCGAACGCAGTGGTGAGCTGATCCCACTATCCAACCTGGTGCGCTACGAGGAACAGGCTGACTCCCCAGCCCTGAATCGCTATAACCGGGTGCGTGCCATCACCCTCGAAGCGGGCCTCGCCGACGGCTATACGCTGGGGGAGGCGCTGAGCTACTTGGAAGGGCTCGCCCGCGAGCACCTACCGGATCAGGTGATCATCGACTACAAGGGCCAGTCTCAGGACTTCAGAACCGCCGGGGGCTCGATCCTGTTCGTGTTTCTGTTGGGTCTGGCGGTGGTGTTCCTGGTGCTGGCCGCCCAGTTCGAGAACTGGATCCATCCCATGGTGATTATGTTCACGGTGCCGCTGGCCATGGCCGGTGCCCTGCTGGCGCTGTATCTGACCGGCCAGACCCTCAACATCTACAGCCAGATCGGTCTGGTCATGCTGGTGGGGTTGGCGGCCAAGAATGGCATCCTGATTGTCGAGTTCGCCAATCAGCTGCGCGACCAGGGCGTTCCGTTCCGGGAGGCATTGATCGAAGCCTCGGACGTGCGGTTGCGCCCCATACTGATGACCGGAATCACCACGGCGGCCGGCGCCGTGCCGCTGCTACTCTCCACCGGGGCAGGCTCCGAGACTCGGGCAGTGGTGGGAACCGTGATCCTCGCTGGTGTTAGTGCCGCCACCTTCTTCACCGTATTCGTGGTGCCGGTGGCTTACGATCTGTTGGCACGGCACACGGGGTCGCCTGGGGCGGTGCGGCGTCGGTTGGAGCGGGAGATGGGGGAGGCTCCCACCACCTCACCGGGCTAGGTCAGAGCTGCCCTGGACGCGCTGGGCAAAACCACGTTTTTGTGGTCTGGTCTGGCAATACCGTGACTTGCCGGAGCGTACCGTGATCGACGCCCGAATCCGCTTTCGACACCTGAACTGCTTCCTGGAAGTCTCCCGTCTCGGCAGCGTCATCAAGGCCGCCGACAAGCTAGCGGTGTCCCAACCCGCCGTGTCCAAGACGCTGCGCGAACTGGAGGAGATCCTCGACGCGCAGCTATTCAATCGCAGCAAGCGCGGCCTTACCCTGACGCCGCTGGGGCAGCTGTTTCAGAGCTATGCCGGCGCGTCGGTGGCCGCCTTGCGGGAGGGTGTCGCCAGCCTGGTAGAAGCCCGCAGCGGTGGAGCCGCCGCCATTGGGGTCGGCGTGCTGCCAACGGTGGCGGCTCGGCTGATGCCCGCCACCGTGTCGGCGTTTCGGGCCAGCGGGGGACGGGCCCGGTGCGGTTGGTCACCGGTCCCAATGATCAACTGTTGGCCCAGCTGCGGCTGGGGGAGCTGGACCTGGTGGTGGGGCGTCTGGGGGAAGCGGAGCTGATGTTCGGGCTGAGCTTCCAGCACCTGTATCCGGAACCGCTGCGGGTAGTGGTGCGGGCTGGACACGCCTTGACCGACGATTTCGATCCGGCTCGCATCGGCGACTTTCCGTTGATCTTGCCGAGCCCCGGTACCGTGGTGCGCCGGGATGCCGAGCGGCTGTTGATCGACGCCGGGGTCTGGCCCCTGACCGGCTATGTGGAGACGTTCTCGGTGGCTTTCGGCCGGCAGTACGTACTCGGCGGAGATGCGGTCTGGATCGTGGGGCGAGGTGTCGTGGACGGGGACCTGGTCGCCGGACGCCTGTGCGAGTTGCCGCTCGATACCAGCGCTGCCGTGGGCCCCGTCGGCCTGACCGTGCGCGCCGACCGCCCGTCCCGCGCCGCCGCGGACCTATTCCTGCGCTGCCTGCACGAAGTTGCTGCCCGAATTCGCCAAGGAGACCGCCCGTAGGGCAGAGGCGAAGGGTAGGGCTCTAACGCTCAATTGGGCCTCCGCCTAACACCGCGCTTCACCGGGGTGGCGAAGCCGACCTTCGGTGTGGGGGTTTGTTAGCGGCTATGATGACGATTTGTTTTCCTTCTGCTGAGCCCCTTCATGTAATTCCTTGTCCGGCACTATCAGTTCATAACGTTCCCCGTGCTCCTTTATAATTTGTCGACGAAGCTCTTCTCGTCTGTTTTCAGGAACACCAAAGGCTAATGCTGAATACTCCCAATTTCGTTGACGTATGACATCTCGCTCGAATTTCCCCGAACAATCTTCACAAAGGCCGATATCATCTAGCGAACTAAAGCTTCCGCACCCTTGGCATTCGCCTTCGTAGAAACCGAAGTCTTCATCATCATCAAGCATTTGAATAATACATGGTGTCTCAGGTTTTCCGCCTACGAATTCAGTTGTAGCCTGGTGCCCCAGTTAACGTTTGAGCCGAGCCGCGCGCGGAGGCCGCAGGCCGTAGCGCGTCGGCTGGAGCGAAGCGGGCGGTCCGAGTGCATTGGCCCTGTTGGACAAACTATTCACCATACATCGGATACTGCTCAGGATCTTTCCCCATTTTTTCAATCACTCGGGGATAAGCCACCCCTTCTTCAGGTGGCGTGGGTTTTTTCCTGCTTTTTGTAATCTTAAATCTCCAACTATCTCCGAAATCAAAAAAGTAATACAATTGCAATCCCTTATCCAACGGGTAGACTTGTTCCAAGCTTATATCGTCAGCCTCTTCTTCATCAAAGACAATTTTTTTACTTCTTGCAGTTCGTCCAGCATAAAATTCAAAAAGATGATCTCCATCAAAATTTACAGCGTCTTGTATAGCAAGATGCAGTTCATATAAAGTCGAATTCGAATCAACTTCCAATACCCTTATGCATTCTTCCTCTAGATATGCTCCAGAGACACACTTTACTGTCAATGACCAAATCATTTCACAAAGTCACTCCCCATCTGTCGGTGCGTTCAAACTTGCCTAACACTCAGCTTAACTGGCTGGCTTGGGAGCGCCAGCCGAAAAGCCGGAACCCCTCACCTTCCGAACACCCGTGACGTCACTCGAGCGCCCGCACATCGGCTGACAGCTCTTGAGCTAGCGCGACTGGCGGCGCGACGTGGGTGAGCAACAGCAACAGGGCCGAGCACAGGATGAAGGAACGACCTGCCTGTGTGCTAGACATAGCATTCTTCGAGCGAGCCATCAGTCGGTCTTGCTCCGCCCAACGCGAGCTCAGCCGCGGGCACGCGTTTCGCGCCCGTCGGCTGGAGCAACTGGTTGGACGGCACGAAACCGCTTGAAGAGTTCATCCAACAGCCCCGGATCACGAGCTTGCTCGCTCGTGTTCTATTTCGCCTCGACGAGCGCCGCGAGTGAAGACCGCCAGCCAGCCTCGTTGTCGGCGGCGGACAGCCCGCGCGGCAGCCCGTCGTGTACGGCGAGGACATCGGTGCCGCCAGCTGCATCGGCGAGGGAGATTGTGATCGTCATCTCGCCGCGCAGTGCGGGATCTGTCGTCTCGAACTCGACCACTTCGACAACCTGCTCGTCCGTCACGAGCTTCACGAAGCGGCCGTG
>CAZLYT010000563.1:0-6496 GCA_964563515.1 uncultured Candidatus Competibacteraceae bacterium | reverse complement strand
AGCAGCCCCATCGCCGGGATGCCGGTGCTGGAGGTGTGGAAGGCCAAGACCGTGGTGGTGCTCAAGCGCGGCATGGCCACTGGCTACGCCGGCGTCGAGAACCCGCTGTTCTACAAAGAGAACACGCGGATGCTGTTTGGCGATGCCAAGCAGAGCGTGGACGCGGTGCTGCAAGCCCTGGGGAGCGCGTGAATGCGCCAACTGCTTACCGCCGGCTGCGAATAGAATCCGGCGCGCCAGGCCGCCGTCGACGCCGGGAATCCAACGGAGCGTGCCGCCAATCCATCAATCGGGCCCGCGGCTCGGGCGTGCGCAGCGTGGCTATAGGCTACCGAGCCATCGACTGCGGCGACAGCGGCATCGTCGTGGCCGGTGGCCAGAAGAGCATGAGCCTGTCCCCGCACTGCGTTGTGCTGGGAAACGCCGTCAAGATGGACCCACTCGAGTACCCGGAGCCGAAGGAGATGGTCGCCCCACCTATCGGATGATGACATCCACTGCAAGCTCATCCGCGGCGGTCACGAACCGCAAAAGGTCTACGCCGCCTATTACGAGGCCACGAGTACCCAGGGCCAGCCCATTTGCCTCCTGATGAAGACGGTCCAGGGCTACGGCATGGGCGAGGCCGCCGAAATCTTCGACGGCACCATTACCGAACTGCCCGACCCGAAGGCAGAAGTAGCGCTTTTTCGGTACCGATTTTTCTCCTCCTCACTGCCCTCCACCTCCGTGAAGGATCGGTGCCATCTATTGTCCTGGCATCGCCGCTCAGCCGACCGGAGCACGCCCAGTGGACTGCGGTCCGAGCAGCGGCCTGATTCAGCCTCTACATTTGTGCAGTAGTACACCGAAAAAGCGGCCTCAGGAGATCAGTATGACCGACTCACGCGAACCCACTACTCAAGCGGATGATCCCGCGCGCCTGGCCGAACACTGGCAGGAGCTGGCCGAGCGCAGCCAGCGGATCGTCAACTCGTTCATCGAGGAACGCCAGCACGACAATGGTTACTCCATCGTCGACTCCCAGAGCATCTCCCGCGCGTTCACTGATATGGCTACGCGGGTGCTCACCGACCCCCAGAAGCTGGCGGCCGCGCACCTGCAGTACTGGCAAGACTCGATGAAGCTTTGGCAGTCGGCATTTCAGCGCGCCCTCGGCGGTAGCGCCGAAGCTGTGGCCAGCCCAGAGCGTTCTGACCGCCGGTTCAAGGACGCCTCCTGGGAGCAAGACCTGACTTTCGATTACATCAAGCAGTCCTACGTCCTCGCCAGCCGCTTCATCAAATCCACCACCTCGAATGTCGAGGGCTTGGACCCGAAGAGCCAGGAGAAGGTGGATTTCTACACTCGGCAGTTCGTCAGCGCGCTGTCGCCAAGCAATTTCGCCATGACCAACCCGGCCGTCATGCGCCGAGTCCACGAAACCAACGGGCAATGCCTGCTCGACGGCCTCAAGAACATGCTCACGGACATGGAGCGCGGTCGAGGTCAACTGAAGATCTCAATGACAGACATGGAGGCTTTCAAAGTCGGTGAGAATGTCGCCACTACACCCGGCAAGGTAATCTTCCAGAACGATCTCATGCAGCTCATTCAGTACTCGCCGAGTACTGAAGAGGTGCACAAGAGGCCGTTGCTGATCGTGCCGCCGTGGATCAACAAGTATTACGTTCTCGACCTACAGCCCAAGAACAGCTTTATCAAGTGGATCGTTGATCAAGGGCACACGTTGTTCGTGATTTCTTGGGTCAATCCCACCGATAAATTGGCCGACAAGAGCTTCGACGACTACATGCGCGAAGGTCCTTTGGCGGCCATGGATGTCATCGAGCAGAAAATTGGCGAGCACGAGCTGAACATCCTCGGCTTCTGCATTGGCGGGATCCTCACCGAGGCTACGTTGGCCTGGCTTGCCGCCCGCGGCGACGATCGGGTCAAATCCGCAACCCTGCTCGCCACCATGCTCGATTTCCAGGCAACCGGGGAAACCTCGGTGTTCATCGACGAAGAACAGGTCGCCTCTCTCGAGAAACACATTGCCAATAAAGGCTACCTGGAAGGTCGCCACATGGCGCAGATGTTCAACATGATGCGCGAGAATGACCTGATCTGGTCTTTCGTCGTCAACAACTACCTCATGGGGCGCGACCCCATGCCCTTCGATCTCCTGTACTGGAACTCGGACTCCACCCGATTACCGGCCACCATGCTGCTCTATTACCTGCGCAAGATGTACCTGGAGAACGGGCTGATCAAGCCAGATTTTCTGGAGCTCAATGGCCAGCAGATCGATGTGGGCCGAGTCAAAACTCCGCTTTACTCACTGGCCACCAAGGATGATCACATCGCACCTTGGATCAGCTGCTATCCGGTGACCCAGCGTTTTGCCGGACCGGTTCGTTTTGTCCTGGGCGCCTCCGGCCACATTGCCGGCATTGTCAATCCACCAGCGGCGAACAAGTACAACTATTGGACGGGAAACAAGTTTCCCGAGAACCCCCAGGATTGGCTGGCCGGCGCTGAGCAACACTCGGGCTCCTGGTGGACCGATTGGGGCAAGTGGCTCGCCCGCAAGAGCGGCCCCAAGGTCGCGGCCCGCAATCCGGCCGAGGGCTCGCTGCCACCCATCGAGGACGCGCCCGGCTCCTACGTCAAGCAATCCGGCTCGGACTGAGTCGGTGCAGGAAGAGCAGCGCCGGGGTCTGTCGAGCACATGACCATGCATAGCCGCAATATCGGCCTCGCCTTTCAGGGCGGCGGAGCGTTTGCCGCCTTCACGGCGGGGGCGCTCCGGGCACTGCTCAGCCCACGACGACGTTTCCTCTCAGCGGCGGCCATCCGCGGGATCAGCGGAACCTCAGGTGGGGCTCTGAACGCCCTCATGCTCGGTCTGGGCATCCATGAGAACCCCAAAGAGCCGGGCACCTATGTGCAACGCCTTTGGGAGTTCAACCGCATGGAGCGCACCATCAAGGATTATTGCCTGCCGTTGCACTTGATCCCCGACGACACCATCGCTGGCCTGCTGGGCTTTGGCAGACACTTCCGGGATGCCCTGCCGCACGTGGCCACATCACTGAACGATGCCCTCAGGCTGCATCGCGCCCTCAATCGCGTTGTGGATCAAATCGTGCGCACGGTCGCCCCCACATTGGCGAGCGACCCCCTGGCACCGCTGCTCCCGAACAAGCGGCCCTATGTCACTGTCGCCGCCACCGAGGTGCGAACGGCGGCGGCTCATCTGTTCACCAACAATGCGCGTATGATCGCAAAGTTTCGCGCCTTGGAAATCGCTCGCCGCTACCCGGTGTTGCATCCGCTCTGCTTGCAGGGTGTCTATGCCTCGATCGCCCATCCCCACGCCTTCGCCCCCATTAGAATCGGCGACTCGGTGTACTGGGACGGCTACTTCATGTCCAACCCACCGTTCACCTATCTGTTTCGCGAGGGGTCCGATGAGGTCATCCTGATTCGGCTAGTCCAAGCGACCTGTAACGACGTGCGCGAGGACTACGAGTTCATCCGCAATCGATCAGAAGAAATTTCCCAGAGCTCTGCGCTGGCGCGGGAAATACAAAGCTTCCTGGAGATGCGGGAGCTTTGGGCGGCGAATAAAGAGGGACTGCGTGATCTGGAGTCCAGAGTCCGTCTACGCCGCCAGCTGTCGCCGGGTTTGTTTCACGAGATTCGACTGGCGAATTGCGGAGCCATTGCTGAGCAGGGTTACCCCTTGGCCCAGTTCGTCGACGAGTTGCTGGACCTGGGACAGCACGTGGCGAGCCACCCCAAGGGCTTCATGGCAACTTACCGGCGGGCCGATCGAGGATTGCAAGTGGTCAGCGAGGTCGATTTCGCGACCCGAGAGGTGCGCTCAGAGGTCGTGGACCTGGACGCACTCTTTGAATCGGCAGCAGATGCTGCCGAGTTGCCTGGCGCTGACTGACTGATCAGCCTTCTTTGTGGGTAATTCTGCAAGGGTGCATCGGCCTCATGCTGACCATCCTCATCGGCGGTCTTCGGCACGTGCCTCCTGGATGCCAGCGGCCTGGTCAGAGCAATGCACGAACGTCAATCTCCACGCCGTCAGTTCTGGGATCAGTTCGCCCGGAAGACCCGCGCCACGACGCTTCACTTTGCCGATGTACCCGCCTTGGCGGCGTTCCAGTGCCCGGACGGCTCACACCTCGACTATCGTGACCGAGGTCGCTTCACCCAGCACTTGGCGATTGCTCTGGGACTCGCCCGCCGGGTACCCGGACGCGTGGCCGCCCTGGGCTCCTAACCGACGACTGCGCCTCGTCACTTCTGTTAGATTTGGCACCCTGGTCAGGAGATCGAGCCCGCGCTGGTTACCGTGGGCCGAAGTTGGGTGCTGGCTCAGGGGGTGTCGGTGGAGATCGACAGAGCGTTTCGCCAGTCCCTTCGCTCGGTGGATCTGGAAGCCGTGGCGGCCAGCCCAGACGTGGTCTATGTCCTCGACCGAGAGCTGGTACTGCGCGGATTCAATCCGGCCTGGCGTCGGTTCGCGTTGGAGAATGGCGGGGCCGAGATTCTTGGGCGTTACGGCATCGGCCGCCCCGTGCTCGACGCCATGTGCTCAGCGGCCAAGACCTTCTTTGGCCGCCACTATCAGCGCGCCATCAAGCAGCGCGAGCCCTTCGAGCTCGACTACGAGTGCTCCTCTTCGACGCTGTTCCGCACTTTTCACATGGTAGCCCAACCGCTCGCCAACGCCCACGGGCTGGTGGTGCGCAATCGGCTACTGGAGGAACGGCCTCATGACAGAAGGCTCCTTCAGCTCTGCGCTCATTACTTCGATCGCCACGACATCGCGGTCCAGTGCTGCCACTGCCGCCGAGCCCAAGATCAGCGCGACAAGGCGCGCTGGGACTGGGTTCCCGAGTTCCTGGACGACCCCTATCCCCACACGGTCTTCGCGCTTTGCCCAAGCTGCTACAAGCACTTCTATCCAGCCGCGACCCTGGTGACGTGACTCCCGTACCCGATGCTCGACGGAGATTCCGCCCAGCCGACCGCCGCGCGCTGTCGCCCAACCGGGACAGTATGTTGCGCGTACGCCAATGCACCTACGCCAGACCGGATAGCTGACTCAGAGCTACGCACCGAACTACCATACGCGGCTCCATGACAGTGGTGTGACAATCGCCGCGGCGTCGGAATTGCCTTGATCGAAGCGCAGTCTCCGATCCCCGGTCTGGACTTCCCTCAACGAGAGTGGCCATGGACCTGACGAGCATCGATGCCGTGGAACGAGCGACCAGACCGGGAAGGCGCGAGCTCTTCCGCCTGGGCACGGCACTCCTTTTTATCGTCGGCATCATGCTCTGCACGGGGCTGCAAGCAGAGGACGTGCCCGCCAGCGTGATGCTGGTGGTGGCGGCAATGATCGGCGGCTATATGGCGCTCAACATCGGCGCCAATGACGTCGCCAACAACGTAGGGCCGGCGGTGGGCTCGAAGGCACTGACCCGGAGCGGCGCCATCCTCATCGCCGCCATTTTCGAGTCGTCGGGGGCCTTGATCGCTGGCGGTGACGTCGTCACCACGATCAAAGGCGGCATCGTCGACCCGGTGGCCATCGGCGACAGCGATGTGTTCATCTGGATGATGACCGGGGCACTGTTGGCCGGGGCCATCTGGCTCAATGTGGCCACCGCCATAGGCGCGCCCGTGTCCACCACCCACTCGATCGTTGGAGGGGTGCTGGGTGCCGGCATCGCTGCCGGCGGATGGAGCATCGCCAACTGGTCCCAGGTGGGTGCCATCGCCGCCAGCTGGATCATCTCGCCGCTGCTCGGGGGCGTGATCGCCGCCGGCTTCCTGTACTTGATCAAGCGCACCATCAGTTATCAGGCAGACCGGGTAGCCGCCGCCAGGCGCATGGTTCCGGCGCTCATCGCGCTAATGGCCTGGGCGTTTGTCACCGATCTGACTCTCAAAGGTGTCAAGCACGTCTGGAAGGGCAGCTTTCCCATGGCGGCATTCCTGGGCCTGGTGGCCAGCCTGGCCGTGAACGCGCTGGTGCGACCCATGATTGCTCGAGCGAGGATCGATGCCGAAGACGCCAAGCGCGGGGTGCAGCCTGGGTGGTCACCGTGCCGGTGTCGGCCCTGCTCGCGGCCATGTTCTACTTCACCATCCGCGGCATGATGCTGCCGTGATCGGGCCACGCCGAGTCGCGCCCGGCAAGGCTGGATCCACGCTCGGCTCGGTGGTGGCCACCACTTGAACCGAGTCCTGCGCCGGGCCGCGCTGCCCATCGTTTTTCTGCTGCTGGGCTACGGCTTCTGGTTCAGTCCTCAAGCCAAGCAAGTTGCCGCCGGCGTCGCCATCTTCCTGTTTGGGATGCTGGCCCTGGAGCAGGGCTTCAAGACCTTCACCGGCGGTGCCTTGGAGCGGGTACTGCAGCATGCCACCCGAGGGCTCGGCCGCAGCATCGGCTTCGGTGTCGTCACCACAACCTTGATGCAATCCA
>CAZLYT010000562.1:0-2540 GCA_964563515.1 uncultured Candidatus Competibacteraceae bacterium | reverse complement strand
GCGCCCGACCGTCGTGCAGGTAGCCTCGCTGCGCCGGCAGACGCCGGTCGCTGGCCAGACCCCAGAGGGGCGCCGTGCGCCACTCGTTGCCACTGGCGCCGAACTCGGGGCGGCCGTCGCCCAAAGCCGGTCCGAGGTCGTGCAGCAGCAAGTCCGTGAAGGGGGCGATGATCTGGTCTGCGAGCTGCGGGAAGGCGGCCGTGGCAGCGGTGACTTGGCTCGACAGGTGGCAGCTACTGCAGCCGAAGTCGTCGAATGCCTGGCGGCCCTCAGCGAGATCGAGGCTTGTGGACCTGCGAACCACGTGGACCCCCTGCGCCCGCACCAGGGTCGACACGGCATCGAGTACCCTCGCGGTCACCTCTACACCTTCCCGCGGATCCGACCCATCGGGCGCGGCTGTGCAGTGGTGCTGTGCCGAAGTGCACGAGGAATCCGGGTACAGCGCGCTGGTCAGCCCCAGATCGTCCCGGAAGGCCGCGGCAACTTGCTGCGGCAGGGTGGGGTGGGTGGCTTTGTGACCGAAACGCCCCAAGCGCAGCCGCCCGAGCTCCTGGTCCCACACCCAGTTGGCGTGACCGGAGATGCCGTCTCCGTCGCGATCCTCCGGATCAGCCCGAGCCAGGATCTCGCCCTCGGGAATCGCTTCCAGCAGTCCCAGGCCCGTGAGCGCCGGGGCCAGGCGCGGTGACATGCGGATTTCGCCGTGCAGGGGACCCTGCGCCAGTGACTCCATCCGGTAGGTAGGCCATCGCAGTCGGTACACGCTGCCATGGGCATAGCGCCCAACCCGGTTGCGATAGGCGACTGTCAACCGTCCTTCGCCCGGGTAGGCCCCGGGCGCTGACGGCGCTGTGCCCGATGTTGATTGGTAGCTCGCGTAGGTCTGCAGCTGGTTGCCGTAGGCCGGATCAGGCATCGGTGAGCCGTCCGGGCGGTGACCTGGTGTCGAGAGCCGCAGCACCAAGGCGGAGCCGACGGCGCCCGGCTCGGTGGGCGCATCGCCGCGCCCACCCGCCGGGTGACAAGCGGCGCAGGAGCGGGCGTTGAACAGCGGCCCCAGCCCATCCCGAGCGGTGGTGGAGGCGGGTGCGACCACCCAGGGACTGCGGAAGAAGGAGCGACCCACCAGCACCTCGGTAGCAATCGCTGGGGCGAGCAAGGATGTGGTGGCGAGGAGGTCGCCGAAGCGGGGCCCCGAGACACTCAGGTCACCGCCGGATTGCAGCATTCGCTCGAGGTTGGAGCCAGCACTGCCAACAGCAGGCAGTGCAACAGCCGCCATCATGACCGCCATCTGGGTGCGCCTTCTCACAACGACTCCAGAAAGCGCAGCAAGAGGCCTCTTTCCTCGACGTGCAGGGCGGCGAAGCGGTCGCGGCTGGCGCGGGCTTCGCCGCCATGCCACAGGATGGCTTCCTCCAAGGTACGGGCGCGTCCGTCGTGCAGGTAGCCGGCGCGGGGGTTCACGGTCTTAGTCAGACCGATGCCCCATAACGGCGGCGTGCGCCACTCACTGCCCGTGGCCTCCAGGTCGGGCCGTCCATCGGCCAGGCCGCTGCAGCGCTGTACCCACTGGCAAGTCTTTCCCACCGGGCATGACTCCCGGTCTGAGGTCTCCCGGCGTATTGCCTCGCAGCTGCCGCCCATTTCGTGCAGCAGCAGGTCGGTGTAGGGCCAGATGGTTTGCTGCGACACCACCCGCACCGGCTCTGGATCGGGGGCGAGATACAGCCCATCGATGGCGCCCAACAGGGAGCCAGGGAGCGTTCCGGTCTGATGCCGTGGCACGTGACAGGCGGCGCAGCCGACTTGGTGGAACAGGCGTTTGCCTTGCAGCACCTCGGGATGGTCGGGATCACGGCGCGGCGGAACTGCCAGGGTGCGGCTGTAGAACTCCATCAGCGCCAGGTCGAGATCGGAGGCCTCCAGTGCCGCATCCCGGGTTGGCTCCTGGGACGCGGCCTCCAGGCAGGCGGTCTGCGCTGGAGCACAGGGCTCTTCGGGAAATAGAGAGTTGGTAACACCGAGATCGCCCTGATAGGCGCCGGCGAGCTGCTGCAGGATGCTCGGCTGATTGGCCTTGAGGCCGAAACGCCCCGGTGCAGTGGACTTGGCAAGCCGATCCCAGACCTGGTTCAGGCGCCCCGAGATGCCATCGCCGTCGGCGTCCTCGGGGTCGGCCAAAGCTGCTATGCGGGCTTTGGGTATGGCCTCGAGCAGACCCATGCCGAACACCGTCGGCGCCACCCGCGGTGAGAACTGCACGCTGTCCGCAAACGGGCCATAGGCCAGGTCGCGGACCTGGTAGACCGGCTGACGCAGAGTGTAGGAGGTGCCGTCCGGGTACTTGCCTTCCGTGGTCCGGTACTCGATTGCCGCGTAGCCTTCGCCCAAGGCGGGCCCTCCGTTCAGGGCTCCATCATGCACCGGTAGCGAGCCCAGAGAATCCTCCCCGAGGACACCGAAAGTCTGGAGCTGATCGCCATAGGTGGGCTCGGGGACGACCCCGCTAGGGCCCCGATCGCCGGGCACGCTGA
>CAZLYT010000561.1:0-1874 GCA_964563515.1 uncultured Candidatus Competibacteraceae bacterium | reverse complement strand
GCCATCGTCGCGCCGCACGCCGGCTATGTCTACTCCGGTCCGATCGCCGCCTCCGTGTACCAGCGCTTGCGCGCCAACGACGCTCAGTTTGAACGAGTCGTGCTGCTCGGGCCATCGCACCGAGTGCCTTTTCGCGGACTTGCGTGCGGTAGCTGGGACGCTTTCCGAAGCCCACTGGGCCAGGTGCCAGTCGATCGAGAAGTGTTGCGCCCGCTGCTGGCAAGCGGCCTCGTCACCGAGCTCGACGACGCCCACCTCAGGGAGCACAGCCTGGAGGTGCATCTGCCATTCCTGCAGCAGGTTTTGGGAGAATTCAAGCTGGTGCCATTGGTGGTCGGCGATGCCACCCCGGAACAGGTGGGTCGCGTACTGGAGCAGCTCTGGAGCGGGCCCGAGACCCTCATCGTGGTGAGCTCGGACCTGAGCCACTACCACCCTTATGCGGAAGCCCGGATGCTGGACGCAGCCACCTCGAGAGCCATCGAGGCGTTGGACTATCAAGCCTTGGGCTGGGATGACGCCTGCGGCCGGGTGCCGCTCTCCGGCCTGCTCTGGCTGGCGGCGCGTCGTGGCCTGCACGCGCGCACGGTGGATTTGCGAAACTCCGGCGACACCGCCGGTGACCGGGCCCAGGTAGTGGGTTATGGGGCCTATGTGGTCGAGTGAGCCGCAGGCCTGCCTGGATGCGCCAGCTCGGCGCGAGCTCCTGAGTATCGCCCGAGCTTCCATCGATCACGGGCTGCGCTTTCAAACCTTCCTCGACGTCGATGCAGACGCCTATGCGCCGCCCTTGTCCGAGCCCGGCGCGACGTTCGTGACCTTGAAGCGCGAGGGCGAGCTGCGCGGCTGCATCGGCACCCTGAAGGCCACCCAGTCCCTGGTTCAAGACGTCGCTCGTCACGCCTACGCTGCCGCTTTTGAGGACCCCCGCTTCAGACCCCTACGGCGTGAGGAGCTCGAGCGCCTCGGCATCGAGGTATCTGTGATTTCGCCCATGGAGCCGCTGGCGGTTGTCGACGAGGACTCGCTATTGGCAGCGCTGCGGCCAGGTGTGGACGGTCTGGTGTTAACCGCCGGATACCACCGGGCGACCTTCCTACCCTCGGTGTGGCAGCAGCTCGAGAACCCGCGCGAGTTTCTCCTGCAACTGCGACACAAAGCGGGCTTGCCATTGGACTACTGGGCCCAGGATCTCAGCTTCCAGCGTTACACCACCGAGAGCTTCCACGGCTGAGCATCCAGCGACGCACGTCGGCCGGGCGATCGGCGTCCCAGCGCAGCGGTAGCTCGGCCCAGCGGTAGCCCAGTCGCGCCAATCGACGCCGCGTCGCCGACAGCACGCTGGGGGTGCTCCAGGGGATACCCCGGAACAGTGCCGCCTCCACATGGCGCAGGCCGAGGAGCACGTAGCCACCGTCTTCCGCCGGGCCAAGGACGGCGTCGCGACCGTGCTCCAGCCCGGCGCAGGCCAAATCCAGATCGCAACGCCGCAACGACACGCAGTCGCCGCCGATGATCACCACCCAGCGCGCACCCCGCAGCCCGGCAGCGAAAGCGTGGCGCATGCGCTCGCCCAAATCACCCCCACGCTGGGTGGCGAGCTTGGCCCCCACCCGATGGGCACAACCGCGCAGGAAGGTCGTCCGGGTGCCGGGGGGCGCCCACAGCTCCACCGGCGCCAGACCCAGGGTCTTGTCGAGGGTCTCGCGCACCATGAGCCGATACAGCTGCGCCGCGCCACGCTTGCCATAGTGCGGCGCCAGGCGGGTCTTGACCTGCCCGGGCACTGCAGCCTTGGCGAACACAATCACGCGGCCGTGGGGATAATTCATGGGGCTCGTCTCAATCCTCCCGCTGATAGTAGACGCGCTCCA
>CAZLYT010000560.1:0-1559 GCA_964563515.1 uncultured Candidatus Competibacteraceae bacterium | reverse complement strand
GCCAACCGATGGACGGCCGAATCACAGGGCTGGTATATTTCTGCCACGGCCGGGAGAGTGGTTTCAATTGCTATTCTAATGGCCCTGGTTTCCCGATTGGGCTGGCTGGATTCGGCCGGTTTTACCAGGTTGGGCCGTCGGCAAATCTGGCTCATCACCCTTATGCTGCTGGCTTACGGCATTGTCGCTTCCGCCTTTGCCATGACCGGCAGCCTGAACTTTCGCATCTCCGATCCGGTACTGGTTGGTTTTGTGGTCCTCTTCTTGATGACTCATGCCTTATTGGAGGAAGTAGTCTTTCGGGGCCTGGCCATGCCTTCTTTCCTGAATAGATGGGGCAGTACAACGCCGGGCATTATCAAGGCCGTTCTGGTTTCCTCTCTTTTCTTTGCTGCGATGCACTTGATCAATGTATTGGGAGGGAACCCGTTACCGGCTGTCCTGCTACAAAGCGCCGGGGCGTTCTTCCTGGGCATCCTGTTGGGCGGTCTGGTGGTGAGCGGCCGTTCTATCTATCCGGCCGTATTCCTGCACGGCCTCCTGAATCTGGCAGCCTTCCTCAACCTGGCCGCCAACGGCGCGGATGGAACCGATCCCTCAGCCTGGCTGCTTCAGAGCCTGCTCATCATCCCCCTGGCCCTGTTTGGAATTTATCTTATCCGCGCCACGTCGCGGCAATCTATCGCTTATAAATATGCACCTGGCATCGGTAAGGAGACTGTATAAGTGACACCTCAGCTATGAAACTGCCCCGTATACCCTGACCCCGGATTTACAGGCCGGGGTAGGTTCAGTGGAATTAAATGGAGATTTTACCGTGAACAAGAAAATTTTGTGGAGAAGAAGCAGGCTTATACTCGGGTGGTTTCTTGTTGCCATCGTTGTTCTGGCGATAAGCGGAATCATCTATCAGACTGTGGCTACAGCCAGCGATAAACGAAAGTATCAATCGCCGGGTCAGATGGTAGATGTGGGTGGTTACCAATTGCATCTGAATTGCCAGGGCGAAGGCCGCCCCAAGATGCGGAGTCACGAGCCATTCTGGATACGATGGTACAGGTGCGCCAAGCCGGTAGTCTAGGCGATCTGGCACACGCTGAGGGCAGCCAGGCGGGCACGGTAAAACAGCCAGTGCACTCACGTACCTGGCTGCCCGTACCTGGCGCGACCCGTTTCATAAGCATCGCCACCATGACAATCGTTGATGACAATGACGGGGAAATCAGCCACGGTCAATTGGCGAATGGCTTCTGTGCCTAAATCGTCATAGGCGATGATGCGGCTGTCGCTGATGTGACGGGCCAGAAGGGCCGCCGCACCGCCAACGGCCGCCATGTAAACAGCCTTGTACTCGACCAATGCCTGCTTAATTTCCGCCGAGCGATAGCCCTTGCCAATCAAACCACGCACACCCAATTGCAGCAGAGGCAGCGTATAGGGGTCCATGCGGCCACTGGTGGTGGGGCCAGCCGGGCCAATTACCTGCCCCGCTTTGGCTGGGGCTGGTCCAACGTAGTAGATGACCTGATTGGCGAGTGGGAAGGGTGGCGATTCACCTC
>CAZLYT010000559.1:0-1849 GCA_964563515.1 uncultured Candidatus Competibacteraceae bacterium | reverse complement strand
ACCTTCACGGGCCTTTACCGCCTGAGGCCAGCTCCGCATCCGGGCTGTCTGCTGCGGTGAGATCAGCGCCGCCGGCGGCGACGCAGATGGCGCCCGGGCGCAAGGTGCGAAGCTCCACCTGCGCCGCCTCGGCCAGGGAGTTCAGGCTCTCGACGAGCTGGGGTAGGGCCCCCGGTTGCAGCGGGTAGTAGTGATCTCGGTGCAGCAGCACCCCGACCTCACCGCGCAGATCCGCCGACAATGCAACAACACCAAGGTCCGGGTGGGAGTGTTCGGTGACCACCAGCGCTTCTGGTCGCACATGCGTGTCGGAGCGGTCGTGAACGGTCTCTCGCAGCCATCCTTGTTCGGAAGGGGGGTGCTCGCCATCCACCACCAGCTGCACGGAAAGGCCGTAGGCCTCCAGTGCGCCGCAGTACTGGCGCTGGGAGCGGGTCCATCGTAGGTACGAGGCGACGCGCTCGCCAAGGTCGCCGGCTCCATGCCTCGCGCTCCAGCACGCATAGCTCAGAAAAGGCGAGCTGACAGAGTTGTCTTCGATGACAAACTGGTTGCCCTCGGTGAGCTCGACCCGGGCGCTGCCCCTGCGCTCCAAGAAGGCATGCTCCAGCAGCTCCCACAGGGGTGAGAGGCCGGCATTTTCCAGCTGCACGTTCAGCAATGCGCAGAGGTCTGCGATGGTGGCATAGGAGACGTGCTCAGGTGTCACCCCAAAGTGACGAGCAAGCGCGTCCCAGGTGGCGCTTTGCGCCGGCGCCTCGTGCAGCAAGCGCGACTCCAAGGTGTCCGCGATCTCGGCGATGGTGTCAGCCGGCGCCACCAGCAATGCCGGGCTCAACAGCAGTGGTCCCCTCCAGGGACTGGCGCCGGGATTCAGCACTTCAATCGGAAAGCGTTGCCCGGGGTCGTCCACTCCCAGGGCGATCAAACCGGGAGAGAAGCCGTTGGTCTCCCGCAGCCCGGCCCGATGAATGGATTCCAGAGCCTCCACCACCGGGAAGCCTGGCCGGAGCAGCTCGGTTTGGTCATAGAGCGCTCCCACCGTTACCAGAGCGCAATGGCTGACATCAGGTGCCACCGCCGCCAGATCGGCACCCACCGCCTGCGCGATCTCCATGGCGGACGCTCGTGTCAGTGGTCGGGCACTGGCAGACGGTGCCCGCGCACCGGGTTGCAGCTCGACAGTCAGAATTGCCGTGAAGGTTGCTAGCTCGGCCATTGGTCTCACAGGGCCTGGCGTTCGAGCATCCCAGAGGGACTCGAAGGCCTGGCGGGCGGGAATGCTTGACGGTCTAATGCGCCCTCCTATAATACCGCGGCCATTGGGCGGTTAGCTCAGCGGGAGAGCACTGCCTTCACACGGCAGGGGTCGCAGGTTCAATCCCTGCACCGCCCACCAATCAGCAAAGCAGCGACTTAGAGAGCCGGCCCTGAGCCGGCTTTTCTATAGTCGCACTCCCCTCGGGTCAATCACCGGTTCGCACCAGCGAGAGCGCTTCCCGAGACTTGACAGCGTCTTCACGGCGCCGTAGCCGCGCTGGAGGACGGCGGAGGGGTAGTCGGGGCGATCTCCGGCTGCAGCTTGGCCACTTCCTCATCGGCTGCGGCCCGCGCGGCCCGTACCAGGTCGCCGCTCCAGAGAAAGAGCCGCAAATGGTCGTGTGCGTCGTCGGGTGCTGGGAAGTCGGCCACCAGGGATACACCCGGTGCAGCCTTCAGTATCCGCGCTTCCGGGTCGCAATTGCCCCAGCACGCCCGCGAGGGCGTTTCGGTCCGCGGTGTGCCGTATTGCTCTCGAAGCTGCCTTCGCATCTCCTCGATGGTCACCGGTGGTTCAATCTGGTCCTCT
>CAZLYT010000558.1:0-1801 GCA_964563515.1 uncultured Candidatus Competibacteraceae bacterium | reverse complement strand
TCCCCTCCCCTCACAGCCGAACCAGATCGAAGCTTTCGACGCCGATCTTCTCGAAGAAATCTATCCAGCACTGATCGCTCGCCGGCTGATGGCGTCGATAGCTCGCCTTCGCTGCCCGCAGCCGATGGAAGCGAACGTTGGCCCGCTGATAAGCAGCCATGTCCTCAACGTAGGCACTGCCCTCGAGCTCCGCCACACACTCACCGCGGTAGTGACTGATGAGATCGGTGTGCTGGAGCGCATCACCCCAGTAGTCGAGCTGCCAGCTGCTAGCCGCGGCGGTGAATTCATGCTTGCCGAGCGCATGCAGCGCCTCCAGCAACGGCGTCGTGTCGCTCGGCGTCGACTCGGCAAGCTGATCAAGCGCCGCCATCAGAGGTGCGTGAAACTCCTCCTGGTAGCGCTCCTCGACCCGCTCGGGATTTGCCGTCAGGCGGCTCACCTCGTTCCCCCGCGGCGGCCGCGCGCCCTCGAAAACCACTTCGAACAGAGCGGTTGGATGGAGGCGTGCCAGCACGATGCAGGCGCCGAGTGGCAGCGTCTCGATGTCGTGCGCCAACGATCGCCGGAAGCTCGCCAGTTGTATGGACGTCGGCGGATCGGTGAAGTCGCTCAAGTGCACGTGGCATTGGCCCGCGCCAGGCAGGGGCTCGGCCGTGCGAGGCCACCCACCAAGCACGATCAAGAAGATCAGGATCAGGGACCCAACCAGGAAAGCGACGAGCGCGCCCACCTTGACCGGGTGAACGCGCTCAGTGACGCCATCGAATGAGACGAAGCCACTCGAGTGGTGCATGGTCTGTGCTCCTCTCCTGTACTTACAGGACAGCCGAGAGAGCACGTTTTCCGGGCGTGCCGGTCAGCCCGGCGAACGATCGGCCTGCCGGCGCGCAATCGGCTCCTGGTCCGACGCCTCGTCATCCTCTTCCACTTCCTCCGGCTGATAGGTCAGCAGAGGCAACGTGGTGCCGACGACGGTGAGGCCCATGGATGCCTTGACCGCTGCCTCGATCTCCCCGAAGTAGGCCTCGGCTTCTCTGCGAGCCTCGGTGCGTGCTGCGCGAATGCGGGCACGCGCGTTGAGTGCGGCAATGCGATACGCCGCCAGCAGCGCGTTGAGCCCCTTGGCAAAGGCTTTGTCTTCGCGCAGCACGCGTTCAAGATCCTCCGGCAAGCCCGGTGATTCCGGGTTTGTCGGCACCCACGGGGCCAATGTGCCCAGTCCTGCCACCTGCACGTAGGTCGCGTGCGCTTCCTGCTGGGCGTGGATGCGTGCGACCTGGTGGTTGCCCATCTCCGTACGGTAGGCGTCCATCAGGGCGTTCGACTCCGTGAGGTTGGCGTCGAATGCGTGGCGCGCCTTCTGCGTCTCGGCTTCGGAGCTTTCGGTCGCGCTCCATGCCGGCGCCGTTACTCCGTCTATACCGGTCGTGTAGGCGTTTCGTGCTTCGAAATAAGCGCGCTCGGCCCGTCCCTTCCCTGCCGCGACTTCCGCATAGCCGGGCAGCGGATCTTTGGCCCGCAAGCCGGCCAGGAACGCCACCCCCGCTGCCAGCACGCAGCAAATGGCGAGCACCCAAGCGTGGAAGTCGTAGATCGCAAGCGGGGTGTGCACCAGGCGCATCACCGCTTCGCTGGCAGCTTCGCTGGGGTTGCTGTGGAGGGCCACCCGATAGTGAGCAATGAGCGCGGTGTAAGTGACGAGGAAGGCTCCGTACAGCGCGATCACCGTGACGCCGTAGGCACGGCGCCACGTCCGGCGCGAGCTCAGCTGACGCGCCGCTACGCCCGCACCTGCGGC
>CAZLYT010000557.1:0-3862 GCA_964563515.1 uncultured Candidatus Competibacteraceae bacterium | reverse complement strand
GGTGAAACAAGAGAGGAGCTGTGCTCGGTAGTCAAGCTCTTGGGGGCCGATGTTGACGTCGCGATGGGAATCGGTAGCGCACCTGATTACCCCACGTCACAGGAGCGTGTTGCGGACCTGGTGCTCTTACTTCCCATGACGACGAGGACGAGCATCGGCGACATGATAGAGATCGCGAATATCAGGTTCAAGGTGATTGGGATCTCACCAAGCTACGATGGAGTCGGCAAGCTTGCACGCTACGTTGTTGAAGCGACGCTTTGGGCGTGAGTCATCATCGAATGGAGTTGGCCTCTGAGTCCAATCGGGAAGCCTCTTTGTGGGAGTAGAGTAGAGGGCAGGAGTTCCGAGGCTGTAGCTTGGGCTTATCTCCTTCATCGGTCGGAATCACCGGCCGGCACCAATCGGAACCGGTGGCAGGTTTCGTCGGAATACGCAGATGGCGGGTGGTTCGAGCTTCGATCAGCAGATCTTGGACCACGAAGTCGCGATAGCCTTTGAATCGGGAGCCGGGCGGAATCGGCGTGCGTGGCGCGATGACCTTGTCCTCGTGAATGGATAGCTGCTAGGTTTCGCGCCCTTTCGCCGATTGCGGGCGCCGACCAGCGCCACCTCCCGGGTTCGGGTCTTTCCCTATTTTCTGATCCAGCTGGTTCGGCTTGAACTTGGGCCGCTACTTCTCTCCCTCGGAGACCGGGTTCTCATCCTTCAGCCACTGCCCCGGATTACTGAGAAGTGACGGAATCTCCGGCTGGCTGGTGGAATGGGTGGGATGATTCAGGTCTCGTCCGGTATGCTCGCTGCGGTTTCCAGCTCACGGGCGAGACGCTGCGACTCCTCGGCGCGCGCGCTGGAGAAGCGTGCGATGGCGAGGTAAAGCACCGGGGTCAGGTAGAGCGTGAACAACGCGGCCAGCCCCAGGCCTCCGAACACCACCCAACCGATGGATTGCCGGGCCTCCGCCCCGGCGCCGCCGCTCAGGATCAGTGGCAAGCCGCCGAGCACGGTTGAGATCAGGGTCATGGCCACTGGCCGCAGCCGCACCCTTGCGCCATTGAGGATAGCGTCGCGCAGCGGGTCGCCCCGATCGCGGAGCTGATCGGCGAACTCCACCAGCAGGATGCTGTTCTTGGCCATGAGCCCGATCAGCATGACCAGCCCGATCTGCGAGTAGATGTTCACCGAGGTGCCGGTGAAAAAGAGTGCATACACGGCTGCAGCGATCCCAAACGGCACCACTAGTGTGACCACCAGGGGGCTGGTGAAGCCCTCGAACTGGGCGCACAGCACCAGAAACACCACGGCGAGCGCAATGGCGTAGGTGATCGCCACTTCCCGTGAGGTCTCCTCCAACGTCGCCGCCTCGCCCAGCAAAATCATGCTGATTCCCGGTGGCAGCATCTCCTCGGCGAGCCCGCGCAGATCGTCCACCGCCGATTGCAGCGGATAGCCCGGTGCCAGCTCCGAGTCCACCTCCACGGCCCGGCGCTGGGCGTGACGATCGAGCTCCGCGGCTACCCCTTCCTCCCGCAGTGTGACCACGCTGGACAGCGGCAGCAGGCGTCCGTTCTCGGTACCCACATACAGGTTCACCAGATCGGTGGGGTCGTTGATTTGACCGGTGGAGGCCTCCAGCAGGATGGGTATGGCCTGGTCGGCCACGTTGAGGTCCACCAGCTCGTCGCCATCGATCATGGCTCGCAGGGTGGCGGCGAGCTCATCCAAGGGAATGCCCAGGTCGGCGGCGCGGCGGCGATCGATCTGCACCGAAAGCTGCGGCTGGGTGGGCTGATAGGAGATTCTCGGCTGCGACAGGTTCGGCAGCCGCTCCTCGATGGCGCGGGCGAAGTCCTTAGAGGTCTCGTAGATCTCCAGATAGTCGCTGCCGATGAGGGCCACTTCAATGCCGCCGTCGGCGCCGCTCAGGTCCAAGCTGTTGGGGCTGGAGACGGTCACCTGGGCGCCGGGGATGAGCGACAGCGGCTCCCGGATTTGCGCGGTAATCTCCTGCTGGCTGCGCGCCCGGGCGTCCCAGGTTGCCAGCGGCGCGGTAATGCGCACCCGGTTTAGGTCGTAGCGGCCCACGACCGTGTACAGCGACTCGATTTCGCCTCGCTCCACCAGCGGCTGCAGCACGCGCTCCATGGCGACCGCCTGGCGCTCGCTGTAGCCGAGGCCAACCCCGTCCGGCCCCGTGGCATTGACATACATGACGCCCCGGTCCTCCGGCGGCAGCAGCTCCTTGGCGAGGGGCTGATACAGCAATACCGCCCCCACCACCGCCGCCAGCGCCAGCAGCACCGTCACGATGGGGTGGTCGAGGGCGCCCCGCAGGCTGACGGCATAGCCCCGGCTTAGCCAGTCCCCGAGCCTAAGCAGCGCGTTTCGCAGCGCGATATGCTCCCGCGGCTCGGCCGGTACCCGGGCCGCCATCGCCGGCACCAATGACAACGCCACGAAGGAGGAGATCGCCACCGCCACGGCGAGCACCACCCCGAACTCCCGGAACAGGCGTCCAGCGGTGCTGGGCAGGAAGGCGATGGGCACGAACACCGAGATCAACACTGCCGAGGTGGTCACCACGGCAAAGAATACCTGGCGGGTGCCGAGCACCGCGGCGGCCCGCGGCCCCAAGCCTTGAGCGCGGCGGCGCTGAATGTTCTCCAGCACCACGATGGCGTCATCCACCACCAGACCGGTGGCGAGCACGATGGCGAGCAGGGTGAGGATGTTGATGGAGAAGCCGGCAAGCCAGATGGCCGCCACGGTGCCGATCAGGGCGACCGGAATGGCCACCGACGGTACCAGCGTTGTGCGTATCGATCCCATGAAGACCCACACTGTGCTCACTACGATGGCAATGGAGAAGGCCAGGGTGATCAGCACCTCTTGCACGGCGCTGCGGATGAAGGTGGCTTCGTCGGCGGTCTTCACCAATGTGATGTCGCCGAAGCGCTGATTGAGTCGCTTCAGCGCCTGGCTCACGGCCTCGGAGATCTCGATGGTGTTGGACTGGGCCTGGCGCACGATGCCGAGCCCGATGACCGGCCGGCCATCCAGGCGCACGTAGGAGAGGGCGTCCTCGGGTCCGAAGTAGACGTCGGCCACGTCACCGATTCGGGTGGTGCCGCGAATGATGATGTCCTCGACCTGGGCTGCGGTGATCACCGAGGCGTCGGCGCGCACGATCAGCTCCTGATCCTGCGAGCGGAAGCTGCCGGCCGGCACGTCGAAGGGTGCGTTGCGCAGCACATCGGCCACATCGGTGACACCGAGTCGAAAGCTCGCCAGCCGCAACGGGTCCAGCACCACCCGCAACAGGCGCTGGCGGTCGCCGAACAGTGGCACGTCGGCGACGCCCTGGATGGAGATGAGCTCCGGGATGATGTCCTGCTCCACCACCCGGGTCAGCTCGGCCTCGCCCAAGCTGTCGCTGTAGGCAGCGATGTTGATGATGGGGTCGGCGTCCTGGTCGGCCTTGACCACCACCAGCTGCTCCAGATCGTCCGGCAGCTCGCGCTCGACCCGGCTAACCGCCTCGCGCACATCCGAGGCGGCATCATCCAGATCGACGCCGGGTCTGAACTCCACCCGGATGCGGGCATTGTTCTCCTCGCTGGAGGAGCGGATGGACTGGACCCCGGAGACCCGCGCCACCGCCCCCTCGAGGATGCTGGTCACCTCCGCGTCCATGGTTTCCGGGGAGGCGCCCGGATACTCGGGCAACACCGAAACGATGGGGCGATCCACATCGGGGAGCTCGCGCACTTCCACGGCCAGGATTGCCGCCAGACCGGCCAGGGCGATGAGCAGGTTCAACACCAGCACCAGTATCGGACGGCGTACGCCCAGTGCCGGGAGG
>CAZLYT010000556.1:0-6153 GCA_964563515.1 uncultured Candidatus Competibacteraceae bacterium | reverse complement strand
ACCAGCTTCGGCTTCAGCACCATGGCGCGGGCGATGGCGATGCGCTGGCGTTGACCGCCGGAGAACTCGTGGGGATAGCGGTGGCGGCTTTCCGGGCTGATACCCACCTCTTCCAGGGCCTCGCCGATGAGCTTGTCCTGCTCGGCCGGGGTGCCGCCCAGACCGTGGACCTCCAGGCCTTCGGCCACGATCTGTTGGATCGACATGCGCGGGCTCAAGCTGCCGAAGGGATCCTGAAAGACGATCTGCATCCGCGCTCGGAGCGGGCGCATGGCCTGGAACTTCCGCTTCTGGATGTCATGGCCCTGGAACACGATGCGGCCTCGCGAGCTTTCCAGGCGCAGCAATGCCAGCGCGAGCGTAGTCTTGCCGGAGCCGCTCTCGCCCACCACGCCCAGGGTATGGCCTTCGCGGACGCTGATGTCGACGCCGTCCACGGCTTTGATGTAGTCCACGGTGCGCTTCAGCACGCCGCGTTTGATGGGGAACCAGACCTTCAAGTCCTCGGCGCGCAGCACCTCGGGGGCATTCGCAGGCGCTGCCACCGGCTTGCCTTTGGGCTCGGCGGCCATGAGGTGTTTGGTGTAGGGGTGTTTGGGGCGCTCGAAGACCTCCTCCACCGGGCCGTGCTCGACAATCTCGCCCTGCTTCATCACGTAGACCCGGTCGGCCATGCGGCGGACGATGCCGAGATCGTGGGTGATCAGCATCAATGCCATTCCCAAGCGCGCCTGTAGGTCTTTCAAGAGCTTGAGGATCTGTGCCTGGATGGTGACGTCCAGCGCGGTGGTGGGCTCATCGGCAATGAGCAGCGCGGGCTCGTTGGCGAGCGCCATGGCGATCATCACTCGCTGGCGTTGACCGCCGGAGAGCTGATGCGGGTAGGAGCCGAGTCGCGACTCCGGATCGCGGATACCCACCAGATCCAAGAGCTCCAGCATCCGCGCCCGCGCCTTCTCACCCTTGATGCCCCGGTGCAGCCAAAGGGCCTCGCCGAGCTGCTTCTCCACGGTATGCAGGGGGTTCAGTGAGGTCATGGGCTCCTGGAACACCATGCTGACTTGGTCGCCGCGTACCTCGTGCAGCACCTTTTTGGAGGCGCCGATGACCTCGGTGCCGCCCACCCGGATGCTGCCGGAGGTGTGGCGGGCATGGGGGTAGGGGAGAAGCTGCAGCACCGAGAGCGCCGTGACCGACTTGCCGGAGCCGCTCTCGCCCACCAGCGCCACGGTCTGGCCCCGGTCGACCGAAAGCGTGGCGCCGCGCACCGCCACGTTGGGGTTGGGCTCGTGGCCGAACACCACCCCCAGATCGTCCACGTCGAGGAACGGCGTGTCGGGGCCCGCCGGACGCTCGCTGGGACGGTAGCGGGCGGCTTTGGCGGTATCACCCAGGGCGCCGCGGATAGCTTTGCTGCGGCGAGGGTCGAAGGCATCGCGGGCGGCCTCGCCGATGAAGATCAGCAAGCTCAGCATCAGCGCGAGCACCAAGAAGGCGGTGATGCCGAGCCAGGGTGCCTGCAGGTTGTTCTTGCCCTGGGCCAGCAGCTCACCCAGGGACGGTGACCCGGGCGGCAGACCGAAGCCGAGGAAGTCCAGGGAGGTCAGCGTGGTGATGGAGCCGTTCAGGATGAAGGGCAGGAAGGTGAGGGTGGCCACCATGGCGTTGGGCAACAGATGGCGGAACATAATGATCAGGTTGCCCACGCCCAGCGCTCGGGCGGCGCGCACATACTCGAAGTTGCGGGCGCGGAGGAACTCGGCCCGGACCACGCCCACCAACGCCATCCACGAGAACAGCAGCATCAGCCCCAACAGCCACCAGAAGTTGGGCTCCACCACGCTCGCTAGGATGATCAGCAGATACAGCACCGGCAGCCCGGCCCAGATCTCGATGAAGCGCTGGAACAAGAGGTCGGTCCAGCCGCCGAAGTAGCCCTGCACGGCACCGGCGACGACGCCGATGATGGAGCTGAAGAAGGTCAGCGCCAGCCCGAACAGCACCGAGATGCGAAAGCCGTAGATCAGCCGTGCGACCACGTCGCGGCCCTGGTCGTCGGTGCCGAGCCAGTTGACGGCGCTGGGCGGTGCCGGGGCGGGGACCTCGAGCTGGAGGTTGACGGTATCGTAGCTGAAGGGCACCGGCGGCCACAGCATCCAGCCCTGCTCCTGGATCAACTCCTGCACCGCCGGGTCGCGGTACTCCGCCTCGGTGGGGAAGAACCCGCCGAAGGTGGTCTCCGGGTAGGACTTCAGCACGGGGAAATAGAACTCCCCGTCGTAGTGCACCAGGAGCGGCTTGTCGTTGGAGATG
Organism: uncultured Candidatus Competibacteraceae bacterium; assembly: GCA_964563515.1. Taxonomy (GTDB): domain Bacteria; phylum Pseudomonadota; class Gammaproteobacteria; order Competibacterales; family JAHEDQ01; genus CAZLYT01. The sequence continues at coordinate 3,840 of CAZLYT010000556.1, read as the reverse complement.
AACTCCGCGCCCAAAGTCAGCACGAACAGCACCAGGAAGATCCACAGCGACCACCAGCCGCGACGGTTGGCGCGGAAGTTTGCTAGGCGGCGCTGGTTGAGGGGGCTCAGCGCCATCAGACCTCCCGGGTCTCGAAGTCGATGCGCGGGTCGATGGCCACGTACATGAGATCCCCCACCAGATTGAGCAGCAGCCCCAGCAAGGTGAAGAAGTAGAGGGTGCCGAACATCACCGGGTAGTCCCGGTTGATGGCGGCTTCGAAGCCGAGTAGCCCCAACCCGTCCAGGGAGAAGATCACCTCGATCAGGAGCGACCCGGTGAACAGCACGCCCACGAAGGCGCTGGGAAAGCCCGCCACCACGATCAGCATGGCGTTGCGGAAGACGTGGCCGTAGAGCACCCGACGCTCGCTAGCCCCCTTGGCCCGGGCGGTTAGCACGTATTGCTTGTTGATCTCCTCCAGGAAGGAGTTCTTGGTGAGCATGGTGAGTCCGGCGAAGCCGCCGATGACCAGCGCCAGCACCGGCAAGGTGATGTGCCAGAAGTAGTCGAGGATGCGCGCCGGCCAGGAGAGCTCTTCCCAGTTCTCCGAGACCAGCCCCCGCAGGGGAAACCAGTCCAGGAAGCTACCGCCGGCGAACAGCACTACCAGGAGCACGGCGAACAAGAAGCCCGGGATGGCGTAACCGACGATGACGACGCCGCTGGTCCAAACATCGAAGCGGGAGCCGTCCCGCACCGCCTTGGAAATGCCGAGCGGAATCGAGATGAGATAAACCAGCAAGGTGGTCCAGATACCCAGCGAGATCGACACCGGCATCTTCTCCAGCACCAGACCTACCACCGAGCGATCCCGATAGAAGCTTTCGCCGAAGTCGAACACCGCGTAGTTCTTGATCATCTGCAGGAAGCGCTCGTGGGGCGGCTTGTCGAAGCCGTACATGCGCTCGATCTCGGCGATGAGCAACGGGTCGAGTCCGCGGGCGCCGCGGTATTTGCTCTCGCCTTCGCCGCCGCTGCGGGCCGGGGCGGCGGTGTCGCCCCCCTCGCCGGTGATGCGGGCCGTGGCGGCCACCCCAGTGCCGGTGAGCTCGGCGATGAGCCGCTCGACGGGGCCCCCCGGCGCCGCCTGCACGATCACGAAGTTGATGATCATGATGCCGAGCAAGGTCGGAATGATCAGCAGCAGCCGGCGGAAGATGTAGGCGGTCACGTGGCGTGACTCGACGGCGTCCAGGAGATAGCGCGCTGGCCCCAGGTACCGCTCCTCTTGTCATCCATTCGATATTCCATTGCCAACGTAAGTCATTTGGACCAGGGGTTCGCACTCGCGTAGGGTGCATTAGCTGACGCGTAATGCACCATCCCGGTTCGGTCACTGGACGGCGGTTTACGCTTCGCTAATCCGCCCTACGCCCGCTGCAAAGAAGCATGGCGGCGATCATGGAACCGGCCGGCCCATGCGTTTGGCGAGGCCAGCGGCTTTTTCCGGATCGACCCACCAGGTGTCCAGCCCCAGGGAGTACTTGGGGCTGACCTCGGGGCGACCGAACTTGTCCCAGTAGGCCACGCGAAACACCTGTATGTGCCAGTTGGGGATCACGTAAAAGCCCCACAGCAACACCCGGTCCAGGGCGCGGGTCCGGTTCACCAGGCTTTCCCGGTCCGGGGCGGAAATCAGCAAATCGATGAGCTTGTCCACCACCGGGTCGCTGATACCGGCGAGATTGCGGCTGCCGGGCTCCTCGGCTTTCTCCGAGGACCAGAAGTCGCGCTGCTCGTTGCCGGGAGAAAGTGACTGGCCGATGCCCGCCACGATCATGGCGAAGTCGAACTCGTCGAGGCGCTTCTGGTATTGCGACGTGTCGACGGTGCGCACGTCCATCTGCACGCCAAGCCGCTCCAGATTCTTCTTGAGGGGCAGCACCACCCGCTCAAAGGCCGGGTTCACCAGCAGCATCTCAAAGCGCATGACCCGGCCGGTCTCCTTGTTGGTGAGCTTGCCGTCGCGGATCTCCCACCCGGCCTCGCGCAGCAGCTCCAACGCCTTGCGCAAGTTGCTTCGCAGGTTGCCGGAGCCGTCGGTGCTGGGAGGTTGGTATTCCTCGGTGAAGACCCGGTCGGGGATCTGGCCCCGGAACGGCTCGAGGATCTCCAGTTCCGCCTCCGATGGCAGCCCGCTGGAGGCCAGCTCGGAGTTGGAGAAGTAGCTCTCGGTGCGGGTATAGGCACCGTAGAACAGCGTCTTGTTGGTCCACTCGAAGTCGAAGGCGTAGCTCAACGCCTCCCGCACCTTCGGATCCTGGAAGATGTCGCGGCGGGTGTTGAACAGAAACGCCTGCATCCCGGTGGGCTGCTGGTTCGGGATCTCCTCCTTCTTGATCAGCCCCTGGCTGAGGGCCGGGCTGTCGTAGCCGGTGGCCCAATCCTTCGAGCTGGTCTCGACGCGGACGTCGTACTGGCCGGCCTTGAAGGCCTCCAACGCCACGGTTGAATCCCGGTAGTAGTCGTATCGCAGCTTGCCAAAGTTGTCGCGGCCCTTGTGGACCGGGAGATCCTTGGCCCAGTAGTCCTCCACCCGCTCGTAGGTGATGGAGCGTCCGGGCTCCACGGCGGCAATCCTATAAGGGCCATTACCCAGCGGCGGCTCCAGCGTCGTGTTCTCGAAGTTGCGATCGCTCCAGTAGGCCTTGGACAGCACCGGCATCTGTCCCACGATCAGGGGCAGCTCCCGATTGATGTCGCCGCTGAAGCTGAAGCGCACGGTGCGCTCGCCCACCGCTTCGGCTCGGTCCACGTTGGCGTAATAGGCGCGATAGAAGGGATGGCCCTTGGCCTTCAGGGACTCGAACGTGAAGATCACGTCATCCACGGTGACCGGCGAGGCGTCGTGGAAGCGGGCCTGCGGGCGCAGGGTGAACTCCACCCAGCTGCTGTCCTCGGGGATGGTGATGGTCTCCGCCAGCAATCCGTACTCGCTGAAGGGTTCGTCTTCACTCTGGTAGGTAAGGGTGTCGAACACGCCGCCGAGCCCTGCTGCGGCCACACCCCTCAAGGTATAGGGGTTCAGTGTGTCGAAGGTTCCAATGGCGGAGAGGCGCGTTTCACCGCCGCCGGGGGCGTCGGGATTGACGTACTCCAGGTGGTCGAAGCCGGGTCCGTACTTCAGGTCGCCATGGAGGGCGAAGCCGTGGGCGGTGGTCGGCTCCGCCGCCGCGTTGGTTGTCAGTGCCGCGAGCAGCAGTAGCGCCACAGTGCATCGATGCCGCATCGAATCCCTCCCACGGGTGCGAAGTCGGGGCTGTTGGAGCGGCCCGGGGGCCGGCGGGTTCTGGAAGTTGCGGCATTGTAACGTTGAAGCATGGTGAACTCGGCAAGCCCCTGCTGGCTTGCCGATCAGGCAGTGTCTCGCTGGTCGTAGGCGCCACACCCGCGGGCGCTCTTCGCGAGCTCCACCAGCCGCAGGAACTCGGCCCGGTAGCCGAAGCGGTCCTCGCCGCGCGACGCACGGGCAGCCGCCGCCACATCGTCGAGTGTGAACGCCTCCACATGCTCGGCGCCACGCAAGATCTGGCCGAAGCCGGCTACCGCCGTGGCGAAGCGCGCCTCCTCCGGGGCTGCTGCAAACTCAGTGCAGGATGCTCCCAGGATCGGCTGCTCCATAGCGAGAATCGGGGACAGACCACAGTTTAGCGGTTGGGTAAACCAAACCTCCGGGTAGTAGATGGCCTGATGCCTTGGACAGGGGTGTCCAGCGTTAGCGCGGGCCGGGTAGGGCCGTTCCCGGCCAGGATCGGACGCTCACGGCAAACGTCATTTGCACGTAAAAATGTCCCCAGA
>CAZLYT010000555.1:0-2155 GCA_964563515.1 uncultured Candidatus Competibacteraceae bacterium | reverse complement strand
GTGGATGACACCCCACCGCTGAATCAGGTGGTTGACAGCCAGGGAAAAACAACCATTTCTATTGAAGGCGTCAACAGCCGGTTGCAAGTTCTGCCGGGAACTGTTGAACCGGGTACCCATTTTGAGGTAACGCTGCTGCCGGCTCTGCCTGCCAATAATAACCCGGCTAAATTGCTCGATAGTCCCCTGGATGTTAAAGCCTGTAAAATTGACCATGTGGTTAATGAAAACAGTACCGAGTTGGTTCATCTGTCCAAACCTGTGGGGGTTGAGTTTGGATACAACGCCAACACGCTGGCTATTGCCGGCGGCAGAAATAATGTCACCGCCGTACTGTTTCAAAATGGTCAGTGGGTTGATATGGAAGAATTTGGCTATCAGGTTTTACGCGAGCAGGACAAAATTATTGTTGATACGGACAATATGGGTACGTTTGGTCTGGCTGCCCGGTAATATCTAACAAGTTTCGACAGAAATTACCACAGCGCCATTTTGGCCTTTCTTGAACTGCGTCTTATAATTTCCCTCGATTGGGGACTTATGAGCGAAAGAATTGACCAAACGCTGACACCAATAAAAGCTGAGCCTGGGCAAAGCTCAATACCGCTGTTAGCGACCAAATTGTACGCGCCGCCGCCGCGCCCCAATTTGGTACCCCGTATTCGTTTAACCCGACGCCTGGAAGAAGGGTTGCAATTAGGCTGCAAATTGACGCTTGTTTCGGCTCCGGCCGGTTTTGGAAAAACCACCCTGGTTACGGAATGGCTGAATGGGCAAGCAAGGGAGCAAGGGAGCAAGGGAGCAGAGGAGAACTCCCTTGCTTTGGCCTCTTTACACCCCAGTACCCTGGCTCAAGTGGCCTGGCTTTCCTTGGATGATGAGGATAACGACGCTATACGTTTCCTCACCTATCTTATTGCTGCCTCGCAGCGGCTGGACGGTTCCATTGGCCAGAATTTGCTGCACTCCCGGCAATTACCGCCATCCGAAGCCCTGGTCACGCTGCTCGTCAACGATTTGGCGGCCATTCCCCACACCTTTGCCCTGGTTTTGGATGATTACCACGTTATAAAGACTGCCCTTATCCACGAAATTGTTGAACTTTTGTTAAGACGACAGCCGCCGCAGATGCACCTCGTCATCATAAGCCGGGAAGACCCGCCCTTACCGCTGCCACGCTGGCGCGTTCGAGGGCAGATTGTTGAAATTCGTCAAGAGGATTTGCGATTTACTGCGGTAGAAAGCGCTGCCTTTCTAAATCAAGCTATGGGGCTAAACCTGACCGCCGAAGCTATTAACGCCCTGGAAGCCCGTACCGAAGGCTGGATTGCCGGCTTGCAATTGGCGGGGCTTTCGTTGCAGGGCCGGCCCGCCGAAACCATCGCCGATTTTATTGATGCCTTTAGCGGCAGCCATCGCTATGTTATAGATTATCTGGTTGAAGAAGTATTGCAGCAGCAACCGGCAGATATTCGCCGTTTTTTACGGCAAACCGCCATTTTGGAGCGTTTATCTGCGCCGCTATGCAATGCTGTCACTGAGCAAACCAACAGCAAAGAGGTTTTGACCGCATTAGAACACGCTAATCTCTTCCTTATCCCTCTCGACGACCACCGCGAATGGTATCGCTACCACCATCTTTTTGCCGAATTTTTACGCACGGAACTGGAGTCGCCGCAGCAAGCGCCGTTACATCAAAAAGCCTCCCGCTGGTTCGAGTCAAAGGGATTGCTGGCCGAAGCCATTAAACATGCGCTGTCTGGGCAGGATATAGCCCGGGCCGGGCGCTTAATCGAACAGGCCGCCGAAGGGCTGCTTCACAACGGCGAATTAACAACGCTTTTGGGTTGGTTAGAGGCTCTGCCCGATGATTTTGTGCGCCTCAACAGCGACCTATCCATTTATAGGGGTTGGGTATTATGGCTTCTGGGGCAAATTGAGGCCGCGGCCTCTTATGCCGAGGCCGCGCAGGCGGCGCTGCCCAAAAACGCCGCGCCGCTGAGCCGGGGGAAATTGATGAGCCTGCAAGCCTGTTTAATCATTACCCGCGAGGTGAGTGGTTTGAACCTGGCCAGGGAAGCGCTCGACCTGCTTGAAAATGGCGACACCTTTTTCCGAGGCATGATGCTTTTGTTGCTGGGCGATGTGCAAAATG
>CAZLYT010000554.1:0-3082 GCA_964563515.1 uncultured Candidatus Competibacteraceae bacterium | reverse complement strand
GTCTGGGAATCGAGCACATTGAAGCGCTGACTGCCTCGATCTGAACCGGTGGCTCTTTCGCGTTGATTCCGCGGCTCGGGCCGCACAAGGTGTGAGGACGGATTTGGGCCTGCGAAACAGACTGATATTCGGCGCGAATTTCTCAGAATATCGGGCAGCTAGCGGCTTAGAGGCCCATTGAGGGTAGGGATTGCTGCTCGATGGGGGACGCAGATGGTCTAGGCTCAAAGTTTCAGTCCCTCGCACTGAAAACCACTATCATTCAGTTGCTTTCCCGGGTCCCACCCCAGTCACGAGCCCTCTCACCTGGGCGGCAGCCGAAGACCGCGCAAGCGCGTACTTGCCCGCTGGTAGGGGAGCTGGGAGGGGCCGTGCGTTTACTCGCATTGCAGGTCCCGGTGTAACCCGCCGCAGATACCGAGAGGAAGTCAGCCGTGGCAGTAGAGACTCTTCGCGTGTGGCCAGGACTGCCGCTGCCATTGGGCGCCACCTGGGACGGCGCCGGCACCAATTTCGCGCTGTTCTCGGCTCATGCCGAGAAAGTCGAGCTATGCCTGTTCGACGATGACGGTGAAACCGAGACTGCACGCATCGTGCTCCCCGAGTTCACCCACGAGATCTGGCACGCCTATCTGCCGGACGTGCGTGCGGGACAGCTCTATGGCTACCGCGTTCACGGCCCCTACGATCCCGCCGCGGGCCATCGGTTCAATCCCAACAAGCTGTTGATCGATCCTTACGCCAAGCTACTGCACGGCACCCTCGAATGGGATGATGCGCTGTTCGGCTACAAGGTCGGCGATCCGGAACAGGACCTCTCGTTCGACGAGCGCGACAGCGCGCCCTTCATGCCCAGATGCCAGGTGGTCGATCCTGCCTTCACCTGGGGCGGCGCGCGGCCGGAGCAGCGGCCCTGGCACGAGACCACGATCTACGAGATGCACGTGCGCGGTTTCACCATGCGCCATCCTGGGGTGCCCGAGGCGGCGCGCGGATCTTTCGGCGCGCTGTCGGCGGGCGCGGTGGTCGACTATCTACGTGATCTCGGGGTGAGCGCGGTCGAGCTCCTGCCGGTGCACGCCTTCGTTCACGACCGCCACCTGATCGAGCGCGGCCTCAAGAACTACTGGGGCTACAACACCATCGGTTTCTTCGCGCCGCACCCCGACTATCTCGGCCGCGGGGGTCTCGGTGAGCTCAAGACCTTCGTTCAGGTCATGCACGACGCCGGCCTCGAGGTGATCCTCGACGTGGTCTACAACCACACCGCGGAAGGCAGCCACATGGGGCCGACGCTGTCGTTTCGCGGAATCGACAATCGCTCGTACTACTACCTGATGGGCGAGCAGCGTTACTACAACGACTTCACCGGTACCGGCAACGCTTTGGAATTGCGCCATCCCTACGTGTTGCGCATGGTCACCGATTCGCTCCGCTACTGGGTCGAGGAGATGCGCGTCGACGGCTTCCGCTTCGATCTCGCCACCACGCTCGCGCGGGTCGAGGGGCCGTACGACGAGCACGCGAGTTTTCTCGATGTGCTCGCTCAGGACCCGGTGCTGGCAGGCGTAAAGCTGATCGCGGAGCCGTGGGACACCGGGCTCGGCGGCTATCAGGTCGGCAATTTTCCGCCTGGCTGGGCGGAGTGGAACGGCAAGTATCGCGATACGGTGCGCCGCTTCTGGAAGGGCGACGACGGCCAGCTTGCCGAGATGGCCTCGCGCCTGTCCGGCTCGGCCGACATCTACCACCATCGCGGCCGCCGGCCCTGGGCGAGCGTCAACTTCGTCACCGCCCATGACGGCTTCACGCTGCGCGACCTGGTCAGCTACAACGACAAGCACAACGAGGCCAACAAGGAAGACAATCGGGACGGCTCCGACGACAACCAGAGCTGGAGTTGCGGCGTCGAGGGCGAAACCGACGATCCCGAGATCCGGGCGCTGCGCCTGCGCCAGATGCGCAACTTCTTGGCCTCGCTGCTGCTGTCGCAGGGCGTGCCGATGTTGCTCGCGGGTGACGAGTTCGCACGCACTCAGGGCGGCAACAACAACCCCTACTGCCAGGACAGCGAGATCGGCTGGCTCGACTGGGAGCGGGACCAGGAAGGCGAAGCGCTGCTGGCCTTCACCCGGGAGCTGCTCCGGCTGCGGCGCGAGCACATCGTGTTCCACCGCTCGCGGTTCTTCAGCGGCGGCACCATCCCCGGCACCGACGTCAAGGACGTCACCTGGCTACGCCGGGACGGCGAGGAGATGAGCGAGGCCGACTGGGCGGAAGGCGATGCCAAGACGCTCTGCCTACTGCTCAGCGGCGAGGCTGGGCTGATGCATCTCACCATACGCGGCGAGCAGGAGCCGGACGATACCTTTCTACTGATCATGAACGCCTCCCACGAGGAGGTTTGTCAGCGGCTGCCGGTGGGCCACAGGGGCGCCTCCTGGCGGGTACTGATCGATACCGCCGAGGCGTCGGCTCCGCTCGACGAGGAGCGTTTCGCGGCCGCAGACGAGATCCGCCTGCCGGGACGCTCGACCAGCCTGCTGGTAAAGCGCAACTCCGCGTAGAGTTCAGGGACCGCCTGCGAATGCATTCGGAGGGCGGCCTCGTTGCCCAAGGCGCTCAACGGCGGGAGGTCGAGCGACTGCTCGGCTTGCTTGGGGGCGAGGGAGGTCCATCAGCGCGCGGGATGCCGCCAGGGAACGTCTACATGAATGAGCACGTCTTGCACTGGTCCGATCGCAGCGGCTAAAGGCCGCTGGCCAACGCCCGAACATCCTTGAGCGGTTGGAACTGGCACCGCGATTCTGGCGGCGTCGGTTGTGCTCAACGCCATCGACTATCCGCTTGCTGCCGCTATTTTCGAACTCCCCGGCGATCGCTTTCCAGATCCGCCATCCTGCCCCCGTGACACCCCGCTCGTGACCTCGTCATGGCCAGGGTCCAACAAAATCCGCTGATTCGACCGTCGCGGCGACTAAATGAATGCCATGCGGTTGGCTCAAACCACGTGACTCCTGTGAGGCACGTCACTTCCATCGCACTCAAGCGGTGGAAGACTGGAACCGAGCTGCGCACAAAC
>CAZLYT010000553.1:0-7357 GCA_964563515.1 uncultured Candidatus Competibacteraceae bacterium | reverse complement strand
CCGCTGACACCCGCCTCGGTGCGCAGGTGGCGTAAAGCCGCGTTGTCCAGGTCCTCGTCCATGCGCGCATAGCCGCCAGGAAGCCGGGCCAGGGTACCGACGCCATCACCGCCCACGAGCAGCACCAGCAGGCGCTGGCGGAGCACCGTGAACAGGACGATGTCCGTGGTGATCGGGAGCCACGCAGACTCTGACCCAAGTGACATTTGTGTGACACTCATGGGACCGAGGAAGTTAGTGTTACTTTAACACTATGTCAATGATCGATTGCTCCGGCTGGACCGGTGAAGGGGCTATTTCGTTATTCCTCGGCGCCCTCGGCTCCGCTGCCAGAGCGCTCCGTTGACTGCTCTCGACACCGTTGACTCCGACTCCGAGCGGCTGGTGGTGCTGGTCCACGGTCTTTACATGAGCGGTGTCTACCTGCGCCCCCTCGGTCTTCGGTTGCGCGTTCTGGGTTGGCGGCCGCAGTTCTTCTCCTACGCCTCGGTGCGGGGTGACCCAGGTGCCAACGTGAAGCGCCTGCGCGAGTTCCTGTTATCGCTGCACGCACCCACCATCCAGCTGGTCGGTCATAGCCTCGGTGGTCTGTTGATTCGCGCCGTGCTGAGCCAGGACGGGATGCTGCCCGACGGGCGAGTGGTGACTCTGGGCACACCCCACAGCGGCAGCCACGTTAATCGCTGGCTGCGGGCTCACCGGCTAGGCGTCGCCGTGGGACAGGCGGCGGCGCTGCTGGAGAACCAGTTGCCGCCCTGGGATGGGCGGCGCGAGCTTGGCAGCATCGCCGGCAATCTGGGCGCCGGGCTGGGACGGCTGATTCCCGCGCTACCGCGCCCCAACGACGGCACCGTGGCGGTCGCTGAGACCCGCCTGGCAGCAATGACCGACCATATCTGCTTGCCGGTCAGCCACACCGGGCTGCTGCTGTCCGCCGAGGTGGTCCGCCAATGCGACGCTTTTCTCCGTGACGGCCGCTTCCGGCGAGATGCGGCAAAGTGCTAGGCTTCCGCGATTAACTATTGAGGTCCAAGAGGATTCCCATGGCCGGCCACAGCAAGTGGGCGAACATTCAACACCGCAAGAAGGCGCAGGATGCCAAACGCGGCAAGCTCTTCACGAGGTTGATCCGGGAGATCACCGTTGCCGCCCGCATGGGAGGTGGCGATGCCTCCAGCAATCCTCGGCTGCGTCTCGCCATTGACAACGCCTTGAACGCCAACATGCCCAAGGACACCGTAGAGCGCGCCATCAAGCGCGGCGCCGGCGACCTGGACGGCAGCGAGTTCGAGGAGGTCACTTACGAAGGCTACGGACCCGGCGGAATCGCGGTGATGGTCGAGTGCATGACCGACAATCGCAACCGCACCGTGGCCGATGTCCGCCACGCCTTTAGCAAGAGCGGCGGCAACCTGGGAACCAGCGGCTCGGTGGCGTTCCTGTTCAGCAAGAGCGGTGTGCTGATCTATCCCCCAGGCACCAGCGAGGATCGGGTGATGGAGGCGGCGTTGGAGGCGGGCGCGGAAGACGTGATCGGCAACGACGACGGCTCGGTCGAGGTGCTGACCACGCCGGAAACCTTCGAGGGGGTGCGAGCGGCCATGGAGCAGCGGGGGCTCAGCCCCGAGATCGCCGAAGTCACCATGAGGCCCAGCAACCTCACTTCCCTCACCGGCGACGACGCCCGCAAGATGAGCAAGCTGCTGGAAATGCTGGAAGATCTGGACGACACCCAGAACGTCTACAGCAACGCCGAGATCGCCGAAGAAGCGCTGCAAGAGGACTAGGGAGTAGCCGAAACGCGGCTCGCACGGGTTGATCAGCGGCTCTCGGAGCCGGCGCGCTGCGCCGGAGGTGCCGCGTTGGGACGCCCAAAACACTGTCCCGGTAACGCTCGTCACCGTCGCTGGGGGCTCGAGCCGAGATCTCGTGGCTGCGGCGGGGAGGCCACCCATGCACCGTGAAGAAGCAATCCGATTCCGGCGCCGGTTCTCGCGGGCCGGCCCGATGTGGTACCAGCGGTCGGCGTTGGCGAATGGGCCCGCGTCGGAACGCGCCCTGGGAATCTCGAGTGCGAGCAATTAGCTTTTGGCCTGCTGCCGCTTCTTCGCCACACCAGGTTATCGTGTGAGCGAAGTCGTTCGCATCCAGGGCATCGACCCGGGTTCGCAAATCACCGGCTTTGGTTTGGTTGCCCTGAAAGGCAGTCAGGTGGTGCATCTGGCCAATGGCTGCCTGCGGCTGGGTAACGGCGCTTTCCCCGACCGCCTGCGGCAGATATTCGAGGGCATCAGTGAGGTCATCGACGCGCACCGTCCCGACGAGGTCGCGGTCGAGCAGGTGTTCGTGCGCCGCAATCCCGATGCGGCCCTGAAGCTCGGTCAGGCGCGCGGCGCGGCCATCTGCGCGGCGGTCATACGGGGGCTGCCGGTGGTGGAGTACAGCGCCCGTCAGGTGAAGCTCGCCGTGGTGGGGGGCGGCGGCGCCGACAAGCACCAGGTTCAGCACATGGTGCGAGTGCTGCTCGCGCTGCGGGATGCCCCCCAGGTGGATGCCGCCGACGCGCTAGGGGTGGCCCTGTGCCACGGCCACGTCCGCGCCGGGGCGCGGCGCCTCGGCACCGATAGCGTGCGCCGCTTTGGGAGGTGGGCATGATCGGCCGCCTGCGCGGGACTCTGGTGAGCAAGCGGCCGCCCCGGCTACTGGTGGACGTGGGCGGGGTCGGCTACGAGGTGGAAGCCCCTATGTCCACCTTCGTACAGCTGCCGGAGCTTGGCGCCGAGGTCATCCTGCACACCCATCTCGCCGTGCGCGAGGATGCTCAAGTGCTCTACGGTTTCGCTCGCGAGCCCGAGCGGGCCTTGTTTAGAGAGCTGATCCGGATCAGTGGCATCGGGCCCAAGTTGGCTCTCGCCATTCTCTCGGGTATGGACGGAGACAGCTTCGTGCGCTGTGTGCACGACCAGGATGCCGCGCGGCTGGCTCGGTTGCCGGGCATTGGCAAAAAGACCGCCGCCCGGCTGTTGGTGGAACTGCGGGATCGGCTGGAGGCTCCGGGCGGGCAGGCGGCCCCGGGATGGTTGCCGGGCGCTGCACCGGGAGCCGCCAGTCCCGAGGCCGACGCCCTGGCCGCGCTGGAGACCCTTGGCTATCGCCCGGCCGAAGCCGCCAGCATGCTGCGCACGGTGACCACCGACGGCTTGCGCAGCGAGGAGATCGTTCGTCGGGCGCTGCAGATGGCGCTGCAGCGATGATGGATGAGGCCGCGCCGGGAGGGCAGCCGTGAGCGACGTGGAACGCCTGGTGGATCCCGCTGTCGGTGGCGACGATGCCATCATCGAGCCGTCGATCCGACCGCGAATGCTCGCCGACTACGTGGGACAGGCGGCCATGCGCGAGCAGCTCGAGATCTTCGTTTCCGCTGCCCGGGCCCGCGCCGAGGCGCTCGATCATGTCCTCCTGTTCGGACCGCCGGGGCTCGGCAAGACCACGCTCGCCCACATTGTCGCCAACGAGATGGGAGTCAGCCTGCGCCAGACCTCCGGACCGGTTCTGGAACGGGCCGGTGACGTGGCGGCCATGTTGACCAACCTGGAGCCGCGGGACGTGCTGTTCGTGGACGAGATCCATCGCCTCAGCCCGGCGGTGGAGGAGATCCTGTACCCCGCCATGGAGGACTACCAGATTGACATCGTGATCGGGGAGGGGCCGGCGGCGCGTACCCTGCGCCTGGACCTGCCACCGTTTACCCTGGTGGGTGCGACCACCCGGGCAGGGCTCTTGACCTCGCCTCTTCGCGACCGTTTCGGCATCGTCCACCGGCTCGAGTTCTACAGCGCCGAGGAGCTCACCCGCATCGTCACTCGCTCGGCGCGGATACTGGGCGTGCCAATCGAGCCTGCTGGCGCCGCCGAGATCGGCCGTCGCTCCCGCGGCACGCCCCGCATCGCCAATCGACTGTTGCGTCGAGTGCGGGACTTTGCCCAGGTGCGCGGCGATGGTCGGGTCACGGCCCAAGTGGCAGGCGAGGCCTTGGTCATGTTGCGGGTGGACGAGGCCGGCTTCGACGACCTGGACCGGCGTCTATTGCTGATCTTGATCGAGAAGTTCGACGGTGGGCCGGTTGGCCTCGACACCCTGGGTGCGGCCCTCGGCGAGGAGCCCGGAACCATCGAGGACGTGCTGGAGCCGTACATGATCCAGCAGGGGCTGATCATGCGTACGCCGAGGGGTCGGGTGGCGACACCGGCGACCTATCGCCACTTCGGCCTGGCCTCGTGACTGCAACCGAGCTCGGCCCCGGCACCTTTCGATGGCCGGTGCGGGTTTACTACGAGGATACCGACGCTGGCGGCGTCGTCTATTACGCCAACTATTTGCGCTTCATGGAGCGGGCTCGTACCGAATGGTTGCGGGCGCTGGGTTTCGAACAAGACCATGTCGCCGAGGCGCGTGGCCTCTTGTTCGTGGTGCGGGCGGCCACTGTGCAGTACCGTAGCCCCGCACGTTTCAACGACCGCCTGGAGGTGGTCAGCCGCATTCATGAGCACTCGCGCACCAGTCTCAGCTTTGCCCAGGACATTCGAATCGCCGATCAACCGCAATCGATGCTGTGTGCTGCGACGGTGCAGGTGGTTTGCGTGGAACGCAGCCGCTGGCGCCCACGCCCCATTCCCCCAGACATCCTCGCGGAGCTGACTGTTGAGCCCTGATCTCTCTTTTCTCCATCTCGTGGCCACGGCCAGCCCCGTGGTCCAGCTCATCATGCTTGGGCTGCTGGTCATCTCCCTGACCTCCTGGACCGCGATTCTACGCAAGCGCTCGGCCATGGCGCGGGCGCGCCGCGAGGCCAAGCGGTTCGAGGAAACCTTCTGGTCCGGAACCGACCTGACCACCCTGTACTCCGGGGTCGGTAAGGAGGAGGGGGCCGAGGGTCTGCAGGCCATCTTCGTAGCCGGCTTCCGGGAGTTCCTGCGCTCTCGATCCCAGGCCGAGCCCGAACTGGTGGTGGACAGCTCACGGCGGGCCATGCGGGCGGCCATGTCGCGGGAGCTGGACGTGCTGGACTCGCAGCTGAGCTTTCTGGCCACGGTGGGCTCCACCAGCCCCTATATCGGTCTGTTTGGCACCGTTTGGGGCATCATGAACTCGTTCCGGGCGCTGGGCGACGTGCAATATGCCACCCTCTCGCTGGTGGCCCCGGGTATTGCCGAGGCGCTGGTAGCGACCGCGCTGGGGTTGTTTGCGGCCATCCCCGCGGTCATGGCCTACAACCGCTTCAGCGACCAACTGGAGCGCCTGGCGGGCCGCTACGAAAACTTCATGGAGGAATTCAGCAACATTCTGCAACGACAGGCCCAGGGCCGCCGGCAAGCCGTGCGCGAGCCCGCCGCGTGAGACATCGCAGTCGCCGCCGGCGCATGGCGGAAATCAACATCGTTCCCTACATCGACGTGATGTTGGTGTTGCTGGTGGTGTTCATGATCACCGCGCCCTTGATCAACCAAGGCGTGGAGATCGACCTGCCGGAAGCCGAAGCCAATCCGCTACCCGCGGAGGAAACCCAACCGCTGGTGCTGCGTATCGACCGGGAGCGGAACTTCTATCTAAACGTCGGGGACGGTGATACTAGCGCGCTGGATTCCGAGACGGTGCTGACGCGGGCAACGGCTGCCCTGCGTCGGAATCCGCGCCTGTCGGTGATCGTGGAGGCCGACAGCGGTGTGGATTACGGCACTGTAGTGCTCGGCATGTCGCTGCTGCAGCGGGCGGGGGCGGAGCAAGTGGGGCTCGCGACGCGTCCCCCGGAGCAGTGATTTGGCGCTGAGGCGTAGCCGCGGCGGATTGACCGCCTTCTTGTTGGCGCTGGTGATTCATCTGGCCGCCGTGGCGCTGTTGCTGTTCGGGTTTCAATGGCAGAGTCCATTGATGCCGAGCAGCGAGCAACCGGAACAGGAGATCGTGCAGGCCCAGGTGGTAGACGAAGAGCAGGTGCAGGCTGAGCTCGATCGCCTGCAGCGACTGGAGCAGGAGGAGGCGGAGCGCCAGGCTGCGCTGTTGCGGCAGCAGGAGGAGGCCAAGGCCGAGGCCGAAGCCGCCGAGGCCAGGCGCAGGCAAGAAGAAGCCCGCCTCGAAGCCCTCCGCCAGGAGCGCGCCGAGCTGCAGCGCCAGCAAGAGGCCGAGCGGCAACGTCAGGAGCAATTGCGGGAGGAGGCGGAGGCCAGGCGCCTAGCCGAGGAGAAGGTGCGCCAACAGGCCGAAGCCGAGCGCCGGGCGGCGCAGGAGGAGGCCCGGCGTCAGGAGGAGGAGCGGTTGGCGGAGATTAGACGCCAACAGGAGGCGGCCGAGCGCCAACGCCGTGAGGAGGAAGCGCGCCTGGCCGAGCTCGAGCGTCAGCGCGAGGCCGAGCGTCAGCGCCAGGAAGCGGCCGAGCGTCGACGCCGGGAGGCAGTAGAGCAGGCGCTGGCCAACGCCGAGGCCGAGGCCCGGGCTCGCAACCAGCGTCGCCTGGTGGAGCAGTACTCCTATGCCATCAAGCGTGTGGTGCAGGAAGACTGGATCATGCCCGGTGGCGGCCGTCGTGACCTCACTGCCCGGCTGCAGATCCGGCTGGGACCGGGCGGCGAGGTGTTGGACGTCCACGTCACCGAGAGCAGCGGCGACCCGGCATTCGATCGCTCCGCCATGGCCGCCGTGCGCCGCGCCGCACCCCTGCCAGTCCCGGATGATCCGGTGCTGTTCGATCAGGTGTTTCGTAACTTCAGCTTCGTGTTCGAACCGGAGGATATCCGTTGAGACCCACAATGCGTGTACTGGCCTTGGCTATCGCCGTCGCCGTGTCGGCGCCGGTGCAGGCCGAGCTCACCATCCGCATCACCCAGGGCGTGGAAGCGGCCCTGCCGATCGCGGTGGTGCCGTTCCGCTGGGAGGGCGTTGGCGACCCGCCGAACGAGAAGGTTGGCGAGATCGTGGCCGCGGACTTGACCCGCAGCGGACGTTTTCGGCCACTCCCCGAAACGGCGCTGCCGGAGTTGCCGGCCGATAGCGCCGCGGTGCGCTATCCGCTGTGGCGGTCGGCTGGTGCCGATGCGCTGGTGCTCGGCAGTTTGCGCCGCGACGCCCAGGGCAATTTCGACGCCACCGCCCAGCTTCTGGACGTATTTCAGGGAACCATGCTCGAGCAGTATGGTTTCACCGCGCCCGCCGGCAACCTGCGCCGCCTCGCCCATGTCTTGAGCGATCGCATCTACGAGCGCCTCACCGGCGAGAAGGGAGCTTTCGACACCCGTATCGCTTACGTGACTCAGGTTGCCACCGGCGAGGGTCCTCGCTATTCGCTGGTGGTGGCGGATGCCGA
>CAZLYT010000552.1:0-21014 GCA_964563515.1 uncultured Candidatus Competibacteraceae bacterium | reverse complement strand
ACGCCACTGCCGCAATAGTCGCTGCCGTCGCTGTTGATCAGCTCTTGGTACCGGCCTGGCGCTGGGACCCCGACCCGATGGCCGTGCCGTGGCACCGGCGTGAAGTTGAAGACCATCACCAGGAAGTCCTCGGGATCCGCCGCTCGGCGCAGGAATGCGATCACGCTGTGGGCGGCGTCGGAGCCGTCGATCCACTCGAAGCCGGCGGGCCTGAAATCAACCTCGTAGAGTGGCGGGGTATAGACGTAGAGCCGGTTGAGGTCGCGAACCAACCTCTGCACGCCGGCATGCCAGGGTACCTCCAGCAGCGACCAGTCCAACGCCGCAGCATGGTTCCACTCCCGACCCTGGCCGAACTCGCCGCCCATGAACAAGAGCTTCTTGCCCGGATGGGCGTACATGTAGGTGTAGTACAGGCGCACATTGGCAAACTTCTGCCAGGTGTCGCCGGGCATCCGGGTCAGGATCGAGCCCTTGCCGTGCACCACTTCGTCGTGGGAAAGGGGCAGGATGAAATTCTCGCTGAAGGCATACACGAAGCTGAAGGTGAGCCGGTCGTGATGGTAGAAGCGGTGCACCGGATCCTCGTGCATATAGTTCAGCGTGTCGTGCATCCACCCCATGTTCCACTTGTAGGTAAATCCGAGGCCGCCTAGATAGGTGGGCCGTGACACCATGGGCCAGGAGGTGGACTCTTCGGCCATGGTGACGCCGCCGTGCTCGTGCACTAGCTCGTTCATGCGCCGCAGAAAAGCCACCGCCTCCAGGTTCTCGTTGCCGCCGAACTGGTTCGGCACCCATTGCCCAGGCTCCCGTGAGTAGTCCAGGTAGAGCATGGAGGCCACCGCATCCACCCTCAGGGCGTCCACGTGGTACTCCTCCAACCAGAACAGGGCATTGGCCAGCAGGTAGTTCACTACCTCACGGCGGCCGAAGTTGAAGATGAGCGTGCCCCAATCCTGATGGGCGCCCTGGCGTGGATCGGCGTGCTCGTAGAGGTGCGTGCCGTCGAACAGCCCCAGGCCGTGGGCATCGCGTGGGAAGTGGGCTGGCACCCAATCGATGATCACGCCGATCTCGCTGCGATGGCAGCAGTCGACAAAATGTTTGAAGTCGTCCGGGCTGCCGAAGCGCCAGCTGGGCGCGAACATGCCGATGGGCTGGTAGCCCCAGGAGCCGTCGAAGGGGTGCTCGGTGGGGGGTAACAGCTCGACGTGGGTGTAGTCCATCTCCCTGAGGTAGGACACCAGCGACTCCGCCAGCTCCCGGTAGCTCAGCCAGCGGTTGCCGTCGGGGTGGCGCCGCCAGGACCCCAGATGCACCTCGTAGGTCGCCATTGGCCGATTGAGCCCATTGCGCTCGGCGCGGGTGGCCATCCACTCCTGGTCCTGCCAGCGGTACTCGCTGCGATGGACGATTGAGGCATTTCCCGGCGGCGGCTCCATGGCGAGGGCGTAAGGATCGGTCTTGAGGGGGACCAGCTCGCCTTGGGGGCCCTTCAGCTCGAACTTGTAGAGCTCGCCGGCGCGCAGGCCGGGGATGAAGATATCCCAAACCCCGTTGTCAGGGTGGTTGCGCAACGGGTGGCGGCGACCATCCCAGTCGTTGAAGGGACCTACCACGCTGACCCGCTGGGCATTTGGTGCCCACACCGCGAAATGCACGCCGGCGGCACCCTCGTGCTCCATGAGATGGGCGCCGAGCCTGTCGTAGAGTCGCAGGTGGGTGCCTTCCCCCATGAGGTGGCGATCCATCTCACCCAGGGGCGAGGTGAAGCGGTAGGGATCTTCTATCTCCCAGCTTCCACCTTGATTCTCCAGCCGCAGACGATAGTCGACCGGTGGTAGGGACAGCCGGGCCTCGAAGAGGCCGCTGGGATGCACGCGCTTCATCGCCGCCAGCTGCTTGCCATCGGCGTTGACCACTAGCGCTTTTTCGGCGTGGGGCTGGAAGCTTCGCACCAGCCATTGCTTGGCGCTCGCGTGGGGACCTAGCAGGCTGAAGGGGTCCCCGTGGTCGCCGTTGGCGAGACGTTCGAGGTTTTCCTTGATCGTGGCCATATTCAGAGCTTCCTCGGGACCGGAGCGTGTTGGTACAGGTGGCGCAGATAGTCCTCTACGCTGTCGCGCCAGGAATATCGTGCGGTGCGGGCGGCTTCCCGTAGCCGTTGCCAACGGGCGGGCTCGTCGCGCCACACCTTGAGCGCGCGAGACAGCGCCGCAACCATGTGATCGGCCTGCTCGCCCATGTCGTTGCCGTTGAAGGAGAAGCCGTTGACGCCGTCAACCACGGTGTCGCGGAGCCCCCCCACGTCGTGCACCAGGCACGGTTGGCCACTGCGCAGCGCCAGCATCTGGCTGATGCCGCAGGGCTCGAAGGAGCTCGGCATCAGGAACAGGTCGCCTTCGGCATACAGCGCATCGGCCAGGGGATCGGAGTAGCCGCGCAGGAACAGGAAGTTGTCGTGGCGAGCGGCGACCGCGGTGAGAAATTGCTCGTAGTCTGGATCGCCGCTGCCGAGCAGCAGCAGCAGCCCGTTGGGACCCAGGGTATCCAGTAGCCGATCCAACGCCGGGCGGCCGTCGGACCCGGGTTGGCGCAGCAGACGCACCTTCTGGTCGGTGATACGGCCGATGCTGGTGAGCAGAAATCGCGGCCGACTCTCGCCTAGCGCGGTGGCCCGAACGTGGGCCAGAAAGTGGGCGCTCGCCAGCGTGGCGTTCTGGGCCGACCAGCGCAGCAGCTGGGCGTTCACCTCCTCCATGCAGCGCGACCAGGATCCGATCGCCGGCGCCACGCCGGTCGCAGTCGGATACTCACAGCCATTGAGGATGCCGAACAGCCGAGCTTCGCTTTGAGCCTGGCGCAGGTCCTGCTCCAGCCCCTCACCGCCATAGTAGCCGTGGGCGGCTACCGCGCTCGGCTTCAGGATCTCTTTTGCGTAGGCGGGGGAGACGGCGTGCACCGCATCGGCCAGACGGATCCCCACGGCCATGGGGTTGACACAATCGCGCCAGCGCGGGTCCTCGAGCATTGATCGCTCGAAGCTCAGATTGGGATACCAGGCCGTTAGGGAGGAGGGGTCACCGTCGAAGGGACGAATGCCCTGCAAAGCCAGATTGTGGATGGTGTAAGCACAGCGCAGCTGCTAGAGCCGGTGGTGGTGGGGGTCGTAACGGCGCAGGATCAGCAGGAAGGCCGAATGCCAATCATGCAGGTGGACCACATCCAGCTCGCCGAATGTCCCGTGCTCGACGGCCGCGGCCACGGCCGCACAAAACAGCGCGAACTTGCTGGCGTCACTGGCGAAGGCCCGGTGCGGGGGGTCGTTACAGTAGATGCGGCCTTTGCCACAGGGGCTGAGCAGCGGATGCTCGATAACTAGCTGGCGGACACCGGGGGTGGTCTTACGGTCCGGCGCCTGGTGCAGCTCCAGGTAATGGCGACCACCGCCGAAGGCCACCTCCAGGCCTGCCAGCCGGTGGCCATCGGGCAGCGCCGAGTAGATCCCGTAGGCGGGGGTGACCACGGTGACCGAACAGCCTCGCTCGGCCAGCGCCCGCGGCACATCGCGCACCACGTCGCCGATGCCTCCGACCTTGCCGGTGAACTCACCATCGCTGGTGCGCACCCGCGGCAGCGCGTCATTCTCCGCAGCGACCATCAGCACCCGCAGGCCGGCGCTGCTCGCCGTATCGCTCACCGGGGGGGTGGTGTGGGCCCGGTTGCTGTGAACCGGTGGTGTGGCCTGGGACATGAGCGTCAGGTCACCACATCAGGAGCGCTGCGGCCGGTGTGGTGCTCGATCTCAGCGATCTCCCGGGACAGCTTGATCAGATCTGCCAGCGCGCTCTGCGGGTCCTCATCCTGACGTGCCGGATCGGGTTCCGGGCGCTCCATGTAGATGCGCAGCGTCGCCCCCTCGGTGCCGGTGCCGGAGAGGCGGTAGACGATGCGCCCGCCGCCCCGGAAGAGCACCCGCACGCCCTGCTGACTCGCGCTGCTGCCATCGACAGGATCGGTGTAGCGGAAATCATCCGCTTGCTCCACCGTTAGACCGTCGTAGTCGCGACCGGCAAGCTCGGGCAGACGCCCCCGCAGCCTCGTCACCATGGTCTGGGCGGCGTCGCTGTCGATGCCCTCGTAGTCGTGGCGGGTATAGACGTCGCGACCATAGCGGCGCCAGTGATCGCGTACGATCTCGGCCACCGGCTCGCCCCGCGCCGCCACCACGTTGAGCCAGAACAGCACCGCCCACAACCCGTCCTTCTCCCGCACGTGGTCGGAGCTGGTGCCAAAGGACTCCTCACCGCACAGGCTGATGCGCCCGGCATCGAGCAGATTGCCGAAGAACTTCCAGCCGGTGGGTGTCTCGTAGCAGGGGATGCCAAGCGCCTGCGCCACGCGGTCCACCGCCTGACTAGTTGGCATCGAGCGCGCCACCCCCTTCAGGCCCGCGGCGTAGCCCGGCACCAGTTGGGCGTTGGCGGCCAGCACCGCTAGGCTGTCGCTGGGGGTGACGTAGAAGCTGCGGCCGAGAATCATGTTGCGGTCGCCGTCGCCATCGGAGGCGGCGCCGAGATCGGGGGCATCCTCGGCGTACATGAACGCCACCAGCTCCTTGGCGTGGGCCAGGTTCGGGTCCGGGTGGCCGCCGCCGAAGTCCTCCCGTGGCTCACCGTTCAGCACCGTCCCGGCAGGCGCCGCCAAGCGTCGCTCCAGGATTTCCCGCGCATAAGGTCCGGTGACCGCGTGCATGGCGTCGAAGCGCAGCGACAGCTCGCCGTCGGCAATGAGCTTGCGCATGCGCTCGAAGTCAAACAGCTGCTCCATCAGCTCGGCGTAGTCAGCCACCGGATCGATCACCTCGACGCTGAGCTCGCCCAGCGACTGTTGTCCCAGTCGATCCAGGTCCAGGTCGTCACTTCGCACCGTGTGATAGGCGCTGATCTCACGGCTGCGGGCGTAGATCGCCTCGGTGATCTTCTCCGGGGCCGGGCCGCCGTTGCTGACGTTGTACTTGATGCCGAAATCCGCGTTGGGACCGCCCGGGTTGTGGCTCGCCGAGAGCACGATGCCTCCCAGGGCGTGATGCTTGCGGATTACGCAGGAGACCGCGGGGGTGGAGAGGATGCCACCGCGTCCCACCAGCGCCTTGCCGACACCGTTGGCGGCGGCCATGCGCAGGATGGTCTGCATCGCCTCGCGGTTGTAGTAGCGCCCGTCACCGCCCACCACCAAGGTGGCACCCTGGATATCGCCCAGGATATCCAGGGTGTCGAACAGCGACTGCACGAAGTTCTCCAGGTAGCCCTCCTGCTGGAACACGCGCACCTTCTTGCGCAGTCCCGAGGTGCCGGGCTGTTGACCCTCAAAGGGTTGGGTGGCAATCGTTTCCCGCTGCATGGGGGTTACCTCATGGCGCCACGTGGATGCTCTGGCCGAGCATGTCCGGGGTTACCAGCACAATGCCCTTGTCGGAGACCCGGAAGCCGCGGCGCCGGTCCTCGTCGTGGTCCTCGCCGATGACCATACCCTCGGGGATGGCACAGCCCCGATCCAGAATCGCGCGCTTGATGCGAGCACGTCGGGCGATGTCCACATCCGGCAGCACCACCGATTCCTCCAGCTTGGCGTAGGAGTGCACCTTGACGTTGGAGAACAGCAGCGAGCGTTTGAGCTGGGCGCCAGAGATGACGCAGCCGCCCGAGACCATGGAGTCCACCGCCATGCCGCGCCGCTCCCCCTGGTCGAACACGAACTTTGCCGGCGGCAGCTGCACCTGGTAGGTGAGTATCGGCCAGTCCATGTCATATAGGTTGAGCTCCGGCGATACGGAGACCAGCTCCATGTTCGCTTCCCAGAACGCATCCAGGGTTCCCACGTCGCGCCAGAAGGCGCGCTCCCCCGTCTTGGCATCACGGAACGGAAAGGCGTAGACGGGATGCTCGCCGATGATGGCCGGTATCAGGTTTGTGCCGAAGTCGTGCGCGG
This sequence comes from uncultured Candidatus Competibacteraceae bacterium, assembly GCA_964563515.1. GTDB lineage: Bacteria > Pseudomonadota > Gammaproteobacteria > Competibacterales > JAHEDQ01 > CAZLYT01. The sequence goes on along the minus strand of CAZLYT010000552.1, from coordinate 15,020 downwards.
AGTTCGGGTCCTTGGCGTCGCGCCCGAGCTGATCGTAGAGGAACTGGGTGTTGAAGACGTAGTTGCCCATGGAGGCCAGGCAGAGGTCATCGTGGCCGGGGATCGGGGTGGGGTCCTTGGGTTTTTCGTCGAAGCGCAGCACGCGGCCCTGCTCGTCCACTGTGATGACGCCGAAGGCGCCGGCGGCCTCCTCGATGGGCACCTCCAGGCAGGACACCGTCATGGCCGCCTCCCGCTTCACGTGGAAAGCCAGCATCGAGCCGTAGTCCATCTTGTAGATGTGGTCGCCGGAGAGAATCAGCACGTAAACCGGACTGTGGGTGCGGATGATGTCGACGTTTTGGTAGACCGCGTCTGCGGTGCCCTGATACCACTCGTCGTCGACCCGCTGGGAGGCCGGTAGCACCTCGACGAATTCTCCGAGCTCGCTCTTGAACTGACTCCAGCCATGGGTGAGGTGGCGGATCAGCGAGTGCGCCTTGTATTGGGTCAGCACACCGATGCGGCGAATGCCGGAGTTGATGCAGTTGGAAAGCGGAAAGTCGATGATGCGGAACTTGCCGCCGAAGGCGACCGCCGGCTTGGCCCGCCAATCAGTGAGCTCGTAAAGCCGTGAGCCACGGCCACCAGCCAGCACCAGGGCCAGGGTCTGGCGGGTCAGCCGGCTGACGTATCGAAGGTCGTTTTTCTCCATGATCAGCTCCGGGTGGTTGCGTTCGCTGACGGCCCCCGGGAAGCCTTCCCGGAGCCGCGCGTCCGTGTCAATTCATCGTCCGTTGCCGGATTCCTTACCAAGGACGTTAGACGGCGAACCGCCAGAGAGCCAGCCGGTTTGAACTTGGGACATGCACTGAGTGGACTCGATCTTGCGCCAATCCCCGCGCCGGCTGCGGTTCGCTAGTCGCCAGTCCAACCACCAAGGTCCGCCACATTGTCGGCCGTGACCAAGGTCTGGAATCAGCGTCGGTTCCCCTGAGGGCTGCTCGTCTTGAGTGAGGGCATAGCCGATCACTTCGACCTTGACTTGGGGCCCGGCCAGCGCCCGCAGCCGGGTGACGGCAGCATCGGCCACCGGCGGTTCGAGCTCATTCACGGTCGGCGTCGCGACGGCATCGCGTTGATCTACATCAGCCGCCGCATGGCCGAGAACTACGCCTTGGCCGAGCGGGTCAGCGTGCTGCGCGAGGGCAGCTACCTGGGCAGTCTCAAACGCGCCCACTTGTCACCAGAAAAGGTGCAGATGATGGTGGGCCGTCCACTGGATGAACTGTTCCAAAAGGAGCGCTGGGACGGGAATGGACCGGTGGTGTTGGAGGTTCAAGATCTGACCGACGGCGGCCGCATCGAGCCCGCGAACTTCAAGGTGCACGCCGGCGAAGTATTGGGCCTGTCGGGTGCGGTCGGCGCCGGTCGCACCGAACTGGCCCGGCTCCTGTTCGGCGCCGACCCGGCAACCGGCGGCGGCGTGAAAGTGGGAGGCCAGCCGGTCACCATTCGCAGCCCCATCGATGCCATTGCCGCCGGACTGGCCTATCTTCCAGAAGACGGCAAGGCACGTGGGCTGTTTCTGGACATGTCGGCGCGGGAGAACATCCTCATCAGCATCGTCATCAGCGTGGTGAGCCGCCTGGCCCACGGCGACTGGCTGCATCGAAAGGCCGCCACCGAGTTCAGCGACGAGGCCATCCGCCGACTGCGGAGTCGGGTCGCCCACCCGCAGCTCACCTCCGGCAGCTTGTCAGGGGGGAACCAGCACAAGCTTCTGGTGCCGTGTTGGGTTGCCGCCGGCCCCAAGGTGCTGACCCTTGGACGAGCCCATCCGCAGCCTCGATGTAAGCGCCAAGCATGACATCTATCTTCAGATCGGCGAGTTCACCAAGCAGGGGGTTGCGGTGATCATGATCTCCACCGAACTGCTGGAGATCATCGGGCTGAGCGATCGGGTGCTGGTGATACGCGAAGGCATGATCGCCGGTGAGGTCGTGGGCGGCGAGATCTCCCAGGAGAGCATCATGGCGCTGGCCACTGGTTCTCCCGGATTGGAGCCGGCGGCCACTTCGGCGTGATGTGTTCGTGCAGCGGGCGCTAGCCAAGCACTGGCGCTTGGCGGCAGGCGCGGTCAACGGCGCGAAATCGGCGTCGAGGGGCCACGCTCGCCCAAGCAGACGAGCCCCAGCAGTGGCGATGTGCTCCCGCTGCGCTACCTTTGGAGGCCACCGAGTGGAGTCTAGGAGACCACGATCATGACCGACGCAATCTGCCTCGGCGAGGTGCTCATCGACTTTGTGCCCATGGTAAGGGGCACCACGCTGGTGGATGTGCCCGCCTTCCAGAAGGCCCCGGGCGGCGCGCCGGCCAACGTCGCGGTCGGCCTCGCGCGGCTGGGTGTAAGCAGCGCCTTCATGGGCAAGGTCGGTGACGACGCTTTCGGACATTTCCTCGCGGATACTTTGTCCCAGGCGGGCGTCGACATCGGGCCGCTGCGCTACAGCGCCGCGGCCCGCACCGCGTTGGCCTTCGTATCGCTGCGCGCCAACGGCGAGCGAGAGTTCATGTTTTACCGCCATCCCAGCGCCGACATGCTGTTCGAGGCCCACGAGGTGGACGAGGCGGCCATCGCCGGCGCTCGGCTGCTCCACTTCGGTTCCATCAGCCTGATCTCGGAGCCGGTGCGCGGGGCGACCCTGCACGCAGTGGACACGGCCCGGCGCAACGGCTGCCTCATCTCCTGCGATCCCAACTTGCGGCGGGCGCTCTGGCCCAGCGCCGAGGCCGCCCACGACGGCCTCATCCTCGCAGTATCTCAAGCCCAGGTGGTGAAGATCAGCGACGACGAGGTGCAGTTCCTGTTCGGAACCGAGGATCCCGCTGTGGTGCGCAAGCGCTTGTGGCACGACGACCTGCAGCTCATGGTGTTGACCAGCGGCCGACGCGGTGCTCACTACATGACTGCCGATTACGAGGGGGACGTGCCCGGCTTCGTGGTGGAGTCGGTGGATGCCACCGGGGCTGGCGATGCCTTCACCGCTGGCCTGCTGCGCTGCCTGCTGCGTGATCGGGATCTGCTCCGCCACGAAGACGGTCTGCGCGAGGCCTGTCGTTTCGCGTGTGCCGCCGGTGCCATCACCACCACCATCCGTGGCGCCATCCCAGCGCTCCCGAACCTGGCGCAGGTGGAGGCGTTTCTGCAGCAGATGGGCTGAGGGTCTGCGCGCCCACCTGCCCGGTCCCCCTTGACCCTTCTTCCCTGGAGATGGAGCTATGTCCGAACTGACCGAAAGCCAAGCCTGGAAGGCCCTGGAGCGGCATCGCGACGAGTGGCGCGGGCGCAGCATGCGCGAGCTCTTCGAGGCCGATGGCAGGCGCTTCGAGCGCCACTGCGTGCGCTTCGATGACCTGCTGCTGGACTACTCCAAGAACCGCATCACCGAGGACACCATGGCGCTGCTGCTGGATCTGGCGCGCAGCGCCGACGTCGCCGGTTGGCGCGAGCGCATGTTCAGCGGTGAACGCATCAACTTCACCGAGGATCGGGCAGTGCTGCACGTGGTGCTGCGCAGTCCGGAGAGTACGGCGATGCCTACGGCCGGCGAGGATGTCATGCCGGCGGTGACCGCCGTGCGCGCTCGCATACGCGACTTCAGCGAGCGGGTGCGAAGCGGCCAGTGGCGCGGCCACGGCGGCCAGAGCATCACCGACGTGGTCAACATCGGCATCGGCGGCTCCGACCTGGGGCCTCTAATGGTGTGCGATGCGCTTCGCCCCTACCAGCGTGCGGATCTACGCCCACATTTCGTCTCCAACGTGGATGGCGCCCACCTGGTGGACACGCTCGCCAATCTGGATCCGGCGCGGACCCTGTTCGTGGTCGCCTCCAAGACCTTCACTACCCAGGAGACCATGACCAACGCCCGCTCGGCGCGAGACTGGTTGCTGCAGAAGCTCGGTGCTGACGCCGATGTTGCCCGCCATTTCGTGGCGGTTTCCACCAACCTGGAAGCGGTCACCGGCTTCGGCATCGACTCGGACAACATGTTCGGCTTTTGGGATTGGGTGGGCGGCCGCTACTCGCTGTGGTCGGCGATCGGCCTGCCGATTGCGCTCGCCGTCGGCATGGAGCGCTTCGACGAGCTGCTCTCCGGAGCCCACGATATGGACCAGCACTTCCGCGAGGCGCCGCTGGAATCCAATATGCCCGTGATCATGGCGCTGATCGGCATCTGGTATCGAGACTTCCTCGGCGCCAGCAGCTATGCGGTGCTGCCCTACGATCAGCACCTGCACCGGTTCCCGGCCTACCTGCAGCAGGCCGACATGGAGAGCAACGGCAAGTTCGTGCGTCGCGACGGCAGCCGCGTCGACTACGCCACCGGTCCGGTGTTATGGGGTGAGCCGGGCACCAACGGGCAGCATGCTTTCTACCAGCTCATCCACCAGGGCACCGAGCTGGTGCCTTGCGACTTCCTGGCCGGCGCCGAGAGCCAGACGCCTCTTGGCGACCATCAGGAGAAGCTATTGGCCAATTTCCTGGCCCAGACCGAGGCCTTGATGCGGGGCCGCACCGAGCATGAGGCGCGGGCCGAGCTTTCCGGCCAGGGCCTTTCCGGCGACGCCCTGGAACGGCTGGTCCCCCACAAGGTATTCGAAGGCAATCGCCCCACCAACTCCATCGTCTACCGTCGCCTGACGCCACGTACCCTGGGCCGGTTGATCGCACTCTACGAGCACAAGATCTTTGTGCAAGGCGTAATTTGGAACATCAACTCCTTCGACCAGTGGGGCGTGGAGCTTGGCAAGCAGCTAGCGAGCGCCATCCTGCCCGAGCTCCAGGGCGAGCGGACAGGGCAGCACGACTGCTCGACCCAGGGCCTGATCGGCTACATCCAGTCGCTGCGTCGATGATCGTCGGTGGCGTGATGGCGATTGAGATTGGGCCGGGGGAAGGTGCATTACGGCTTCGCCTATTGCACCCTACGGCGGTTGCATCCAGTCGCTGCGTCGATGATTGTCGGTGGCGTGATGGGCGATTGAGATTGGGCCGGGGGAAGGTGCATTACGGCTTTGCCTATTGCACCCTCGGCGGTTGCATCTAGTCGTTGCGACGATATGCGTTGGCGGGGGTTGGGTGCTCCGGAACCAGCCGTTGGACGGAGCATTACGGATTGCCTAATGCCCCTCGCTCGTACCCACGGTACGGGCGCGGTTGAGGTCAAATGCCGATGTTGCGGGCGAGGATATCGGGGGCGGCCCGAAGGGCATCGCTAGGTCCGTCGAATACCACCTGCCCCTTGACTAGGATCACGTGGTGGTCGGCCAGGTCCAGTAAGGCACCGACATTCTTGTCCACGATAATCGTGGCGATGGCATCGCGCCTGATGAGCTGGATGATGCGCCAGATCTCCTCCCGGATCAGGGGCGCCAAGCCCTCGGTGGCCTCATCCAGGATCAGCAGCTCCGGGTTGGTCATCAATGCTCGGCCAATGGCCAACATCTGCTGTTCGCCGCCGGAGAGCTGGCTGCCCATGTGGTCGAGGCGGTTGGCCAGGCGGGGAAAGCTGTCCATCACCCGCTCGAAGGTCCATCGACGGCGGCCCCCGGCTCCGGGGCGGGCCGGCATCAGCAAGTGCTCCCGCACGCTGAGGTTGGAAAACAAGCCGCGACCTTCGGGCACGTAGGCCAGGTGGCGGCGGATCACCTGATGGGGCCTGGCTCCAGTCATGTCCTTGCCGAAGATTCGCACAGTGCCGTGCCGGGGCGGCACGAAACCCAAAATTGAGCGCAGGGTGGTGGTTTTTCCCATCCCGTTGCGTCCCATGAGAGTGACGGTTTCTCCGCGCCGGATTCGTAGGTTCACGCCATGGAGCACATGGGAGGCACCGTAGTAGCTATGCAGGCCCTCGGCCCGGACCGCGTGGTCGTCCTCCAGGTCGGTTTGATCCAGGCTGGCCGCTGTCATGGGGGCTATAGCTCGACGGTATGGCCCAGATAGGCTTCTTGCACTTCACGGCTGGCCCGGATCCGCTCCACGCCGCCACTCTCCAGGATCCGGCCGTTGACCATCACGGTGAGCCGGTCCGCCACTGCGAACACCGCGTCCATATCGTGCTCGACCAGCAGCAGGGTGTAGTCCCGGGCCAGCTCCTTGATGAGAGTCACCAATTGCTCGGACTCCTCACTACCCATCCCGGCCATGGGTTCGTCCATCAGCAGGAGACGCGGGCAGGTGGCGAGCACCATGCCAATCTCCAGTTGCCGCTGTTCTCCATAGCTCAGGATGCCGGCAAGCCGCTGATGGCGGTGGACGAGGCCACAACGCTCCAAGCTGCGCTCGGTCAGCTCCCGCACGGAGTCGAGCCCGTGGGCAGCACGGAAGAAGCGCAGGCAACTGGGCTGGCGCGATTGGGCTGCTAGCCAAACGTTCTCGAAGCAGGTCAGCTTGGGAAAGATGTTGGACCTCTGATAGCTACGGCCCATCCCCAGCTGGGAGATCCGGTAGGACGGCAGCCCGGTAATGTCCCTACCTTCGTAATGGATGGTGCCCGAGCTCGGGGCAAGATCGCCGGACAACAGGTTAACGAGGGTGCTTTTGCCGGCACCGTTGGGGCCGAGGATGGCGTGCACCTCCCCCCGCAGCAAGCTCAGAGACACGTTGTCCACGGCGCAAATGCCATCGAAGTGCCGGCTGAGGTTTTGGGTGACCAGTATGGCCTGGTTCATGTGCCACCGGTCCTGGTAGCCGCGGACACGCTGTCGGCTTCGGCTTCGGCCCCCCCTTGGCTGCGCTGCATCAGCATCAGTAACCCGCCCGCCAGGCCGTGAGGAAGCACCAGCACCACCGCGACCATCATCCCGCCCATGAGCAGCAGCCAGTGCTCGGTGGCACTCTCGAACAGGTAATGCAGGATCTCGAAGGCGAAAGCGCCCAGGGCCGGGCCGAATGTCGTGCCCACGCCGCCTAGAATCACCATCATCAGTGCGTTGCCGGAGGTATGCCAGCCTAGCTGGGAAGGGTTGACGAAACCATATTGCGCAGCCGCCAGAAATCCAGCCAGGCCGGCCAAGGTGCCGGCGATGACGAAGCTGACCACCTTGTAGACCGCGGCGTTGTAGCCCAACGCTCGCACCCGGTGCTCGTTGGCGTGGATGCCCACGAGCACCCGGCCGAAGGGGGAGCGGATCAGCATCCGCAGCAGCAGATAAACCGCCACCATTGCACCTAACGCCACATAGAAAAAGGTCTGCTTGTTCTCCAGATCCAGGAGCTGTGTATTGCCGACCACGACCTCGGGCTTGAACAAAATGTACATCCCGTCGGAACCGCCGGCGAAGGCCGAGTCGTTGATGAAGTAGTACGCCATCTGCCCGAACGCCAGGGTCACCATGATGAAATAGATCCCAGAGGTGCGCACGCACAGTGCCCCCACCACCAGAGCTGCCAAGGCGGAGGCTGCCAGGCTAGCCGGCAGCACCACCCAGATATTGGCGGCTTCGTACTCCGGGGCCAGCAGAGCCAGGGCGTAGCCGGCCAGCCCGAAGAAGGCGGCATGGCCCAGGCTCACCAGGCCGGTCACTCCCACCACCAGGTCCAGGCTCATGGCGAAGATGGCCAGAATCATGATCGTGCTGAGCTTTTGCAGAAAGAAGGTGGCACGTTCGCCGAACAGCAGATCGCCGTAGGCCGGGTACAGTGCCAGCGCCAGGACCAGCAGAGCCAGTACGGCCGAAACGGAGCGAGGCATGACGGTCATGGATTGTCCTCGTTGGCTCAGGCGAACAAACCCCGCGGTTTCCACAGCAGCACCAGCGCCATTACCAGGTAGACCATCACACTGGCCAGGGTTGGCACCAGAACTGGCCCGAAAGTGCTTACCAAGCCGACCAGCATTGCTCCCAAAAATGCCCCTTTGACGGAGCCGATACCACCGATGACAACCACCACGAAGCAGATGATCAGCACGTTCTCCCCCATGCCCGGGTACACCGAGGTGAGAGGTGCGGCAATCATCCCGGCGAAGCCCGCCAGCGCCACCCCGGCTGCAAAAATGATGCTGAACAGGGTGCGCACGTCGATGCCCAAGCCCTCCACCATCTCCCGATTGCTGGCCCCGGCCCGAATAGTCATCCCCAGTCGGGTCTTTTGGATGATCAGATACATGGCCGCCGCCAGCACCAGGCATACCGCGGATACCGCCAGTCGGTAGATGGGGTAGCTCAGGGTGTCGGTGAGGGCGATGGAGCCGCTCAGCAGCTCGGGCACTGGCACGGCGTGGGGATCATTGCCCCACAGCAAGCTCTGCACCTCGTCCAGGATCAGGATCAAGCCGAAGGTGAGCAGCACCTGATAGAGGTGATCCCGCTGATAGAGGGGGGCGACCAGAAACCGCTCGATGAAGAGACCCACCACCAGCAAGATGGGGATGCCCAGCAGGATGGCGAGCCCCAGGCTGCCGGTCTGGACGGTGAGGGCGTAGGCCAGGTAGGCGCCGATCATGTACATGGCGCCATGGGCCAGGTTGATGATGCCCATGATCCCGAATACCAAGGTGAGGCCACTGGCGACCAGGAATAACAGCAACCCGTACTGAACGCCGTTCAGGAGCTGGATGAGCAGGAATGAGAGGTCCATGGATGGCACCCGCTGCTTGATATGACCAGGCTCGTCGGCGACTCGGGCACCGACGGCGTAGAGTCCCCTGTCATGTCGCTCAACCAGTGGCTGGGCCGGCAAGCGATTCGGCGAGAATGCTTACCGCGTGGTTGGCGCCGCCTTGGTTGCGCAGCACTTCAGGCAAGGCGCCACGCCGCCTTGCCTGAAGTGCTGCTGGCCGTTCTGGGCAGAACGTTGTTGTCGGCATCCATAGCTCGGAAGCCGCCGTTTGAACACGCGACACTGACGGACCGTACCCGCAATGGCAAGCGGCTCGTGGTGTTCGCTGACTCGATCCCCGCGATGCCCACGGAAGGCGTGACTCAACCCCGCATAGACGGCCAGCATTCTCGGCGGGCCGGGGAAGTCGGGCAACGAGCCGGCCCGCTATGCGCCCATCCGAGGTCCATCGACACCACCCGTGATTTGCCGGTCATGCGCTGGGCCCGTGCTCGGCCTGGCTGAGTCATGGCAGATTTCTCTCAGCCTCCGACCGCGCGCTGTCGCGCAACCAACAGTGGGCACCGTAGGCTATTTCCCCGCAGGTGCCGAGCTTTCTGACTTGGGCCTGCGAAGTAGTCTACGGATCCCTTGCTGCCGTCATTCCTGCGCACGCGGGAATCCAGTCAACCGATTTCTTTCACCGGTTCCCGCCCCCGCTCCCCGTTTTCACGGGGACGAGCTTCGCGAGGGCAGGCTTTCCGCGGGAACGACGGGACTTGGCTTGGGCTATGTGCAGGGAACCGGGTGGCGAGGGTCGCCAGTGAATTGCACGTGCCGCCCAGTCTCGTCCCATTTCCCAGGATGCAGAACAAGCGGTTAAGGGATATGTCTTGTTGGGAGTGGCTGCAGGGCTCCGCCCACGAAGGTGCATCAGCGGCGCAAACTGGCCCAGACCAAGCCGTGGCACGACTCTGGGCCGGATCTCTTGCATCAGCGCCATCATGGGCGGAAACGCCGTTGCTTGGATTCGCGCTACGCCGCCACCCCACTCAAGTCAATTGAAAGGGTGGCGCCCGCAACGAAGCTAGATGAACGTTCGCACCGGTGTGAAGATCATGCCGGTGCCTTGGTCTGTAATCGGCGCCAGGACCAAGGTCTGAATCACCCAGCCCGGCAAGGTAAACATCCCTTCAACTACCGCGGTGCGTGGATCGCCGGCGTTTGGAACCAGCGTGATAAAGGCGAACCCGATGGCTGGATTGTTTGGCACGCTGTTGAACGTTCCCTGCTCCTTGATCGTCACCATATCCAGGTTCAGGAGCTTGTAGTTTCCAGCGAAGCCCACTTTGTCCGGCGCGAACTTGAACTCGAGGTAACCGATATTGGTGATGTCTGGCCAGAAAAACTTACCTTCCAGCCCTTCCAGAGTTTGGATGTCACGGGGTCCATGCCATCCGGATGATAAGAATGAGAGCTCGCTCGCTCGATTGAAGCGCTCTCTGAGAAGATCGGCCTGATTGCCGAAACCACCTGTTACGATGGCGGTTTCTATTGCGTCTGTGGCTACGGATGCTGGTTGTACTGAGGTGCTTGCTACAGCTTCCATTGCGTTCTCCGTGCTGGGGACGAGATGTGAAGTGCCATCACCCCTCGCAATCCTCCTCAGCCTTGATCATATCGGTGTGTTTTGTTGTCGCCGAGACCGCGCATCGCTGGTCTAAGTCCAGCGCCTTGGTCGGTGCCAGCGACGTAGTTTGCACCACACCGGTACCCACGTCTGCCCCCATACGGCTTCGCGGCCTGAAGAAGATTTGGCGGAACACCCCTTTCTGGGCTTCCGCACTGTGCGGCTCTGAGCGAGCACTCTTTTCGAGGCTTGCACCATTCTGACTGCCGGCCCGGCGCGCTCGAGGGCGGGCGAGGGTGGATGCGCGTAGCGCGATCTGCCGTCCAGCTTCACCCCGCCTTGCGCAAGGTCAGGTTGATACGTTGGCAGCCGAGGCAGTGGTGGTAGCCTTCCTTCAACCGCAGCACGCCGTGATGGCGCAGCCGCGCAGGGCCGCCCCAGACCACCACATCGCCATGCTGGAGCGGCACGCGGGCCGCGCGTTCGGCCCGTTTCAAGCCACCAAACAAGAACGTGGCCGAAACCCCCAGCGACACCGAGACGATAGGTTGACTGAAGTCGCGCTCGTTGCGGTCCTGGTGCAGGGAGAGCCGTGCGCCAAGTTCATAGCGGTTGATCAGGCAGGCGTCCGGGACGAAGCCCTCGAAGCCGGCTTGCGCGGCAGCGCTCGCGGCGAGCTCGGTGAACACCCGGGGCATCTGCGGCCAGGGGCGTCCGGAGTCCGGGTCCACCGCGTCGTAACGGTAGCCGGACCGCTCGCTGACCCACCCCAGCGCCCCGCAGTTGGTCATCGCCACCGACATGCGAAAGCCGCCCGGCGTGACCATGTGGCGGAAGGGCGCTCGGGCGGTGACCTCCCCGATGGCCGCCAACACGGCGGCCTCCTGCTCGGAGGCAAAGCTGCCAAGCAGCCAGGCCCCGGGACCCAACGATTCTTGCCGGCGCCTGCCTTGATCCAGGGCGTCGAACAAGTCCAGGCTTATGGGGTGGCGATCAAGCGGCATCGTGGAAGATGATGCCCAACGTTTGACGATGCCCCGATCGCACCCGGCTCACCCCGTGACGCAGCTTGACTCGATGGAAGCCGCGCTTGCCCGGTTGCGGACGCTGATGGACAGCGAATACCACCCCGTCGCCCTGGCGCAAGGAGATCACCTCGGGCCGTGACTGCAGGCGTGGCCGCTGCTCCGTGAGCACGAACTCGCCGCCGGTGAAATCCCGTTCCGGTTCTGAGAGCAGCACCGCCACCTGCAGCGGAAACACGTGCTCGCCGTAGAGATCCTGATGCAAGCAGTTGTAGTCGTCGACGCCGTAATCGAGGATTAGGGGCGTCGGCCGGCGCTGCCCCGCCGCGTGGCAGCGGGCGACCAAGTCCGCGTGCGGCTCCGGAAATCGAAGGTCCAGTTTCATGGCCTCGTGCCAGTGGTTGGCGATCGGTGCCAACCACGGATAGATGGCGCTGCGCAACGTGGCAATGGGGTCCGGGAGTGGATAGGCGAAGTACCGATACTCGCCACGTCCGTAGCCGTGACGTTCCATGATCACGCGGCGACGAAATAAGGCGTCGTTGGCATACAACGCCGCCACGTCTTCGCACTCTCCCGCAGTGAGCAGGCCCTCGAGAATGGCATTCCCCCGGGCGTCCAGGTCACTGGCGACGCGGCCCCAGTCAACCACGTCGATCCGCCGCGCCAACTGCCACTCGGGGCCAATCGCTGTGGCTGCCCGAGGATCCGCGCTCACGTCTTAACCTCGCGCGCCAGCAGCGCGCGCTTGCGCTCCACTCCCCAACGGTAGCCCGACAGGCCGCCATCACGACGCACCACCCGATGACAGGGTATTGCCACCGCCAGGGCATTGGCGGCGCAAGCTTGCGCCACCGCCCGCACCGACTTGGGTGCGCCGATGCGGTTGGCGATGTCGCTGTAGCTCACCGTGGTTCCCGGGGGTACCACGCGCAGGGCTTGCCAAACGCGCTGCTGGAACGCGGTTCCGCGCACATCCAGCGGCAGATCGAGGCCGCGTCCCGGAGACTCCACCAACCCCACTACCTTCGCCACCCACTGCTCGAACTCGGCGTCGCCGCCTACGAGTGTGGCCTTCGGAAAGCGGTCCTGCAGCTCGCGGGTGAGAACCTCGGGGTCGTCACCCAGGAAAATGGCGCACACCCCGCGCTCACTGGCGGCGACCAGAATGGCTCCCAGGGAGCACTGGCCGACGGCGAAGCGCATCTCCGTGTCGACGCCACCGGCGCGGTAGCTCGAGGGGGTCATCCCCAACAACTGGTTCGACTCATCGTAGAAGCGTCCGCTGGAGCTATAGCCGGCGCCGTAGATGGCCTCCGTCACCGTGGCGCTTCGGCTCAGCTCGGCTCTAAGCCGGCCGGCGCGATGGGCCGCCCCGTAGGCTTTGGGCGTCAGTCCGGTGACGGCCTTGAAAATCCGATGCAGATGGAAGCCGCTCATCCCCGCATGGCGTGCCAGCTCGTCCAGGCTTGGCGGTTGCTCGGCGCTTTCGATGAATCGGCATAGCTTAGCGACGAGGGCCGCGTGGCGCTCGCCGGTCCGTGGTTCACTTGGCCGGCAGCGCTTGCAAGGACGGTAGCCCGCCGCCTCGGCGTCTGACGCGGTGGAGTAGAACGTCACGTTCTCGGGCTTCGGGGTCCGGGCGGGGCAGGACGGGCGGCAAAACACGCCGGTGGTTCTGACCGCGTAGAAGAAGCTCCCGTCCGCCGAGGTGTCGCGGGCGACGACCGCCACCCAGCGGATATCGCTGATCGAGGTCGGGATCCCGGTATCTGTTTGTGTGGACATGGTTGCCTGCCTTCCAGTGAGGGTCGTCTCATGCGATGGCGGCAGTCTAGAGGCCGTTCGAGGAGTGTCGCACTCCGGGTCTTGCGATTGAATCTCGGGGCGCCGCGGTCGCGGTGGGCTTCCCAACCAACACCAAGCGTATCTTGACACTGCTGGTGGGGTTGTCGAGACAGCTTCCACGGGTGGGGTGTACCGTCCATGTGGCGCCTGCGCAGTTGGCCACATCCACAAAAACTCGGTTCTCTCCCGATAGAACGGACGGGTGAGGAGCTGATACAGCGCCTTACAAGAGTTTCCGTCCAGCCTCCGGCTGCGCGCTGTCGCGTAGCTAACCGCGTTCCAGTTGTAGGAGCGATGTCAGTCGCGATGGCTCGCGCGAGCGCGCCGGTGTTTCGGCGGCCAGCAGCGGGGGCGCTCCGCGCCCCATCGCGGCGTATGCCGCTCCTATCAACTGCCGGGCTAGGGGAATTCTGGGTGCCAATCGATTTTAGGCTAAACAGCGTCCTGGATGGTGTTAGATGAGAGGCGACCGCGGCCAAGGCCAGTAGACCGGCAACGTCAACGCGTAGGGTATGTGCTCGAACATTCCCCGTCGGTAAGCCGCCAGCATCGTAAAGCCCAGGGCGGCGAGGTTGCCGACCACCAGCGTGAACATGGCCGGACACCAGAATTGGACGGGAGATAGTGGTTGCCTACACCAGCTGAACCGTGGGAGACGGGCTTCAAGGACACCGTCATCGCCTATCCCGGCCAGGTCACGCGTGTGCGAGCGCAGTTCAATACGCCCGGCCAATTCGTGTGGCACTGCCACATCGTCGAGCACGAGGACAATGAGGCGATGCGGCCGTATCGCATCGGGCCGGCCCAGCCTGGTCAGCCGGGCTAGCATAGCCAGAAAGGGGAAAAGTGCTCGGGGCTCGGAATCCCTTCCGATGCTCCGGGGCACTAACGGGCCCTAAATAAGTCATGCAGCCGACTGCTGACAGTCTCAGCTTCGCTTTCGTCCTCGGCAGCGGCTGACGACTAGTTCCGCTAGAGTTGTGCGTAGGTGCCGATGAGCCCCAGCGGGTTCTGTAGGGTATCTTTGTCCCTGATCTCTAGTAACGATGGAAACTGGAGAGTTCGATTGCGAACAGCTGGCGATCGCGAGGCGGCACCCCAATGAATCTATCGCACCATGAGCCCGAACCGGAGGACAGCCATGCGCACAGTGACCTCCTGCATCCTTGTCGCCTCGTTTCTTACCGCGGCCGAAGGGGCCGTGGTCAGCGAAGAAGTAACCTACGAAGTTGGCGACACCACGTTCAATGGCTACATTGCCACCGATGACGCCATCGAAGGCAAACGGCCAGGCGTGATCGTGGTGCACGAATGGTGGGGAAACAACGATTACACCCGCGCACGCGCCGACATGCTAGCCGAGTTGGGCTACACCGCTATGGCGCTCGACATGTACGGCGACGGCAAGGTCGCAGATCATCCAGACGATGCGGGCAAGTTCGCAGGCGAAGTCAATCGCAACATGGAGGAGGCAGAGGCCCGCTTTCGGGCCGCGATGGATCTATTGAAACAGCAACCCAACGTAAATAGCGAGCGGATCGCAGCCATCGGCTATTGCTTCGGTGGGGGAGTGGTGCTCGAGATGGCGCGGCGTGGCCTGGATCTGGCCGCCGTCGCGAGTTTCCACGGCGGCCTTGGCACCAGCGACCCCGCCAAAGCGGGTGAAGTGAAGGCGCGCCTAGCCATATTCAACGGCGCCGACGATCCCTTCGTCAAACCAGAGCAGATCGACGCGTTCAAGTCTGAGATGGATAGCGCCAAAGTGGACTACATCTTTGTCAACTACTCCGGGGTGCTTCACGCGTTCACCAATCCTGCCGCAACCGCCAATGGCGAAAAATTCGATCTGCCGCTCAAGTACGACACCGAGGCAGACCAGGATTCCTGGGCGCGGATGCAGACGTTGTTCGAAGAGGTGTTTGCGAACTGA
>CAZLYT010000551.1:0-2686 GCA_964563515.1 uncultured Candidatus Competibacteraceae bacterium | reverse complement strand
GACCGTGAGTAGGATGTTGAAGGCCTGCAGCGCGTTGCTGAGAAATAGCGCCAGGATGGCCGACAGCCCCATCAGCAGCACGGTGGAAATCCGCCCCACTCGAACCAGCTCGTGCTCGGACGCATCGGGCTTGACGAAGCGGTTGTAGAAGTCGTTCACCACATAGGACGAGCCCCAGTTGAGGTGGGTTGAGATGGTGGACATGTAGGCAGCAATCAGTGATGCCACCACCAGACCGAGCAGCCCGGCCGGCAGGTAGGTAAGCATGGCGAAGTAGGCCAGGTCGTGCTGGACGATACCCGCGTCGAGGTGTGGGAACTGCGCCCGCAGCGCGCCCAGGTCGGGGAACACCACCAGGGAGGCCAAGGCGATCAGGATCCAGGGCCACGGCCGCAGGGCGTAGTGGGCCACGTTGAACAGCAAGGTGGCGCCCATGGCGCTACGCTCATTGCGGGCCGAGAGCATGCGTTGGGCGACGTAGCCACCACCGCCGGGCTCCGAGCCCGGGTACCAGACACTCCACCACTGCACCGCTAGCGGGAGGATGAAGAGAGGGACCAGGGTGTTGAGGTCGGTGAAATCCGGCAACAAGGACAGCTTGCCGGCCACGTTGTCGTGGGTGAGCAGGTTGTCGAGGCCACCCACCTCAGGCAGGTTGACCACCACGTAGGCAGCCCAGACGGCGCCGATCATGGCCATCAGGAACTGGAAGAAGTCGGTCAGCACCACGCCGGTGAAGCCGCCCAAGGAGCTGTAGATCACCGTGACCATGCCGGCGATCAGCAGGGTCTGCAATGGCGAGAGCCCCAGCAGCACACCGCCGATCTTGATAGCTGCCATGGAGACCGTGGCCATGATCATCACATTGAAGAACACGCCCAGATACAGTGCCCGGAAGCCGCGCAGAAAGGCCGCTGACTTACCGCTGTAGCGGAGCTCGTAGAATTCCAGATCGGTGAGGAGACTGGCCCGGCGCCACAGCTTGGCGTAGACGAAGACCGTCAGCATACCGGTCAGCAGAAATGCCCACCAAACCCAGTTGCCCGACACGCCGTGGTTGCGAACGATGTCGGTGACGAGGGCCGGTGTGTCGGCGGCGAAGGTGGTGGCCACCATGGAGATTCCAAGCAGCCACCAGGGCATGTGACGGCCGGAGAGGAAGAATTCCGCGGTGTTGGAGCCAGCGCGGCGAGTCACCGCCAGCCCGATGGCCAGGGACAACAGAAAGAAGAGGCCGATGATGCCCCAGTCGATGTTGCTGAGTAACATGATTGTGCTCCGTGTAGTCGTCGAGCCCGGCGCCTCTGGGGTGGCCGGGGCAGCAAAGATTCAGTCCAGTTGGGCTAGCGCGGCCCGCAGCGATCCGCCGCTTTCATCTAGAAGCTCAGCCGCCGCTCCAGGCGTAAGGCCTCGAACCACCAGTACCGCGGGTTTGACCCGATCGTGGCAAGCAGCCAACGCGGCGGCGGCCGCCTTGGCATTCGCACCGGTGAGGTCCATGAGCATCGCGAGGCCTCGGCCGCGCAGCTTGTCGTTGTCGATATCGAGGTCGACCATGCGGCCGTCGAAGACATGCCCGAGCCGGGTCATGACCAGGGTAGAGAGCAGGTTGAGTGCGGCCTTCTGGGCGGTGCCCGCTTTCATGCGCGTCGAGCCGGCGACAACTTCGGCGCCGGTTGCGAGCAGCACCGGGTGTTCGGCCACATTCAGTAGAGCGGTGTCGGCATTGTTGGCCATGGCCACGGTGAGCGCGCCCTGATCCCGGGCTTGCTCCAGTGCGGCCACCGTGTAGGGCGTGGTCCCGCTGGCGGCCACCGCGAGGACTACATCCCTGGAATCCAAGGTCAGGGCCGCCAGCCTGGCCCGTGCATCCTCGGCTCTATCCTCGGCGGCACCCAGGGATTCCAGGTTCGATCCGCCGGCAAGCAGCAGCACCAGTCTGTCCCGCGGCCAGCCGAAGGTCTGCGGCAGCTCCGATCCATCCTGGACTGCCAGTAAACCCGAGGTGCCGGCGCCCACATAGATGAGCCGACCACCCTCTCGCAGCCGCAGCACCATGGCTGAGGCGGCTCGAGCCAGCGCTGGCAGCGCCGGCCCCACGGCCGCGACGGCGGCCAACTGTCCTTCCCACAAAGTCGCCAGCAGGCTTTGGTCATCCCAGGTATCGAGTCCCCGAAAGCGCGGTTCGGCGGTTTCCGTCTGCGCCATCTCATCGTCCTCCGTCGTTCAAGTAGTACCACTAAGATACCTATAATGGTACCAATATGCAACCACTTTGGCCGCTCATCACGAAACCATAGAGAAGTACTATAAAACAATTGTTTAGCAGGATATCCAAAGCAGGATCTACGGCGCCTTCACCATATCTTCAGGAAAGTGGTATTAGATAGGTTCGAGACGGCAATCGCGCTCCATGAGGGCAGGGGTCTCACCGCGCTCCCGAGGGGCCGATCGAGTAGCCCGCGAGAAGGTACGGTGTCGGCGCAGCGCTGGCCCCCGCCTCAGCGTCGTTCGTGCGAAAGCGGGAACCCACTTTTCTTGGATCGGCGCCCACTTAGAGGGAGCGGGAGAACGCGCAATCGTAGTTGGTACAGGTGATCGGGGCCCGCGCTCATCCGGGCCGATCCAGCTGCATCTCGGCCACGAAGTCGTAGGAGTCGCCCCGATAGTGGGAACGCGTGTATTC
>CAZLYT010000550.1:0-1955 GCA_964563515.1 uncultured Candidatus Competibacteraceae bacterium | reverse complement strand
TGTTGCAGGATCGGCAGCGGCATTTCGACACCGGCCTGGGCCCGGATCCCGAAGCCGCCCGACTGGCGCGACTGCGCAATGCGGTCACCAATCGCCTCTCCGACACCCTCGATCTGTTGCAGCAAGAGCTGGAACGGCGTCACGGCTAGCGCATGGCGGCCGCAATGGTCCGCGTGTGGCGCCGCGGCGGCGGAGCTGGGGTTGTCGCCACATGATTTGGGTATTACTCCCGGTGCAGGTGTCGAACGTGGCTCATGCCGATGACGTGAAGCTCTTTGCAGCGAGGCGCTCGAAGTCCGCGCTGAGCGACCTGGCCGCTGCCTATGAGCCGGCAACTGGCGCAGGTGTGGGGTTGCTTTTGGGCCCTCGGGGCTGTTGCGGGAGTACATCGAAAAGGCTGGGATCGCAGATGTGCTCGCCCCGGCCAAACTGAAGCACCCGCAGACGCCGGAGAGGGCGGAATAGGCGCAGCCGTATTCCGCCGATGCGGACCACGGGCCGCCATTGTGCAAGGCCGCATCTTGCTCATCCCTGTTCCCGCAACCACTTTTTCCTGTTTGTATGTATTTCCTTCGTAATGGCTTGCGAAGGAAGCGCGAGAAGTCCATATTTCACCGCGACTGCCTCAATCCGCTTGGACCCTTGCTTTGAGCGATTTCGGCCAGGCCTTCGCGGCCGCCTATGAGCTTCTGATCGGCTTCGACCCCGCGCTGGTGGAGATTGTGGGGCTGTCGCTGCACGTCAGTCTGCTGGCCGTGCTGCTGGCTACGCTCATTGGCCTGCCGTTGGGGGCGGCGCTTGCGGTGACCAGGTTCCCCGGGCGCGGGCTCCTGGTGGCGGTCCTCAATGCCTTCATGGGCCTGCCGCCAGTAGTAGTAGGGTTGGTGGTCTACATACTGCTGTCCCGGGCCGGTCCTTTGGGAGAGCTGGGCTTGCTGTTCACTCCCACCGCGATGGTCATCGCCCAATGCGTCTTGGTAACGCCCATCATCGCTGCGCTCTCGCGTCAGACCGTCGAGGACTTGTACGAGGAGTATCGGGAGCATCTGGAGTCGCTGGGGGTCGGCTCGTTGGGCATGGTGGCGACCCTGATCTGGGATGGGCGCTTCAGCCTGGTGACCGCGATACTGGCTGGTTTCGGCCGCGCCAGCGCCGAGGTGGGTGCCGTCATCATCGTCGGTGGCAACATCAATCACGTGACTCGGGTGATGACCACTGCCATCGCCCTGGAGACCTCCAAGGGAGATCTGACGTTGGCGCTGGGCCTTGGCATGGTGCTGCTGCTCATCGCGCTGTCGGTGAATGTATTGGCACTGGGGGCGCGTCGCGCCGCCCTGCGCTACGGGGGCGCCTGAGGCCATGTTGCTCGGCTTTCTCAGCAGCGCCCGGGAGCTCGTGCAGCAGCCGATACTGCCTCTGCAACTGCGCGGCGTCGGCTACGAGGTCAATGGGCGGCCATTGCTGAGCGACATCGCCGAACGCTTCGAAGCAGGTGGTATTAGCGCCGTGCTGGGGCCCAACGGCGCTGGCAAGAGTCTGTTGCTGCGGATCTGCCACGGCTTGCTTCGACCCACCCAGGGCCAGGTGATCTGGTCGGCAGAATCCCCGCAAGCGATACGCGCGTCGCAGGCCATGGTGTTCCAGCGGCCGGTGCACCTGCGCCGCAGTGTCTCGGCCAACGTGGATTTTGCCCTGAGAGCCCGCCGGGTGCCGCGCCGCGAGCGCAAGCCGCGGCTGGAGGAGGCCCTCGATCAGGCACGGCTGGCGCCGCTGGCTGAGCGTCCGGCGCGAGTGCTCTCTGGCGGCGAGCAGCAGCGGCTGGCCCTGGTGAAGGCCTGGGCTTTGCGCCCCGAGGTGCTGTTCCTGGATGAGCCCACCGCCAACCTGGATCCGGCCTCCACGCGGGATGTGGAGGCGATGATCTGTCGCATCCGCGACGCCGGCGTCAAGATCGT
>CAZLYT010000549.1:0-1873 GCA_964563515.1 uncultured Candidatus Competibacteraceae bacterium | reverse complement strand
TTCGACACCTGCTGCTCGCGGCGAGCTACGGCGTCGTCGGCATCGTCGTCGCCGGCCTCACGCTTTTCATCAGCCACATGCGCGACCGCCCGGACCTGCAGCCTTGGCACCTGGCTGCACTCGATGGCGAGTTTAGCGCCGCCGACAGCGATCGGATTCGCGGCCTGGGCGATTATCTGCGGCTGGAACACGAGCTGTTCGCCGAGCTGGACGCGGAGGTCTACTCCAAGCTGCCCGAGAATCTCAGCCGCATCAACCGGTTCCGCCGCGGCAGCGTGGTCGACCCCGCAAGCTTTGGCCAGAACTGGAACCGGACCTTCGAGCTGCCGGTGGAGAGGCCCCGGGCCGGCTTCCTCATGCTGCATGGACTTTCGGACTCGCCCTACAGCTGGCGCGCCCTGGGTCAGGCCCTGCACGAGCGCGGCATCTGGGTGGTAGGGCTGCGGCTTCCCGGCCACGGCACCGCGCCGGTGGGACTGGCCGAGGTGGACTGGCAGGATTTCACCGCTGCGGTGCGGCTCGCCGCCAGAGATATGGCTGCCAAGCTGGGAGCCGAACGCCCCCTGTACCTGGCCGGCTACTCCAACGGCGCCGCACTGGCGGTGCAGTACAGCCTGGCAGTGCTGGAGGGTGAGGACCTGCCTCGACCGGCGGGGCTGCTACTCATTTCTCCGGCCATTGCCGTGTCCTCGACGGCGGTCCTGGCCGAGTGGAGCCTTCGCCTGGCCCGCTTGCCGGGCCTCGAGAAGCTGGCTTGGCTCTCGATCCTCCCGGAGTACGACCCATTCAAATACAACTCCTTCGCCGTCAACGCAGGGCAGCAGATCTATGGGTTGACCAGCGATATCGCGGCGCGAATCGACCGGCTGGATCCTGGCACGGGAATCCGCGACTTCCCGCCGATCCTGGGCTTTCAATCGGTGGTGGACAGCACCATCCCACCGGCGGCATTGGTGCAATCGCTGCTCGCGCGGCTGGCGCCCAATAAGCACCGGCTGGTGCTGTTCGACGTGAACCGGGAGGCGGATACCGCGGCACTGTTCGCGGCCGATCCCCGAGCTGCCGTCGAGGAACTGCTGCAACACGAGCTCCCTTTCGAGCTCGACCTGATCACCAATCGCGATCCACAAAGCCTGGCTTTAATGGCCGTGCACAAGGCAGCGCTGGAGCCGGGCTTCAGCGAGCAGCCCTTAGCGCTGGCGTGGCCCAAGGAGATCTACTCCCTGTCACACGTGGCGCTGCCCTTCCCCGCAGACGATCCCGCATACGGCGCCATCGACGCCGCTGCCGGGCGTGATGTCACGCTCGGCTCGGTGGAGCTGCGCGGCGAGCTGGCGGTGCTGCAGGTGCCGCTGGAGCAGTTCATGAGGCTACGCTACAACCCCTTCTTTCCTTATCTGCGCCAGGCCGTGCTGGATCGCTACGCTCCCGATCCAGAAGCCGGTCAGTCGGTACCAACTTCGAAAGTCCGGGCGCCATGAAGCGGCAAAATGCAGAGTGATCGACGGCGCCCAAGTTCCAACCGCCCGCTATCGCGCAGATAATGGTTGGTTCGGCAGCGCGGCGTAATCCGCAGTCCAGTTGCGGTCGGGCGACGGTGCATGACGCTATCGCCAATGCACCCACCCAAGAGTCGGCCGACTGCGAAGCAGCACGACTATAAGACCCTCTGCTTCCTGCCATTCCCGCGTAGGCGCGAATCCAGCCCAAAGATACTTTCACTGGGTTCCCACGTTCGCAGGAACGACGGGTGCGTGGCCTCGGTCGCCCGCGCCAGACCCGCGCCAGAGTAGGGGCTCGTCGCGCCCCCTCGCGCCCGGCGCCGCTCTCGATGGCGGCCAACACGGGATTTGAGTGCCAAGAACTTGGCCGA
>CAZLYT010000548.1:0-10867 GCA_964563515.1 uncultured Candidatus Competibacteraceae bacterium | reverse complement strand
TGCAATACGGGGCAGCGTGGTTGATGCCCGTTTTGTCGGCGGCTTGCCCGCCCTTGGTACTTTGCTTTGCACCGGTCCCGAGGGCCGCGTTGCGGTCGAGGTTACCGCCCACCTTTACGAGGATAGGGTGCGTGGTGTGGCCCTCGCATCCACCGAGGGTCTGGCACGAGGCATGGTTATCACCGCCACTGGCGCCGGCATGTCGGTTCCAGTGGGCGACGCGCTGCTCGGGCGCATGCTGAACGTATTCGGCCAGCCCATCGACGAAGGGCCGCCGTTGCCCTCCGACCTGCCGCGGCGCGCCATCCACCAGCTTCCCCCCTCGCTGTCGCGGCGCCGGGTGGGAAACGAGGTATTCGCCACCGGCATCAAGGTGATCGACCTGCTCTGCCCGCTGGAAAGTGGTGGCAAGGCGGGGCTGTTCGGCGGGGCAGGTGTCGGCAAGACGGTGGTCATCACCGAGCTGATCCACAACATGGTGGGGCAGTACCAGGGTGTTAGCCTATTCTGCGGCATCGGTGAGCGCTGCCGTGAGGCCGAGGAGTTGCACCGAGAGATGCGCGAGGCCGGGGTGCTGGAGCAGGCCGTACTGCTGTTCGCGCAGATGGACGAGCCTCCAGGGGCGCGCTTTCGGGTAGGGGCCGCGGCCCTTTCGGTAGCCGAGCACTTCCGCGACGTGGGCGGCCAGGATGTGCTGCTGCTGGTGGACAATATTTTCCGCTACATCCAGGCCGGTTCTGAGGTCTCCGGGCTGATGGGGCAGATTCCGTCCCGCGTGGGCTATCAGCCGACGCTTGCCACCGAGCTGGCGGAGCTGGAGGAGCGCATCTGCAGTACCGAGCGCGGCGCCATCACTTCGGTGCAAGCGGTCTACGTGCCGGCGGACGACCTCACCGATCCCGCCGCCAGCGCCACCTTTGCTCACCTTTCCGCCAGCGTGGTGCTATCTCGCAAGCGGGCGGCAGAAGGTCTCTACCCGGCGGTCGAGCCGCTCTCGTCGAACTCCAAAATGCTCACCGCGGCGGTGGTCGGGGAGCGCCACTACCAAGTGGCGCAAGGGGTGCGGCGGAACTTGGCGGAGTACGAGGAGCTCAAGGACATCATCGCCATGCTGGGCCTGGAGGAGCTGTCGGTGGCGGACCGGCGGGTAGTCAGTAGGGCTCGACGGCTGGAGCGCTATCTCTCTCAACCCTTCTACACCACGGAGCATTTCACTGGACACCCCGGGCGCAGCGTGCCCTTGTCCACAGTGATCGACGACTGCGAGCGGATATTGGCCGACGGCTGCGCCGACTGGCCGGAGTCTGCGCTCTACATGATCGGTGGCCTCGACGAGGCCAGGCCGGAGCAGGCGGCATGAGCCTGCACCTGCAACTGCTGCTGCCCGGCGAGGTGCTCCTGGACACGGTTGTTCGCAAGGTGCGGGCCACCGGGACCCAGGGTAGTTTCTCCCTGTTGCCACGACATCAGGACTGGGTCTCGGTGTTGCGGCCGGGCCTCCTCAGCTACCTGGATGAGTCGGCTGCCGAGCGCCACGTGGCGGTGGATAGCGGGGTGCTCGTCAAGTGTGCTGACCAGGTACGAGTGGCGGTGAGGAGGGCGGTGCTCGGAGACGATCTCGCTACTTTGCAGCGAACTGTGGAGCAGGAGTTCATGCGCCTGGACGAGCACAACCGAGCCACCCGCGACGCGCTGGCCCGGCTCGAGTCGGGCATGGTGCGGCGCTTTGCCGGTGTGGCCCGCTCGTGAGCCGTGATCCTATGCGCAACCACGTGGCGCGCGACGCCCGGCGCCGACTGCGGGCGCAACGGCGCGGGCCGTATCATCCCTGGCCGGGGCTGGTCGGGGGTGCTGGCTGGATGATCGCCTTACCGACGGTGGGTGGCGCCCTGCTCGGTCGTTGGCTCGACGGTGCCAGCGTTGGGGGGGCGGAGTCGTGGACCTTGACGCTGTTGTTGGCCGGGCTCGCGATAGGCTGCATTGCGGCCTGGCAATGGCTGCGGCGAGAGGAGCGCACCGATGACGGCGACGATGCTTGAGCTGAGCTCGGTGGCTGCTGGCGGTGCAGCGCTGGGCGCTGCGCATTTCCTGGGCCTGTGGTGGACCGTGCGCCGGCTACCGAAGGCTCGATGCGGCGGAATGTTGGTGCTGGCCAGCGGCGTGCTGCGCACCGCGGTGACTATGACCGGGCTGTGGCTGTTGATGGCGGGGAATCCGGTGCGCTTGCTGGTTGCGATGGCTGCCTTCCTGACCCTCCGGGTGCTACTGGGAGTGCAATTGCGAGAGCCCGATGCGGTGCGAAGCCGATGAAGATCACGCCTGACGCGGTCGTCGTGGCGCACCTGGGCCCACTGCCCATCAGTCAGACGCTGCTGTTCACATGGTTGGTGATGGCACTGCTTATCGGGCTGGCCCTGCTGGGACGACGTCACTTGGGTGACACCGACGCGCCCGGGCCGTTGCAGAATGCGCTGGAGGCGATCATCGAACTGATCCGAAGCCAGCTGCGCGAAATTGCCCAGGAGGATCCGGCCCGGTACCTGCCGTACGTCGGCACCCTGTTCCTGTTCATCGCCGCGTGCAATCTGCTGGGTGCGGTACCGGGATTCGAGCCCCCGACTGCCTCTTTGTCTACCACCACCGCCTTGGCGCTGACAGTGTTTGCAGCGGTGCCCTGGTACGGCATTCGCCGTCAGGGTCTGATGGGCTATCTGCGCGAGTACTTGCGGCCGACACCCTGGATGCTGCCGCTGCATGTGATCAGCGAAATCTCTCGCACCCTCGCACTGGCGGTGCGTCTGTTTGGCAACGTAATGAGCGACACCGTGATCATCGCCATTCTGCTCAGCGTAGCGCCTCTCATCTTCCCGGTGCTGCTGCACGTCTTGGGGCTCATCACGGGTCTGCTTCAAGCCTATATTTTCGCGGTGCTGGCCATGGTCTATATCGCCGCCGCCACCACCGTCCACCCGACCCCGTCCTGAGAGAGCCACGCATGGAATCGCCCACCGTCCTCATTGCCACTGTGTCCATCGTCACCGCGGGGCTGACCATCGCCCTCGGAGCCTTGGGACCCGCGCTGGCGCAGGGCCGTGCCATCGCCCAGGCGTTGGCGGCCATTGCTCAGCAGCCGGACGAGGCACCGGCGCTGACTCGAACCTTGTTCGTGGGGCTCGCCATGATCGAGTCCCTGGCCATTTACTGCTTCGTGGTCGCCATGATCTTGATCTTCGCCAACCCCTTCTGGACCACCCTGAGCGGTGCCCAGGGAGGCTGAGCATGGAGATAGACGGCTTCACCGTAGTTGCTCAGCTGGTCAACTTCGCGCTCCTGGTGTGGCTGCTGAAAAAGGTCTTGTACGGCCCGTTGCTGGCGGCCATGGAACGGCGTCGAGCGCGCATCGAGCATGCCCAATCGGAAGCCGCGCAGGCTCGAGCCGACGCCGAGCGACTGGCCGCGGAGTACCGGCAGAAGCTCGCCGACCTCGAAACCTTGCGCCAGCAGCGTTTCAATGCGCTGCAGTCCGAGCTGGAGCAGCAGCGGCGGGAGCGGCTGAAAACCATCAATGCGGAGGCCGAGGCTGCCCAGGCCCAGTGGCACCAGCGGCTGGAGCAGGAGCAGAGCCTGCAAGCGGCAGCGCTGCGCGGCGCCATCCAGGACCGGGTGCTGGCGATCTGCCGCAAGGCGTTGGCGGACCTGGCCGGCACTGATTTGGAGACAGCCATGGTCCGTTCGCTGCTGGCGAGATTGCGCAATGCCCCGCCGGATCGTGAGGTCCGCCCATCGTTCGAGAGGGGCTGTCGGGTGCTGAGCCAAAAGCCGCTGCCGCAGCCGCTGCAGGAGGAGCTGCGACAGGGGATCCAGGCATGGGCGGGGCAACCGGTGGCGGTCGCCTTCGATCAGGATGTCGATGCTCCTCCCGGGCTGTCGCTGGTGCTGCACGATCGCCGCTTGGGGTGGAGCACCGACGATTATCTCGATGGCCTGGCGGATGCGCTGCCGGAGGCCCAGGGCCGTGCCTGAATCGGCGTTGGGCCGGAGCTTGGCGGAGTTGGCCCTGGGCCAATTGGACGCCACCTTGCCGAGCTTCAGCCCCCCGTTGATCTGGCGCGAGACCGGCGTGGTCGAAGATGTCAGCAACGCCGTGGTGCACGTTCGCGGGCTGCCTGGTGTGCAGGCCATGGAGCTGGTTCGGTTTACCCGGGGCATCCTCGGCATTGCATTCAACCTGGACCCGGAAGCGGTTGGCGTGGTGCTGCTGGGAGAGCGTAATGGCCTCTCCGCCGGTAGTCCCGCGGAGCGGGTGGGTCGGGTGGTGGACGTGCCGGTGGGTCCGGGGTTGCTGGGCCGCGTCGTGGATGCTCTCGGCCGGCCCTTGGATGGAGACTCGCCTCCTGCCGTTGCGGCCCGCTTGCCGGTGGAGCGCGCGGCTCCCGCCATCAGTCATCGCGCGCCGGTGGTGCATCCCCTGGCGACCGGGCTGAAGGTGGTGGACTCGGCGGTGCCCATCGGGCGCGGGCAACGAGAGCTGATTCTGGGTGACCGCCAGACCGGCAAGACCACCCTAGCCTTGGACGCCATCGTTAACCAGCGTGGCAGCGAGATGGTCTGCATTTACTGCGCGATCGGCCAACGGGGCTCCGCCGTGGCGCGGGTAATTCAAGCGTTGCGCGACTACGGCGCGCTCGAGTACACCATCGTGGTGGTCGCCGCCGGAGAGGATGCGCCGGGGCTTCAGTATCTCACGCCCTATGCCGCCACCAGCATGGGCGAGTGGTTTATGGCGCGGGGGCGTGACGTGCTGATCGTCTACGACGACCTCAGCAAGCATGCGGTGGCCTACCGGGAGCTGTCGCTCTTGCTGCGTCGGCCGCCGGGGCGGGAGGCTTATCCGGGCGACATCTTCTACATCCATGCCAGATTGCTCGAACGGGCCACCCACTTGCGCCCGGAGCGGGGTGGTGGCTCCCTCACGGCGCTGCCCATCATCGAGACCGAGGCCGAGAACCTCGCCGCTTACATTCCAACCAACCTCATCTCCATCACCGACGGCCAGCTCTATCTTTCGCCTCACCTGTTTAGCAGGGGCTTGCTGCCAGCGGTCGACCTGGGGCGCTCGGTGTCGCGGGTGGGTGGCAAGGCCCAGCTCCCTGGCTACCGGGCCGTCGTCGCCGAGCTCAAGCTCGCCTACGCCCAGTTCGAGGAGCTGGAGACCTTCGCCCGCTTCGGGGCCCGGCTGGATCCGAAAACCCAGCGCACCCTGGAGCGTGGCCGTCGACTGCGGGCCGTGCTTACCCAGAATGCATTCAGTCCCCTGGCGCCTGGGGTCCAGATCACCGTTTTGCTGGCAGCGATCCGGGGCCTGTTCGACCCCATTCCCCTGGATCGGGTGGGGGAGGTGGAGCGCGCGCTTCATGCGGCCCTGGAGCAAGACACGGCCGAGCTCAGCGCCCGTATCGACCATGGCGAGAAAGTCGATGCTGCCCTCGAGGCGGCGCTGCTCGCACTTGGCGGAGAGGCCTTGAAGCCATTCGCCGCTGAGTCGTCCTGAAATGTCGACGCTGGAGTCGATGCGCCGTGCCCTGCGCACCACCGCCGAGCTGGGCCAGGTGGTGAGGACTATGAAGACCCTGTCTGCGGTCAGCATTCGTCAGTGCGAGCGGGCAGTGGCGGCGTCGGTGGAATATGACGAATCAGTGCGCTGTGCTCTGGCAGCAGTGTGGCACGAGCTGCGCAACATTGGGTCGTCGCCCGAAGGACGCAGTGGTCTGGTGTTACTGGGCAGCGATCATGGGCTCTGCGGGCGATTCAACGAGTCGCTCATCGAGGCCGCCCAGGGCGAAGGACAGTCCGCGTTTCGATTGCTGGTGGTGGGTGAACGGGCGGCAGACTTGTGCAATCTGGCCGGGCTCGGTACCGGTCAACGGTTGGTTGCCCCGAGCGCAGTGGCTGGGATTACGGCCGCCGTGGCAGCAGTGCTGGGCGTACTGGCGGACTGGCGCGATCGGGATGCGGTCAGCCAGGTGCGGCTGTGGTACAACCGGAGCGTCGAGGGAGAGCCTCACCAGGCCACCGTCCTGACCCTGCTTCCCCCCACCTGGCGGACGTTGCGGGAGCATCCCTGGCCCGGCGCGCCGCGGCGGCCTGGACTACCCTGCCCGGCTACCGAGCTGCTCGAGCCGCTGCTGGAGGAGAAGCTGTTCGTGGATCTGTATCGGGCGTTGGCGGAGTCCCTGGCCAGCGAGCACGAGAGCCGACTGCTGGCGATGCAAGCCGCCGAGCACAACGTGCAGGAGCGACTGGTGGAACTCGACGCGCGTTCCCGCCAGCTCAGGCAGGAAGCCATCACCGCCGAGTTGCTGGACCTGATGGCGGGCTTCGAGGTTCTAGGAAATCCCTGATCTGTGGACCCTCATCCTTCCTAAAACTGGTCTAAACTTACCAACCTGTACTGCAGGCGCGAGCGCGCGCCTCGGGATTGGATTCCGGGGCGTCGAATAAGAACTCGCTTCCCGGCTCCCACGCCAGCCCTGGAGGATTGAGATGGCCAAACGCATCCAACGCGGTCTACACGAGCTTTATCGACGGGATCCACGGCGAGCCGACGCCGAGATCTTCGGCCGAGTCTCCCACACCGATCGCCGGGGATTTCTGAAAGGCGCCGGATTGGCCACCATGGGAGCGTTGCTCGGCGGCTACATTCCCTTCCATCGCAACATGCCCGCAGGCCTGATTCCAGCGGCGCTAGCCGATAGCCTCGAGGACTTTAAGATTCCCGGTAAGAGCGGCCTGACCGTGCTGAATGACCGCCCCCTAAACGCCGAGACGCCGCCCCATCTGCTGGACGATGACGTCACCCCAACCGAGCGCCATTTCATCCGCAACAACGGCACGCCGCCAAGCGAGATGGATTTCGTGGGTTGGAGGCTCACCGTCGACGGCCTGGTTGACAATCCCATTGATACCACCATAAACGAGTTGCGCCAGCGCTTCGACGTGGTCACCCATCGGTTGCTGATCGAGTGCGCGGGCAACGGGCGAGCTTCCTTCGAGCCACCAGCCAGCGGTAACCAGTGGACCTATGGCGCCGTCGGTTGCTCAGAATGGACTGGTGTGCGATTGGCTGATGTGCTGCAAGCGGCCGGCGTGCAGGACAACGTGGTCTACACCGCCCACGAGGGCGCTGATGTACACCTCTCCGGGGATCCGAGCAAGAGCCCGATATCCCGGGGCGTGCCCATCGAGAAGGCGATGCAGTCCGAGAACCTCATTGCCTTTGCCCAGAATGGGGATCCGATTCACCCCCAAAACGGCGCCCCGGTCCGGCTCGTGATCCCAGGCTGGCCGGGCTCGTGCTCGCAGAAGTGGCTGACCCGAATCTGGTTGCGCGACGTGGTCCACGATGGCGCCAAGATGACGGGCACCTCCTACCGGGTGCCGAACCGCCCGGTGGCTCAAGGAGAAGAGGTCGACGAAGCGGATTTCGTCATCATCGAGCGTATGCCGGTGAAGTCTCTGATCACCTATCCAGAGACTGGTATCGAGCTCAACAGTGCCCGCACCACCGAGGTGCGTGGCCATGCCTGGTCCGGCGACCGCGAAATTGACGCCGTCGACATCAGCATCGATTTCGGTGCCACCTGGCAGCGGGCAGAGCTGGGGCGGCCGCCAAATCCAGCCGCTTGGCAGCGCTTTCGCACCGAGGTGACCTTCCCCCAAGCGGGCTACTACGAAGTGTGGGCACGGGCCACCGACAGCGCAGGGGAAATGCAGCCGTTCCGGGTGCCCTGGAATCCGAAGGGCTACTTGAGCAACTCCATGCACCGGGTGGCGGTCAGGGTCGCGTGAGCTCGTTGAAATGGGCGCAGGATTTGGCCACGGCGCGAGCTCGAGGCCTGCTGTCAGGTTTACTGATGGTGCTGCCGTGTGGGCCCGTGCTCGCCGAGTCTGCGGTGAACCTGATCGCCGCTGCCGACCCGGAGGCGGGGCGCTTAGTGGCACATACCTGTGCCGCCTGCCATGGTTTCGGGGCCGGCGGCGAGCACGCAATTGGGCCCAACCTGTGGGGCGTAGTGGGCTCGCCCAAGGCAAATCAGCCTGGATTCGACTACTCGCCCGCCATGCGTGCCGCGGGCGGAGTGTGGGACTATCAAAGCCTGGATCGATTCTTGGCGGGGCCACAGGATTACATCCCTGGCACGAATATGCCCATCGCCGGTATCAGCGACGTTGTGGGGCGCGCCCAGGTGATTGCGTTCTTGCGTACCCTGGCCGATGAGCCCGAACCGTTGCCTGCCAGCGGCGCCGCGCCCACGCCGGTGGCCACTGGCGAAGACCTGGGTGGCCTGCCGGCAGGGGAGGGGCGCGCGCTGGTGTACTACTCCTGCGCCGCCTGCCATTCCCTCAACCTGGTCAAGCAGCAGCGTCTGAGCCGCAAGCGCTGGGAGAAAATACTCGCGTGGATGGTGGAAGAGCAGGGAATGAATCAATTGCCGCCGGAGGCACATGACGTGGTCCTGGACTATCTCGCCGCACACTACGGATCGCAGTGATCCGGTCTGGCCCCGGCGCATAGGTGGAACTCCGGTCAGCGCTCCGCGCGTTGTTCGAGTTTGCTCAGGGCACGGTGCAACGACGAGAGAGCGGCTCCCGATACCGCCGCGTTGTGGGCCATCGCGGGAGTCGAGATCGCCACTTTCAGGGGTGATTCCGCGATCAGATGACGCACTCTCGGCAGCAGCTGCTGGAGCAGGATCTCGCTGGGAAAGTCCAGAATCACCTCGTCCAGGTCGAGCACGGCGTTGAGGACCTGGATGAGGTCGCAGAGATGCGCCGCATAGGTGTCAATCAGGCGCAGCGTCCGCCGATTGCGGGCCTCGATGGCTTTTGCCAACTCATCGAATCCGTCCCTTGGGAGTCCCAACGCCTCAAGCTTCGCCGCCAGAGTGTCGGTGCTCAACAGCTCCTCGAACGATTCCCGCCTGCCAGCGGCACGGGTGATCCTGAGCTGTCCGATCTCGCCCGCCCACCCATGGCTAGCCCAGGGCTGCCCGCGTAGCGCTAGTCCCGCACCGACGCCGGAGCCGATGAAAAGGTATGCGAAGCTCGAGTCGCGCAGCCTTGGTTGCTGATGGAGCTCAGAAAAAGCGGCCAGATTCACGTCGTTTTCGAGCTCGAAGGAGTAGACCAGCCGGCCGCGCAACGCGGCAAGAAAGGCATCGCCTTCGATAACGGGCAGCTGGGGCGCGATGTGGATATGCTCGTTCTCGACCACGCCCGGCGTGCCTATGGTGAGGCCGGCTACGCTGCCGATGTCCGGCACGGACTCTTGCAGATGCTGTAATGCGGCAAGAACGCCCGCCACGACAACCTGCAATTCGTCGAGGTCGTGCGTCAGCGGGTTCGGCGTCACCCGTACGCGCCCTGCGTAGTCGGCCCAGGCCGATTCGATCCGTACTTTTCCAGCCTCGGGTCGCAGTACCAAGCCGAAAGTGTAGGCCGCCGCGGGGGCCAGCTCGAGCAGAGCCACCGGACGACCGAGACGATTCACTCCCGGCCCTGCTTCCGCATCCCGCAACAAGCCGTCGCTGATCAACTCGCTCACCACAGAAGATACGCCTGCGGCGGATAGCTCAAGCGCGGACCCCAAGGCGGTTCGCGAAGTAGGACCGTAGCGACGGATATGTGCTAGGACGGCCCGGCGGTTGAGTGCGCGGATGCGGCCGGGACCGGACCCGGTGGCGGCTGCAAATTTCACATTGCTTCCCCTTTAGCGGCCGGTAGAGGCCAGGCCGGCAGCACGGGCCAGCGCTGAGATCCTAAGTGAAAAACCTTTACTTTGCGAACTTAACGGAGATGCATTCGCAAATTGGCCCGGTGTCACGCCAGACCGGTGGCTATCGGGGCCGCGGCGTTTCTGGGGCGCTCCTAACGCGCAATCGAGGGCGTGCGGCGAGAGCGGACGGACCGCTCTCGGGCTAGCATTCACAGCCACTCGTCTGCTGGTGCCGGTCGAGGTGGAGTTGGGTGGCGTATACAAACTTCGGAAACTAAATTATGTAATTTACTTCGCAACAAAAGTGTGTAGACTTCACCAGCACATGACGCCCCAGAGCAGGCGGAGGAGCGAGCACGCTCTGGATCGAGCGTGAGGATAATCCGCATTCGATTGCCGGCGAACGGTTGCCGATCCTCCAGGGAGCGATATGCCTAATAGCTGACGGATTGCGCCGACTCGAAGAAAGCGAGGTGCAGTAGTGTTCACCTAATGACCGCGGTTTCTTGCTATCTAGGGTCACCTGATCTACACGAAATGAAACCGAAGTTGTGTGTGAAGTCGATGCTGCCCGCCGCCGATCTGGGTCTGTGGCGGCAGCGAAGAAGACACCCACCACAGCTCGGCAGCGACGGGCGCCGCAAACGACAGATGATGAGGACATGCCTACCAGCTGAAGGTCTGCGCCCAGCCAGCCTTGATACGACCACTTCGAATACGCACGGCGTTAGCATCACGCGATGACGACTCGGCGCGATTCGAACATCGAGGAGACAGCCTTGATTTGCATCAGACGGAGACGGTCGCCATCGGCGGCACTCGTGGGATCGATGTTACTTGGGCTACTCTGGGCAAGTCATACGCACGCCCAGACTGGTCCTCCGTACGATGACACCATATATCTCCGCGGAGAAATGAACGGGTGGGGACTCGCAAACCCCATGGACTATATTGGAACTGACGACAACGGGTTGCACGTCTACGAGGTGAGCGTCGACCTGGCAGTAGGATACATTGCGTTCAAGATCGCCAACGAGTTCTGGAATCTTAATTTTGCTGCCGATGGCCAGCAGCGCACCGTGATTCCACTTG
>CAZLYT010000547.1:0-15477 GCA_964563515.1 uncultured Candidatus Competibacteraceae bacterium | reverse complement strand
TTGCGCCACGAAGCCTGTGAAAGGGGGATTGCCATGACCTGAGCATGAAACCTTTCAAGGGAACCCGGCAGATAGCCTTCTGCCCGGCAAAGCTGGCCGGCAGCCGGAAGCGAGTCTTGCGAAGGGATCGCCGAAGCTTCGAACCGTTGTCCCGCAGGTTGCACCGCCTTCCGCGTTCCGGATACACTGTCAGAAGCGACCCGGATTGCTGGCCGAAAATGACCCCACGACGGCGGTCACACGGGGGCACATCGGAGCCATGCGACACTTCTTGCAAAGAGATCCGCTGGCAATCAGTGCCGCCGCTCACTGGAATCCTGAGTGGGTTAATCTCTATGCGGTCTCACTCAATAACCCAACTACCAATCTCGATCCTTCAGGTCTCGCTTGTTGCACTGCACTAGCTCCCGCTGTACAATGTCACGTCGGAATGAATTGCGGCAAGAAAAAGACAACTTCTTGTACGGTCATGCACTGTTGCACCTATGTTGGAGGTGGTGGGTGCGCTGGCGGCACCTGTAGTTGTTGGGGCACATGTACAAGCACCATGGAGTGGGAGTGTGATTGCACGTCAAGCTCCTGGAACGAAGTGTGGTGGTGGCATGAGAACAGTACGGATTGCACCGAGTGCTAATTCGGTGTATTAGGAAGTGATTCTCCGACTCCTCATCTATGTGATCACCATAAGGTTGGTTATTGATGAAACCGTAGCGATTCCGCGAATGCTCCGGTTAGGGGTTAATTCTTTTGAAATCACATGGTTATTGCTTGCTTTCGGGTTTCTGTGCCTATCTGCTATGATTCTGCTCAACAGCAAGCGCATATCTCATTCTATTTGCGCTGTGTGCCGCTATAGCCTGGTTGGACTACCATCAACCACTTGCCCAGAGTGTGGAACGGATTGCTATTCCAATCGCCGCAAGCTTCAGAAGCGTATGAGAGCGCGGTTTCGCCTGATGCAATGTGTCGTCTTATTTCTCGGCTGCACTATTCTGATCTCTGCTCGGAGCTGGAGGGTATTCCTTGATCAGGATAAGCGCTGCCTAATCGTTGAGACTGACGCTGTTGTAGCGACCCCGGCGTTGGGCACTAGCAACCTTGAGGTTGGCATGGGCAGCAAACAGCTGGAAGCGCTCTTAGGGAAACCTCAGGGCGTAACAACCGAGCGGAGCGCTCATACCAAGGCCGTGGTTGAGAAAAGGTTCTTCTATGGACCGGTGCCGACTCACTACACGATCGGAATCATGCCGCCGGTGCGTCGTACAGTTCATTTCGGGCTGTGGTCGACGGGCCCCTCAGTTCGACTTGATAATGCTGGAAACGTCCAGACTATCTACAAAGCGATGACCCCTTCGAGGCGCCTGCGACGCCTGTGGTAAGAAACATCATCACGCGTTCATGTACTTGGGAAATCCACAACTATGGTCCAACGATGTGGAATCAGCGTGATTATCTTGCTTTCACTCATAGTAGTCACTCCGTATGGAGCTGTCTCCCTCTTCTTGTGGTCCTTCCTTGCAGTGCTGAACTCTCTGTGCTTGGTTGCAATGTTTCTAAAGAGCGACCTCATAGCTAAGATAACTCGGTTTGCCAGAAAACCCATGGTCATTGTCGCCTCAGTTATCAGCCTTTTCTGGATAGTGAGTGTGGTTGCGTACGTGCGAGTTCCATACACACAAGGCAAGGCTTGGTCCATTGGCGGTGGGAATGTCATGCATGAAGAAATCACCGGCGTAAGGCGGCTTACGTTGGTCCCCACGGCTCGTTTAGCATGGGCGGGCATTCTTGCTGGCGGATTTGGGTTCTCTTCAGGACAGTGGAAAGATGGTGGAGGCAGTTTGACTCAGTATTGGGCAGTGTGGCCTCTGGCAGTGGCTCTTGTTGTACCAACTATGTTTTGCTGGTGGCATGGCGGCTCCCACATGTTCCAAAGCTCCAACTGCTCACGCTGCGGTTACTCTCTCCACGGCCTCACTGCCCCCCGCTGCCCCGAATGCGGCAGGCCGTTTGAGCGGAAGGACGTACCTGAACTCCGCGAACAAGAGCGAGCGAACGAGGCCTGAACCCTTCGCAGCTGAATTCCGGCGATTACCTTGGTATGATGCCATCATGGTTGCGAAGCTGCATGACGGGGCCGCCATGTCCAGGTGCGTCGACGAGGCCGCGACGTCGTCCGACCCGCGGGACGAGTACCCGCTTGGGCGCACCAAACGCCCCGAGATCGGAGCCAGGCGACACCAAGCAGCGCTTGCTGCGGGTTTGCAGCTGGACCAACGGCATCCAACTGCCTGGATTGCAGTTTTGTCACTGTGTATCGCCGGGATCCCGGGTGGCGCACCTCTATGGCATGCAACCAGGATTGTCTACTTGATGTGACTGGAACATGCGCAGGGCTTCCGTGAGTACCGTGGGCCGTCCAAGCCGAATCACCATCAGCATAAGCACAATCCTGCTCATTCTAGCACTTGGGTGCTTGCTGTTGGGAAGGAGGAGCCTCGCGATGATAGATACGATATTTGTTCCAGTGGCTTCTAGGTCAGCAATCGAACTCGTATCGGGGGCAGGCTGCATCATTGTCGGTCTACGAGGAGGAGCTACAAGAGATTACGAATGGGGATGGTCTTCATTTGACAGGCGTCCAATGTTGGCGAATGTTGAGTTCCTCGCTTCGAGGGGTATATATATGGATCCATATGACAGAGGACTCTCATTCAGAAAGCGTCTGGGTAACATATCATTCTCATTCCCCCACTGGCTGGGTTTTGTGGTGTTGATGATTATACCGCTCACAGTTGGCGGGAACAGGGTTCGTATGGCATGTCGCCGTAAGAACGGCCTATGCATACTGTGGTTGGCGTTAGTTGGGGGAGCGCTAAATGGGAGCGCATATTCCCTGGTCGTGCTCCATTTGAATCCTCTCCTGTGGTTCTATTCAGCAGTGGTTGGTTCAATGTGTGGACTCCTTTGCGCGCCCGTATTGATGTATGCCCTCGATAACAAAGCTGTTATGTCGGCCGCAATGATACTCGTTCCCTTGACCATCTCCATAACTTTGCTGTGCGCCGCACTGATTCCTGCACCTCTCTCCATAGCTGTGTCCGTAGGCGGCTTCATTCTCGTTGCGTTGTGTTTGCGCTGCTGCGCCAAGGAGGACGTAACTACCCTAATAACGCAGGAGGAGGCTGCATTCACCTACAGATGTCGAGTATGCGACTACAATCTCCACGGCCTCACCGCCTCCCGCTGCCCCGAATGCGGCACGCCGTTTGAGCGGAAGGGCGAGCGTGAGCCTCTCAAGAAGGGCCCGGAGCGGGTGAAGGAGACCTAGACCTTTCGCCGCTGAATTCCAACCAGCCCCCTGGTACAATGCCATCATGGTCGCAAAGCTGCATGACAGGCCGCGCCCAGGTGCGAGCAATGGATGGAGCGGTCGGGACTCGGCAACGGTCCACGCACGGTGATCGAAGAGTTCCAACGAATCAAAGCCACGGACGTCGTCATGCCCACCTCCAAGGGGCGCGATGTGAGAATCCGTTGCATCACAGAGTTGTGATGTACAGCGGGTAGCGGCTTGACAGTGGCTGCCGGTGTCTCCTAGGCTCGCCCCTGCAAGACCCGTTCAATCGCTTTCCGATTGCAGGAGCCCATCATCCTAGAAACGCGTCTCGGGCCGGCGGTACTGGTCCAGGAACTTCGCCAGGGTGGTGGGCTTGCGAAAGCCGCGCCGGGCCTTGTACAGAGCGCCGAACACCGATTGCCAGGTCTCTCCGTTGCTGCCTGGAATCGGGCCCGAGGTTCTCTGCGGCCAGCGCTTGTGCCGGACGTAGTATTCATCCACCCATTGCAACACCTGCTTGACCGACAGATCCGGCAGATTGTGCCGATTGCGGACGTTGCGATAGCGGGCCAGCAGTTGCGGCAGGGTCGTCCCACCGGGCATGCCGCGAGATCCGTTCTGGAACGCCGTCTGCATCCCCAGCCAGTTCTCCGTAGTGCCGGGAATCGGACCACTGTTGGGATGAGGCCATTCTCCGGTGCGGCGGTGATGAGCGTCGGCCCAGCGCAGAATCTGCTTGATGGTCAGCTTCGGAAGATCGCCGGTGTTCCGGACTTGCCGATGGGTGTGCAACAGTCGCGGCAACGTGGTCACACCCGTCAGTCCACGGCTGCCGCTGCCCAATGCAGCGGACACGCCCGACCAGGTTTCGCCGGGTGCTGCCAGGACCTCGCCCGAGGTGCTCACCGGCCAGCGACCGGTCCGGCGGTGATGATCATCCGCCCAGGACAGAATCTTGCGCACCGACAAACGCTGCAACTTCTGCGGATGGCGCTTGCGACGTTCCTGGTGCAGCAACTTTGCCAGAGAACTTTCACCCGGCAAGCCGCGCGAGCCATCGCGAAGCGCTGTGTTGACCGCAGCCCAGGTTTCCTCGGGGGCCGCCACAATGACACCACTGTCCGACGTCGGCCAAGTTCCCGTGCCCCGGCGATGCTCGTCGGCCCAGCGCAGGATCTGCGGAACACGGAGGCACGGCAGATGCTTGCCGATTCGAGCACCGTGATGCCGGGCGAAGACACCCGCGAGGGTCTGGCCCCCGGGCTGGCCGCGACGACCGCGATACAGTGCTTTGGCGATGCTGCCCCAGGTCTCGCTGGAACCTTCCCGGACCGCTCCGGACTTGGCGTTCGGCCAGAACCCATGTCGCCGGTGATACGCCTCACCCCATTTCAGAATCTGTTTGACGGTCAGAGGTGGCAGCCGTTTTCGATTGCGCACCCCGCAGCGTTCCTGGAGCAATCGTGCCAGGGTCTCGCCACCGGGAAACCCGCGACTGCCCTGCACCAGAGCGCCGTTGATCCCACTCCAGGTTTCGTGTCGGACCCCGTGGACCGGCCCGCTGTTGGCGGTCGGCCAGGATCCGGTCCGGCGGCGGTGCGCTTTGGCCCAGTCCACCACCTTGGAAATGTTCAGCAGCGGCCGGCCTTTGCGATTCCATGTGCCGCGGCGCTCGGCCAGCAGCTTCGCCAGCGAGGAACCACCCGGCAATCCCCGTAATCCCAGGCGCAAGGCATTATCGATGCGCTTCCAGTTATCACCACGACTGCCTGGTATCTCGCCCGAATTGACCTCGGGCCAGCGCCCGCGACGCCCGTTGTAGCGCTCCGCCCAGGTGAGAATCTGATTCATCGTGAGTGTGCGGGAGTCTCGAGCCATGGACACGAATCGCGACAGGATCACCTGCGGGAAACACAGGGCGACGGCCTGTGCCGCCGCCCCGACAACCACCCCATTGTATGGAATCAGGTCTTTGCAGGCCACACCCTCGCCTACAGCCTACTGCGACGGCCCACACGGTCCCCAGTTGCCCAGCAGCAGGGCCAGGTCGGCGGCGTTGACCACGTCGTTGCCGTCGAGGTCTGCAACACAGCCGGGGCACGGACCCCAGCTTCCCAGCAGCAGCGCCAGGTCGGCCGCGTTGACCACTCCGGTGCCGTTCAAATCGGCGATGCACGGTGACGCGCACTCGTCGGGAATGCCGTCGCCGTTGCGATCCGGGGACGTTCCGGTATACAGGTCGATGGCATCGTCCATGCCGTTGGCGTTGCAGTCTTCTCCTGTGAAGAAGAACTCCTCGATGTCCGGGTTGCAACTGCACACCGGGGTGCTCGAGAAGCAGCAGGTCGCCGGGCCCGGGGCGTTGCCGATGCAGAAGTCCAGGCTGTTGCCCGGGGCCCGGACCGTGAAGCCGTCGGTCAACCCAACGATGCGTTCCGCGCGGATGCCCGGGCAGCCGGACTGGTTGACCTGCTCGATGACCTCGTTGACGAACGCCGACGGACCCGCGCCGCTGGTCACGCAGAACTCGCCCTGGATGTCGAACCCGCTGCCGTAGACCCGGAAGGAGCACGGCGTGGCGTTGGAGGCACCCGCAATGGTGAAGTTCAGCGAGGCGGTGGCCTCGGTGTCATCCGCGACGCTGTTGGCGTTGCAGTCCTGGTCGCCCACATTGAGCAGCACGGCCAGCTCTTCGGGCACCGACACCGTAACGGCCACATCCAGGGCACCATCCTGGGCGCCATCGAATTGTGCCACTGCGAGCTTCTGGGGCCCGGTGCCGACATTGAAGGTCAGCGGTGCATAGAACGCTCCGCTGCCGTCGTTGGTCAGCACGACGATCTGATAGGGAGAATTGCTGATGACCAGCAGCACATCGAGATCCTCGTCGCCATCCAGGTCTGCCACGGCAACGTCCCACGGGCTGTTTCCGACACCCACAATGGTCGGCGAACTGAGGCCTCCGACGCCGTTGTTGAACAGCACGGAAATCTGGGTGCCGCCGGAGTGGGTCAGCACCACGTCGGGCAGCAAGTCGCCGTCCAGGTCGCCAACTGCCAGCGCGGTCAGACAGCAGCCCAGTCCGGCGCTGAAGTTCGTCGAGCTGGAGAACACCCCGGAACCGTTGTTGTATAACACCGTCACGTTGCCCGAGCTGCCGTTGGCCACCACAATGTCCGGAGTGCCGTCCTGGTCGATGTCCGCGGCCGCCAGATCGGTGGGATTGGTGCCCGCCGAATAGTGTGTCAGGGTCGGCTGGGTGAAGTCGCCGTTGACGTTCAACAACACGGTGACGTCGTTGCCCGGCGGATTGGAGTTGGCCGTCGCCAGGTCGATCGAACAATCGCCGTCGAAGTCTTCTGCGATGATCGCCCGGACATCCGTCGAACCCACGTTGTGGGTCATCCAGAATCCCAGCCCGCCCACGTTGCGGTACAGACGGACGCCCTCCGCAGCGAGTGCCAGATCCAGGTCACCGTCGGCATCGAGGTCGGCCGCAAACGCATCTTCCTGCTGGCTGGCGACCGCTACGCCATAGGTGAACTGGAACGATCCGCTGCCGTCGTTCCGAAGTACCGTGAAGGTCTGATCACCGCGATTGCACACCACCAGGTCGTTGTCGCCGTCGAGATCGAAGTCCCCTGCGACCACCGCCCCCGGCAGAGAACCGGTGGCCACGTTGGTCGGCGCGGCAAAATCGATCTGCGGAGCCGGGGGCGGGCAGGGCGTCGTCGCGCAGGTCGAAAAGTCGCCATAGTAGGTTCCGCCGATCGAAGCACAACTGCTCGGCGACACCTCCGTGCACACGCTTGCGGGATCGCAGCAGGCGCCCATGGATGGGATACACTGAAGGTTCAGACTGCCGACACCCTGGTTTCCCGGCAGGCCACCGAGGCGCACGATGAAGGTCTCGCCCGGAACCACCGGAACGGTCATGCCAAAGGCGTGTCCGCCCACCGGGGCCAGTTCACAGCCCAGCAGCGTGCCGCCGCAGGAGCCTGAATACACCCCCGCGAGCACATCGAAGCTACCTCCGTGAACCTCGATGGTGGCATAGCCCTCGCAACCGGCGACGTATTCGTACCACACATCGCTGTCATCCATACCGTTGAAACCCACCGGCAGGCACATGCTTTCAGCCGGACCGTCGGTGGTGGCGCCGATGTTGTGGAACACCGTCGGGCCGTCGCCTACTGACAGAGCCGCGGAGCAAAGGTCGTGTGACGGCGCAGTGGCCGTCTCGACCCACAGAATCGCCTCATAACGCGACAGCGCCGTGTTGAAGGCGTAGCCGGCGACGTAGGTGGTCGTGCCGTCGCTCCAGATACCGCGCGCCGACGAAGCACCACCGGTATACGCCGGGCCGAGATAGGGATGCAGATCCTCCCACGAAGCCGCCGTCCCGCTCCACACACTGGCGTGCGCCGGCCCTCCGGCAAGCCGCACTTCGCCCGCCTGACGTCCACCGTAGACATCGTGCGCCTCGGACGAATCGGTTCCTGCCGGATGCAGATCAATCCAAGATGCAGCCGTCCCGCTCCACCTGCCGGCATGAGACACGTTGCCACCGACATCGATGAAGCCGACCTGCTCGCCACCGTGAACTCCGGTGGCGCTCGAGGTGACCGCACCGAGCGGATGCAACGAGACCCAGGACGCCGATGTGCCGGTCCACAGGCTGGCGGTCGGGGTGCCACCGAGGACGGCCATACCGACCTGCTCACCTTCGTCGGTATCGTAGGCGATGGAGAAGGTGGCTGCGGGTGGATGCAGGTCGACCCACGACGCGGCGCTGCCCGACCACAAACTGGCGCGATGAATCCCACCGACGAAGGCAGCGCCGACCTGCTCGATCACCCCAGCCAGCGAATGCTCCCCGATACCTCCCGTGGACGAGAAGGTGGCGCCGAGTGGATGAAGATCCACCCACGAACCCGGCGTTCCCGTCCATAAGGACGCGTGACCGGATCCGGCGATCTGCACCGCGCCGACCTGCTGCCCGTCGACTGCATCCTCCAGGTCCGAGGTCGTGCCCGTGGGATGAAGATCCATCCAGGTGCCCACCGCCCCGGTCCACAAGATCGCCCGGGATCCACCGAAGTCGGCCTGACCGACCTGCTGGGCACCGTGCGTTCCGAAACACCGTGATTCGACGGCACCCGGTGGATGCAGGTTGACCACAGTCCACTGGGCACGCGCTGTGAGCGGCGCCGAACCAACCACGATCGCAAGCACCCACAGACACACCACACCGTTGTGCCGTTGCCGAAGCATTGCACGAGTCCTCCTGCTGTTAACCCCGAGATATCGCACCGCGCGGGCCCCCGCCAACGCAGGCGCTGCCGGACGACGCTATCAATCAGGGCGTGGTTTGGAACAGGTTCATCATGCGACAATCCGATAAAATGCCGATGAATCGTGAATGAAAAAACTTTCAGATCCCGGAAAAGGTTCCGACTCCCCTCTTCCTTATAGAGCGACTCGGCACGGGACCGGCAGCCCCA
The DNA here is from genome assembly GCA_964563515.1 of uncultured Candidatus Competibacteraceae bacterium. GTDB lineage: Bacteria > Pseudomonadota > Gammaproteobacteria > Competibacterales > JAHEDQ01 > CAZLYT01. The sequence continues at coordinate 6,636 of CAZLYT010000547.1, read as the reverse complement.
CGCCGCCTTGCCGCCTGTTCCGGGTCGCCGTAAGCCGTGTCGCGCCGTGGATTTGCGCAGGATCAGCCGAAAAACCGCCGGCCCTCCGCTCCAGCCGTTGTTACGAAAGTGATATAGTTTCACCGATATCACTATTCACGCTGTACAGGCTGTCGGAGCAATGGAGCCATGCCGGAAACTGCTGCCAGACTCGCTGAGGCCATCTTCGAAATGAGTAAGCGCACCTGGCGTCAGGCCGCCCGGGCGACATCGGAGGTCACCGAATCGGAGTTTCTGGCGCTGGACTTCCTCGGCGAGGTCGGCCTGGCCAGCGTGGGCGACATCACCCGGGCGGTGGAGGTGCTGCCGGCTCAGACGTCCAGAATTGTTCGCAGCCTGGAACGGCAGGGTTTGATCACCTGCGACATCAACGCCGAGGACAAGCGCAAGGTCAACGTCCGGCTGACGGCCAAGGGCAAACGGATCCACGCGCGGTATCGGCTGGCCAAGCTCGATCCCATCCACAGCGCCCTCCAGCGGCTGAGCCCGCGCGAGCAGAAGCAGTTCATGACGCTGGTCAACAAGATGGTGGCGCGTTGAGTACAGCGCTGCGCTGGCCCGGTTTAGCGCGGGGATCATCAGGGCCCCCGGCACAATGACGAGCAGCCTCGCATGAGCCATGGTTCGATTCCTCCGCGAACGCGGGTCTCAGATCTCCGCCAGCAGGACCACGTAGTTCCTGCCGTACTTTTTGGCGCACTTGGGACAGGTCGTGTAGAAGGTCAGGAGTCGCTTCACGTGTTTGCCGGAATCCCGGACGTACTGCTGCATGTCCTTGATCCAGCGGCCGACGTCCTTGTAGGGTCCTTCGTAGACTTTGCTCATGAATGTGCCCGACAGGGTGGTCATGCGGCTGTCCGGGACGTCGCCGTCGACGTGGATGTAGACATCGGCGCCCCACAGCGAGTTGTCTTCGGCCAGCACCAGCCCTTGTTCGGACTTGGCTTGACTGGCTTCGATCCTGGCCATGTTGCGGCGCATGACGGCCCCGAAGTTCAACGGGATGTGGAACAGGCAGCGCACGCGATCCTTGACGAACTTCTTGTTGTTCCAGACCACTTCCTTGCGGTCCCAGGGCTGCGGATCGAACTTCGGACAGCAGATCTCGTTCAGAGAGGTGACCATGTCGTGCTCCTTCCAGCAGCCTGCGCCCGACCCCACGCACCACAGACCAGCGGCATGCTGGACTACCGGAATTGTACGCACAGGGCCCGGAAGGGTCCAGGCGGCACACGCGTGTGGACATCACCATCGGCAAAGCACGCTTGTTCAGAGCCTAAGCGCGCTCCAAGATAAGCCTAACCAGGGACCGTGATAAGCCTTAATAGGGACCGTGATCAGCTCAAGTACGGAGCGTGTCATGGCCTGGGTACGGAGCCGGCGCATAGCTTGACCGGCCGTGCTTGGGGGCTCCAGCGTTCCTGGCTGAGCATCGTCTTGTCAAGTCTGCCTCTCGTGCGTTATCATCGTAAGACTTGCCTGTCGCCCGCATCTCAAAACAGGAGTCCTGCTCGTGACCGTTTGCTACTTGTGGTTGTCTCCCAGACGAGGCTCGATGGCGTCGCGATAATACACGACTCGCCTGCGAGTACAAAGCTTATCAAACAAACGGAGGATCTCGTCTATGCTATGGATCGCGACGCGGGCAAGTTGCTTATGCCCTTTCGTCCAAGGTTATGGGATCATTTCTCCGGTCGATTCTTCAGCAGAAAGAAGCCAAGGATGCACGGACCCTGTTCAATGCGACTGTCAGGGATATTCGGCATACTCTCAGAATCACCCTGCCGGCAGGCTGGCGCCCACCCCAAAACCCCAGAAAGCAGTATGAGGTTCAAGTCGAAGTCCTTGAGACAAGGATCAGGCGTATCGGCAACTTCCCGGTACTCGAGATCTTTGCTGATCTTGTCAAGTCTGAAGAACTCAATCTGGGAAGAAGCGGCGTCCTGAACCCTGATGCCACGCGGCCGTAGCCATCAATCGCACGGTCCCCAACTGCCCAGCAGGAAGGCCAGGTCGGCAGAATTGACCGTGCCGTCACCGTTGAGATCGATCGCGGGCGGGGCGCCCGGGCCCCAGTTGCCCAGGAGCATGGCCAGGTCCGCGGAGTTGATCGACCCGCTGCCGTCGAAGTCTGCGGCGCAGCCACAGCCGAAGGTCAGGGAATGGACGTACAGGTGGTCCGCGGTTTCGCGAATGGCCAGCGAGTGAACCGGCAGATCCAGCGGCACATCGGCCACGGCCGAGAACTCGATGACGCCCGTGTCTGCATCGAGCGCCTGGTAGGCCGGCAGAAGATCCGCCTCAGACAGCGTATAGTGCAACTGGTCGGTGCCTTGTACGAAGATGACCGGCTCGTCGCTGGCGAAATTGACCTTGTTGAGCCCGAGCACCAGCGTCGCCAGAGGGACCGGAGTGCTGAAGGTCAGAACCAACTCTTCGTTCTGATGTGAGCCCTCGCCGGAAATCTCATTGCTGTCTCCGCAGCCCGAGTCTTTCACGCCGGTGCATCGGCTCCTGAGCACCCGTTCGAGCAGGTCTTCATCAGCATCATGACGGCGGTATCGATCAACGGCCACTGCGCTGGCACATTCGACATTCGCTGTGCTGCCTGGGATAACAACTTCGATTCGAATTTCTGGAACATCCCGATCCTGCGCGGGCGAGATTCCGTACCGCGATGGGCTGGTCCAAGCCCTCACGCAGACAGTACAGGAGCAAGAGCAGGTCATCGGGGCCATGAAGATGGGTCTCGACGGTACGTTCACTATTGAGGATGCCCGTTGGGAGCCACCCTCTGCCTCAGCCGGGCCTTGAGGGCAGTTGCTTTTCCGGGAGTATGATCGAACAACTGGTCGAGGAAGGCGTTGCCTTCGGGTGCTCTGGCGCAAATCGACAAATCGCGCCGAAAGACCACAAAGCGTGCCGATCACAGCCCACGCGCCTCCCAAAGATGGCTGAAAGCTGCTTCGGTTGAATCCAAACAAAAACCAAATATAATGGTGAACCCAGTGCCGGCAGCTCGCACTACGAATCCGGACGCGCGGCGCCTCGTTCAGGACTGGTGAGCGGCTGACGTCTCCGGCAGGAATAGGGTCTCGTCTTGAGTGTTCAAGCATGCGAAGCCAGTGAGGGACTGCGCGCACGTACTCCGGAAGCCAAGATCGCGCTGTTCCGGTCACTCTTCCGCGGGCGGGAGGACGTCTACGCCCGTCGCTTTGAGAGCGGGAAGACTGGAAAATCGGGGTATGCGCCGGCGTGCGCCAACGAGTGGGTCACCGGCCTGTGCGAAAAGCCCAGAGTCAAGTGTGCAGATTGTCCCCACCGAAGTTTCCTGCCAGTGACCGACGCAGTAATCCGGCGCCATCTCTGCGGCCTGGATGACGGCGGACGAGAGTTCGTCATGGGCATCTATCCCATGCTCTTAGACGAAAGCTGCTTCTTTCTGGCGGCTGACTTCGACAAGTCTCATTGGCGCGACGATGCACAAGCGTTCTTGGACACCTGCCGCCAATCAGACCTGCCTGCTGCGGTGGAGCGGTCCAGAAGCGGTAATGGTGCGCACATCTGGTTGTTCTTCAGTGAGGCGGTTCCGGCAACCCTGGCACGCAGACTCGGTGCGCACATTCTCACCGAGACCATGGAACGGCGGCCCGAGTTGGGGCTGGACTCCTATGATCGGTTCTTTCCCAATCAGGACACGCTGCCTCGAGGTGGATTCGGCAATCTGATTGCGTTGCCGCTGCAGAAACAGTCCCGCCGGCATGGGAACACAGTCTTTCTGGACGAGCGGTTCGAACCTCTTGCTGATCAGTGGGCATTCCTGTCAGGCATCCGCAGGATCACGCATTGTGAAGTAGAGCAGCGGGTCCGCGACGCCGAAGGACGAGGTTGCGTCGTGGGCGTACGTCTGGCGTTTCCTAATAATAAGGACGCCACGCCCTGGACTGCGCCGTCCTCCCGCCGGCATAGAACGGAAATCCCTGATACGCAGCTGCCAGAGACCCTTGATGAACTAAGGGTGGACGAGCCACGCAATCAACTCATTTGCGATGATGTACTGCGCGCAGTGAAAGCGGGCCGGTCACCGGTCGTGCTGACGGAGCGAACCGAGCACATCGAACGCCTGGCGGCTCAGCTCTCCCCGCATGTGCGCCACCTCATCGTGTTGCGGGGTGGCCTGCGGAAAAAGGCTCTGAAAGAGATCCGCATTCGATTGGCGAGCATTCCCGACGCCGAGGAACGCGTGCTGTTAGCCACCGGCCGCTATATTGGAGAAGGGTTCGACGATTCTAGGCTGGACACGCTGTTCCTGACGCTTCCGGTGTCCTGGCGGGGGACGATCGCCCAATACGTCGGCAGGCTTCACCGCCTGCACGATCGCAAACGCGAAGTGCTTGTCTACGATTACGCTGACTTGAACGTCCCCATGCTGGCCAGGATGTTCGACCGGCGTTGCCGGAGCTACGAAGCCGTGGGCTACACCCTCGAGCTGCCGGCCAGCGCCGTGCCAGGCTGGCCGTCCGACGTGCCGCTTCCGGTGGATCCGGCCTGGAAGAAGGACTACGCTGGCACCGTGCAGCGCCTAATACGCGACGGCGTCGACAGCCGGGTGGCCAACCTGTTCGCCCATGTCACCCGCACCGTGCATCCGGATGCAAAGGGCCAGGACCGCGCCAGGAGTGCGACGGAGGCGTTTCTGTACGGGCGTCTTGAAACGCTGTCGGAAACAGCCGGATGCTTTCGACTGAATGCCCAGCTGCCGATCGCTTTCGACGGCTGGGGTAAGATGGAAGTAGACCTGGTTTGCAGCACAGCGAAGGTCGTCGTCGAGCTGGACGGCGCCCAGCACCTCGGTGACGCGGACGCCTATCGCCGCGACCGGCGGAAGGATCTCTTGCTGCAGGAGAACGGGTATGTCGTCCTCCGCTTTCTGGCTGAGGATGTCGGGGCGAAATTGGACGCGATCCTGGATGCCATCCTGAGAACACTGGCGAACCGACAGAGACACTCCTCATTGAATCCGACAATCTCATGGATAAATTCAGTGGCTCGTAGGTAGGAGCCGACGTACCGCCCCGACGATTCTGGCAACCGGAGACCTACGGTACCAGAATATCACAGCCCGCACTACCGTCGGCTTGGGCGACCGCTGCGACGCTCCTACCGCATCGCTCCTGAGAATGGCCGGCACCCTGCTGGTCATGTGCCATTGCTTTGGTGTAACGAGAATTCTCCTGGCCGTTACTTGGATGCAGGAGGTGCACAGCGCACCAGGATCCGTTTCCATCCATTACGGGCCTTCACAGCCTCGGCCAGGATGCTGAAGTACTCGTCGGCATCGACGCGTCGATCTTGCGGGGCCACGCCGATCTTGAGCCGTTCAAAGCGCCCGCGTCGTTGCGCCAGGCCGTCGCCGCCCTCGACCAGCCGGCTGTAGGCTTCACAGCAGTAGGCAAATGTTTCGCGCTTCTGAAAGTCGATGTGCAGCAGCCACTCGCGATTTCGTGTATGAGCCAAGCCGATGGTTTTGCGTTTGCAATTGTGAAAAATGTGGGCTACTTCATGGACCACAAAGTCGGCGAAAGGGTCGTCCTCGGAAAAATACTCGGCCGAGACGTAGCAGGTGGTATCCACACTGCTGCCCACGATCGCCGGGGCATCCGGGCTCAGAGGCTCTGCATCGACACTCAGCAGGTACATGTTGGCCAAGTCCCATGCGTTTCGCGGAAAGCTCTGTTCAGCGATGACTCGCTCGACGTTGTCGGGCGTCAGGAACACAACCGACTTCTCCAGCAACGCCAGGACCGCATCCTGCTCCCGTTTTGGGAACAGCCCGCAAACCATTGGTTCGATCTTCGCCCGCGTTGACCGGATGACATCATAGCCGTCCGGTAGCCTGCTCGGCTGCCGCCCGTCAACTCGCCGCCGAAGCTCCGCAAGCAGAGCCTCACGAAGGGCATCAGTACCGGCCCCACAGCGCTCGAGGACACCTCCCGGCCACGCCGAGAACAACGGGTCGTGGTCGCCTGTACGGAGATAGCGGGCAATCTCACTGTCGATGGATGTGGGGGGAATCTGTGTCATTCCGGATTAGAATAGAAGCTCCAGGGCCATTTCCTTGCGGGCTGGCGGCCGCTTACGTCCTCGTCATTTCTCCAGGATAATTTCGCAAAGAGCCGCCACGAGCGTCAAGACCTCAAACTGGTGTGAATAGGCCATGGTCTTGTAGTCATCGTGGGATGACAGTGAGTACAGGGAAAGAACTCGGTTGATCTTCGACAGCTTGCCCTCAAGCTGCTGGCGCTCACTTGGCGATACCGCACCAAGGTCCAGGCCAGAAAAAGATCTCAGTGACTCCTCGATCATCTTCCAGGCCGGCTGTGCCGTAGAAAGGACGGCCAGCGCCTTCTCCGCTCTTGCTTCCAGATCACGCATTGCATTCCCTTCGCACACCGATCCCTACCGGCCAACCGAGCGGCGCTCAGCAATCCTACACCGATGGTCAAAGCTGCGGCGCCGCTCAGCAAACCGTGGGTGGTGCAAATCTCAAATCTCTTGGACCGCAGACCCACAACATTCAGCCACGCGAGCTAAATT
>CAZLYT010000546.1:0-4065 GCA_964563515.1 uncultured Candidatus Competibacteraceae bacterium | reverse complement strand
GCCATCGTCAACGAGACTGGTGTCGGCGCAACGCATCTGGTAGACGCCACTCGGCTCGCAACGGCGCTGCTGGGTGACGCCATCGCCAGCAACCTGTTCATGCTGGGCTACGCCTATCAGTTGGGGCTGGTGCCGCTGTCGACAGAGGCCATCGAGCGCGCCATCGAGCTCAACGCAGTTGCCGTGGAAGCCAACCGGCAAGCCTTTCTCTGGGGTCGGCGAGCCGCCCATGATCCGGAGGCGGTGGCGGCCATCGCCCGCCCCGGTAACGAGCCAAGGCAACACCTGGAGCGTCTCGATGACATCGTCGCCGATCGCATGGCGCATCTAGCGGCTTATCAGAACGAGCGACTGGCACAACGCTATCGCGCCCTGGTGGATCGCGTGGCTGCCATCGAGGCTACGGTGCGTCCAGGCCACACCGAACTGGCTAGAGCGGTCGCCCGGAGCTACGCCAAGCTGTTGGCCTACAAGGACGAGTACGAGGTGGCCCGGCTATATAGCGACGAGCAGTTCCGAGCATCCCTGAACAGGCAGTTCGAAGGTGACTTGCGGCTGGAATTTCACCTGGCCGCTCCCTTGATAGCGAATCGGGATCGGCTCACTGGTAAGCCCATGAAGCGAAGCTTCGGGCCTTGGGTGATGCCGGTTTTTGGGCTTCTCTCCCGTTTCCGATTCCTCCGCGGAACCTTCCTCGACCCGCTCGGGTATGGCAAAGACCGGCGCCTGGAACGTTCGCTGATCGCGAATTTCGAGGCCACGGTCCACTCCCTGTTGACGACCGTCAGCGCGGAGAATCACTCCACTGCCGTGGAAATCGTGCAGCTGGCCGAGAACATCCGCGGCTACGGACACATCAAAGAAATAAGCCTGAACCAGGTACGCGCCCGGCAACAGGAGTTGATGGAGACATTCCGCAACCCGCCGCACCTGGCGCAAGCGGCCTGAGCCGGGCCCGGACCGATGACTCCGGCGGCACCACCCTTACCCGGTGGCCCAGCCGGCAACGTATGTAGCCAGACTCCCAAAAGGAGCGAGCCATGAACGTATTCAAGCATCCCGGTTTCGACGACCACGAACAGGTCGTCTTCTGTAGCGACCCCGCCACCGGACTGCGGGCCATCATTGCCGTGCACAGCACCAGGCTGGGACCCGCTCTGGGCGGCTGTCGCATGTGGCCCTACGACTCTGAGCAGGCGGCCCTCACCGACGTGCTGCGTCTGGCTCGGGGCATGACCTACAAGACCGCGATAGCCGGCCTGCCCCTGGGCGGTGGCAAGTCGGTCATCATCGGCGATCCTCGGCGCCACAAGTCCGCTGCCTTGATGCGTGCCATGGGCCGTGCCGTCGATGGTCTCGGCGGCCGCTACATCGCGGCGGAGGACTCCGGCACCGGTGTAGCCGATCTCAAGGCCATGGCCAGCGAGACCCCCCATGTAGCCGGCGTGGCGGAGAAACGCAATCCCGACGGTAGCGTCCGGGCCGGCGATCCGTCGCCGGTCACGGCTTATGGAGTCTACGTAGGCTTGCAGGCGGCGGTGCGCTTTCGGCTCGGGCGGGAGGATCTGCGGGGGCTACGGGTTGCGGTGCAAGGCGTCGGCAACGTCGGTTTCCGGCTGGCCCAGCGGCTGGTGGAAGCGGGCGCCCGGGTATGGATTGCGGACGTCTATGCCGAGCAGGCGGTTCGCGCCAGCCGCGAGCTGGACGTCGAGGCGGTGTCACCGAAGGCAATCTTCAGCCTCGACGTGGATGTGTTCGCCCCCTGCGCCTTGGGCGGCGCCATCAACGACCGCACCCTGCCGCAGCTCAAAGCGAGCGTCATCGCCGGCGCAGCCAACAACCAGCTGGCGGCACCCAATCTGGCAGCGGAACTCACCGCCCGGGGCATCCTGTACGCACCGGACTACGTCATCAACGCCGGCGGCATCATCGACGTGCACTACGAGCGTGTCGGCTATCAACCCACGACGGTATTGCGCCACGTGGAAGGTATCGCCGCCACCCTGCAGGAGATCTTTTGCCGCGCTGAGGCTGAGGGCCGATCCACCGCGGAGGTTGCCGACCAGGTAGCGGAGGAACGTTTTCGGCCACCGCCCACACGACATCAGGCGCTGCGGGCCCATGGCTGAGGCAGTGGGCGCACCCGGGGCCGGTTGGCGAGGGGTGCCTGCGTCCCCATGGGCACCTCACAGGGCGTGCAATAGTGCGAGCCACAGCCCGGTACTGATCGCGCCGATCCCCGTGGAGAGGGTCATGGCATTGGAAGAGATGGCCTGCCCGGTGCGGAAACGAACCGCGAGCAGATAGGCGTTGACGCCGGTGGGGCATGCCGCGGTAATGACCGCGGCGGCGTGATAGGGTGCCGGGAGGCTCAGCAGCAAACCGGCCGCCAGTACCACCGCCGGCATCGCCATCAGCTTCAGGGTGGTGATCATCAGCGCCTGGGGAATGTTGCGGGCGATCCCGTAACGGGCCAACCCCATGCCGGCCACGAACAGTGCCATAGGCCCGGCGGTCTGGGCCAGGCTATCGACAATCCGCGATAGGACTGGCCCCAGTCCCAGCCCCGTCAAGCGCCAAAGCACCCCGGCGAGGATGCCGATCACTATAGGATTCTTGGCCAAGGTGGAGGCAAATCGCGCCAGTAGCTCCCGGGACTTGAGCTCGCCGCTGACGATGCCGTCCGCCCGCATCGCCCATTCGTTCGCTACGATGGACGCCAGCATCATCACCGGCAGGTGGATGGAGAGAATGATCAGCAAGGCCACCATGCCCCGGTCCCCTCCCACCGTCTGCACCAGTGGGATGCCAATGAGGACGGTGTTGGAGAAGCTGGCTGAGATTCCGGCCACGACCCCCGATCTGGCGTCGCGACCAAATAATCGGCGAATGAGCCAGTGTGATAGCGACCAGGTGGCGGCGACGCCGCTGAAATAGGTGATCCACAGGGACCAGGGCGCTACGCCATGGAAATCGGCGTTCATGAGGGTGCGAAACAACAGCACCGGAATTGCCAGCGTAAACACGAACTCCGCCAGCGCCCCACCGACGGAGTCCCGCAGCAGCCCGGTTTTGGCGACGCCATATCCGACGCCGATCAGACCAAAGATCGACAGTATGATGACTGCGATGTCGCTCACGCGGGCTCCGTATCGGTCGTGTCGAGTCTCGTCGACAGCCTAATCCAGAGGCTTGGGTGCTTCGGGATTGAGCCGGCCCGGTCACACTGTTTCCCATAGGGCCCCGAGCCGGCATGCTACATGAGCGGCGACCGAGCGGCGGCTCGCGGCAACTTTCCACTCCCTCGAAGGTGTAGAGCAGCCCGAATGACAGCAGAAGAGATCAAGAAGGTCGTGCTCCAGACATTGGCGCAGGTGGCCCCGGAAGCCGACCTGGAGGCCCTCGACCCGCGCCATACCTTCCACGACCAGTTCGACCTGGACTCGGTGGACTTCCTGGACTTCGTCACCGCCCTTGAGCGGCGACTCGATATTCGCATCCCCGACCTGGACGCCGTGCACCTGGCGACCTTAGACGGCTGTGTGCGTTATCTGGCTCCCCGCCTCGCCCGAGGCAGCCAAGAAGGCGGCAGTTGACCCACAGGTGTGGGAGATTCCGCCCGGGCTCCGGCCGAAGGCTGGGCGGAATCTCCTACAAATGCCGGACTAGGGGAATTTTGGGTGCCAAATAATTCCGGGCTGAACAACCCTTTGGATGTTGTTAGATGCGAGAGGCGAGCTCAACCGTGCAGTGGCCAGACCAGAAGAATCATCGGCACCGACACCAGCACCACCAGGATTTCCAACGGCAGACCCATGCGCCAGTAATCGCCGAAGCGATAGCCCCCGGGACCCATGATGATGGTGTTGTTCTTGTGGCCGATAGGAGTCAGGAAGGCACATGAGGCCGCCACCGCTACCGCCTTCAGGAAGGGGTCGGCATTGACCCCCAGCCGGCCCGCGACCTCAACCCCCACCGGGGCGGCGATGAGAGCAGTGGCCACGTTGTTGAGTACGTCCGACAGCGTCATGGTGACCACCATCAGGAGCGCCAGGATCATGGCTG
>CAZLYT010000545.1:0-3902 GCA_964563515.1 uncultured Candidatus Competibacteraceae bacterium | reverse complement strand
GCGCGAGGCGGCCGACATCAGGCAGCTCCGGTCATTCCAGCCTCTGTTGGAACAATCGCTGGCCGCGCTCGCGGAGGTCGAGGGGATCCTGGACCGTCGCGTCACCGCATCCGACCTGGATGCCATCCGTCAGCGCCTCGGCGTGTTGCTGGAACCCTCCCACGCCTTGGTGATGGACGCCTATACCCAGCTCGCCCTCAACGCCGACTACACCCGTGAGCAGCTGGTCACCGTGGATTGGAAGCTCTACGGCTCCTCGGCTGGGATCGTGCTGAGTTGCCTCGCGCTGCTGTGGCTGCTGTTTCGGCAGATTCGCACCAGCCACCGGCTACTGCGCTCCTCGGAGCAGGCCCGGGCCCGGCTTTCGGCACAGGCCGACAGCCTGGCGCGGGAAATGGTAGAGCGCAGTCGCGCCGAGGCAGAGGTCCGGCGGCTCAACCAGGATCTGGAACACAGGGTGGAGGAGCGCACCGCGGAGCTTCGCGAGTCTCAGGCGCAGTTGGTGCGCAAGGAGCGCCTGGCAGCGTTGGGCGAGGTGGCGGCCACCGTTAGCCATGAGCTGCGCAATCCCCTGGGTACGATTCGGGCCTCCCTCGAGATCGTGCGATCACGGGTCGAGCGCGCCAGCCTGCACTTGGGCCGCACCTTGGATCGCATCGACCGCAATATCCACCGCTGCGATCTGATCATCGAGGAACTGCTCGACTATAGCCGCACCGGCTGCCAGCGTTTAGAGCGCACCTTGATCGATGTCTGGCTCGATGAGCTGCTGACCGAGTACGAGATCACCACCAAGTTGGCGATAGAGCGCGACCTGAGGTCGGGCCTGGAGCTTAGGATCGATCGCGAACGTTTCACCAGGGCCCTGGTCAACGTGTTGGACAACGCGGTCCAGGCCAACACCGACCCGGAGGGCAGCAGGGCAGGGGGCATCGGCGGAATTCGGGTTGGTAGTGCGGCCGCGGACGGCAGGTTGGAGATTTCAGTCATGGACCATGGGGTGGGAATCCCCGATGCATTGCTGCCGCGAGTCTTCGAGCCTCTGGTAAGCTCCAAGTCCTTCGGCGTGGGGCTCGGTTTGCCCACCGCCCGCAACATACTGCGTCAGCACGGAGGCGATTTGGAGCTGAATAGCCACTCCGGGAACGGCACCGTCGTGAGACTGTGGGTTCCCCTTGCCGCCAGCCAGTCGCAGGCCCTGCCGGCGGCGGCGGGCTGAGGAGACGAGCAGTGCTTGTGGGCGGCTCGCGGCTTCCGCAGAAGCCGTGGGGTTCGGAAACCCCCGATCAGCTCGGGTCGCCCGAGGCGCCAGCCTCGGCTCCGCGAGCCGTCCACCAACCGCACCTGCCACCCGCGGTGGACAGCCCCGGGAGTGGCTTGGCGAGCGGCACCGAGGTGGGTACCGCGCGCAGGCTGGCAGACCCACCCGAGGAAGGCCCCTGCCTGCTGGTGGTGGAAGACGACCATGACCTGGCCGAGAGCCTGCAGGAGCTGCTGGAGGACCAAGGCTATCGGGTCAAGTGGGCGTCACAGGCCAAGGATGCGCTGCGTTTGCTCGCTGAGTTTCCGGCCGAGGTGGCACTCGTCGACGTGCGCTTGGGAAACAGCAGCGGTCTCGATGCCATCGGCGAGTTCAAGCGCTTGCGGCCGGATCTGCAGTGCATAGTCATGACCGCCTACGCCTCTACCCGCTCGGCGGTGAAGGCGTTGCAGGAAGGCGCCAGCGACTACATCGCGAAGCCCTTCCATCTACATGATCTACTGGAGGTGCTGGAGCGCACCTTCGAGCGCAGTCGATTGCTGCGCCAGCGGGCCGAAGCGGAACAAGCGCTGCGGGCAAGCGAGGAGCGCTACCGCGATCTATACGACGACAATCCGGCGATGTTCATCACCCTGCAGCCGGATGGAACCATTGTCTCCATCAACCGTTTCGGCGCCCGGCAGCTAGGCTACGAGGTCGCTGACATTGTGGGCACCCCCCTCACTTTGCACTACGCCGAACCCGCAGGGGCTGCCCTGGCCGAGACGGTGGCCGCTTGCCTACGACATCCGGACCAGATCAGGCGCTGGGACGTCGAGCTGCGCCGGGCCGACGGCAGCGAGGTGTGGATGCGCATGAGCGCCCGCGGTATGCGCGAGCGCGACGGCTCCGACTGCCTGCTGGTGGTGTGTGAAGACATCACCGAGGCACATGAGCTGGCGCGCCAGCTCACCCTCGAAGCCAGCCACGATGCTCTCACCGGTCTGGTCAACCGGCGCGAGATGGAACGGCGCCTGGAGCGGGCCTTGCACACCGCCCGCCAGGAGGGCGTGGAGCACGCCCTATGCTATCTGGACCTGGACCAGTTCAAGGTCATCAACGACGTCGCCGGTCACGTCGCCGGCGACGAGCTCCTGCGCCAGCTCGGTCGGCAACTTCCGGAGGAGGTGAGGCAGCGCGATACGCTGGCCCGGCTGGGTGGAGACGAGTTCGCCTTGCTGATGGAACGCTGCACGCTGACCCAGGCGCGTCGAGTTGCCAATGCCTTGTTACGGCGCATAGCGGACTATCGCTTCGTATGGGGCGACAAGACCTTTCGGGTGGGCGCCAGCATCGGTCTGGTGCCGATCAATGCCGAGAGTGAGAGTCTCACCACCGTCCTCGGCGCCGCAGATTCGGCCTGCTATGCCGCCAAAAGCGCGGGTCGTAACCGAGTCCACGAGTATCAGGTCGATGATGCCCAGCGGCTTGCCCGGTGCACCGAGCGACAATGGGTGGCGCGTCTCAGCAGCGCCTTCGACGATGGTGGACTGTTTCTGTGCTATCAGCGCGTCATCACTTTACGGGATGCCGGAGCTGGCGAGCGCTACGAGCTGTTCTTGCGGCTGCGCGGCGAGGACGGTCAAGTGGCCACCCCCGGCGCTTTCATGGCTGCAGCCGAACGCTACAATCTTGCGTCGGAGGTGGATCGCTGGGTCGTGCGGCAGGTGATTCGCTGGCTCGTCGCGCACCCTGATCGGCTCCGTCGATTGGACCAATGCTTCATCAATCTGTCCTCGGCGACCCTGGCCGACGAGGGCTTCGTCGATTTCGTCTCCGGCGAGCTGGATCAGGTCACCATTCCACCCGCCAAAATTTGTTTCGACGTCTCCGAAAACACGGCCATCGCCAATCTCGGAACGGCCACCGGTTTCATGGCGGCGCTGCGGGCGCGAGGATGTCGTTTCGCCCTCGATGACTTCGGCAGTGGGTTGTCTTCCTTTGCCTATCTGAAAACGCTGCCGGTGCACTACCTCAAGCTGGATGGCAACTTCGTCAAGGAAATCCTCCGCGATCCCATCGATCGCACCATGGTCAAGGCGATGAATGAGATCGCCCAAGCCATGGGTAAGCAGACCATTGCCGAGTATGTGGAGAGCGAGCACATTCTGGCTTGCCTGCGATCGCTGGGTGTCGACTACGCCCAGGGCTATGGCATCGAGCGGCCCCGCCCGCTGGAGGCCATGGAAGACTGATCGTCGGGTCGGCAACTGACGTGTTGCGATAAGGTGCGAGGAGCCTCGGCGGTCGCCCCTGGAGGCGACCTGGCCGAGGCTGGAAAGCGGGCTAGGCCATAGGTTCAGCCGCCGTACATTTTCTTCAGGTTGTCGAGGCCCGTCTGATACATGTCCTGAATGGCCTTCACCGCCTCGCCTTCGGGCGCTCCCGAGGCCTCGAAGTTGCTGGACCACTCGACGGTGCTGGTTTTCTCGCCACTCGGGCTGACGTTGATGGTGCTGACGTAGTTGGCCACTGGCAGCGGGCTGTCCTTGATCTCATAGGTGTAGGTCTTGCTCCCGTCGTCCTGACTGACCAACGTCTCGACGATGGTGCCGCCGCCGGCTAGCTGCAAGGTGCGCTGGCGACCGCCGTCGGCAAGCTC
>CAZLYT010000544.1:0-25223 GCA_964563515.1 uncultured Candidatus Competibacteraceae bacterium | reverse complement strand
GGTGGCAGCGGCCGAGGGGTCGAAATCACCCCGGCCGTGCCGCTGGAGCCCTTGATAGAGCCGGAGTTGGACCTATCGATGGTGGGACAGGAGATCGAGCGCACCCGCATGGTGCGGGCCTTGATGTCGCTGGCAGCGGAGTACCTGGAGGCGGGCCGATTTACCGAGCCCCCCGGTGCCAATGCCTACCAGAGTTATCTGGACGTGCTCGAGCTCGATCCGGCCAACTCGGAAGCGCTCGGGGCCATCGATGCTTTGCGTGCGCGCCTCGAGCGTTACGCGCGAATCGCAGAAGGATTGGGGGACTGGGACGGCGCCATTCGCCACTACCGGTCGGTGGTTGCCATCGCTCCGGAGTCGAAGTCGGCACGGGAAGCCTTGGAACGAGCCCAGCGCCTGCGCGCCGCCAACCGCTGACTCTGCCAACCATGCCAAGAAATCAGCGCTTCCTTAGACGGTTACCTGTCGTTCGATCTGCGCGTAGGCGGAGTGGTTGTGAATGGACTCGAAGTTCTCTGCCTCCACGACATAGTCCTGAATGCGCTCGTCCGCGTTCAGCCGCGCCGCAATGTCACGAACCACATCCTCGACAAACTTGGGGTTCTCGTAGGCACGCTCGGTGACGTACTTCTCGTCCGGCCGCTTGAGCAGACCGTAGAGCTCGCACGAAGCCTCTCCTTCCACCAGGTCGATCAGCTCCTCGATCCATACAAAGCCCTTGGTACGCACGTTGAGGGTCACGTGTGAGCGCTGATTGTGGGCGCCATAGCGGGAGATCTCCTTGGAGCAAGGGCAGAGGCTGGTGGTGGGAACCACCACTTTGACATTGGTGAAGGCCTTGCCGCCCTTGATTTCGCCGACGAACGCCACCTCGTAATCCATCAGGCTCTTCACGCCGGACACCGGAGCAGCCTTGTTCACGAAGTACGGAAACGTCATCTCGATATGGCCGGCTTCGGCCTCGAGGCGATCGACCATCTCGTGCATCATTTCCCGGAACGATTGCACCGAGATCTCGCGCTCGTGGTTGTTGAGGATCTCCACGAAGCGGGACATGTGAGTGCCCTTGAAGTTGTGGGGCAGGTTCACGTACATGTTGAATTGCGCGACGGTGTGCTGTTCGCCGCCGCTGCGGTCCCGTATCCGCACTGGATGGCGGATGTCCTTGATCCCCACTCTATTGATCGGGATGCGGCGCGTGTCGGAGCTGCCCTGAACGTCCGGCATGACGCCGGTCTGGGACTCGCAGGTCGCCTCGGTCATGGTAGTCACCTCGCGTTGGCGCGACTGCAGGAGACGCTCGGAGTCGAGATCCAAGCAGCTCCCCAGGGCAGCTCAATAACTTAGCGCGATAGTCAGGTTTTGAGCCGGCGATACTAGCCAACTGCGTGATTTTTGACAATCTCGCGCTGCCAGCGTTCTACCTGTCCGCGGATGCCCTCCGCGTCCAGCCCACACTCCGTGAGCAGCTCCTCACGGCTGCCCTGATCGACGAAGCGGTCGGGTAGCCCGAGATTGAGGATGGGGGTCGGGTTGTGGAATCCCGCCAACACTTCATTGACGGCGCTGCCGCCACCGCCCGCAATCGCGTTCTCTTCCACTGTCACCAGGTACTCGTGGGTGGCTGCCACCTCCAACACGGCGTCCCGGTCCAACGGCTTGACGAAACGCATGTTGTAAAGGGTCGCGCCCAGCGCTTCGGCCACCGCCATGCAGGGCTCTACCATGGCGCCGAAGGCGAGTAGCGCCAGCCCCTGTCCGCGCCGTCGCAGCTCCGCCTTGCCTAACGGCAGTGCTTGCATGGCCGCCTGTACTGGCGTGCCCGGACCCTTGCCGCGTGGATAGCGCACCGCCGAGGGGCAATCCAGCTGGAAGCCGGTGTAGAGCATCTGCCGGCACTCGTTCTCGTCCGCTGGCGCCATGACCACCATGTTGGGCACGCAACGCAGGTAGCTGAAATCGAAAGAGCCCGCGTGCGTCGGGCCATCGGGACCCACCAGTCCAGCGCGGTCGATGGCGAACAGCACCGGCAGGTTCTGAATAGCCACATCGTGGATCAGCTGATCGTAGGCTCGCTGCAAAAACGTGGAGTAGATGGCGACCACCGGCCGCATTCCAGCGCAGGCGAGCCCTGCTGCCAGGGTTACGCTATGCTGCTCGGCAATCCCAACATCGGTGTAGCGGTCCGGGAAGCGCTCGGAGAAGGCCACCAAGCCGGAGCCTTCCCGCATGGCCGGCGTGATCCCGTACAGGCGCGAGTCTTGCGCCGCCATGTCGCAGAGCCAGTCCCCGAACACCTGTGTATAGCTCGGGCTTGAGGGCTTGCTGGAGGAGCGCAAGCCCTCGCGGGGATCGAACTTGCTCACTCCGTGGTACTTGACCGGTTTCTCTTCAGCCAGCTTGTAGCCCTTGCCCTTGCGGGTCATGACGTGCAGCAGCCGCGGACCGCGCTGCTCCCGCAAGTTGCGCAGCGTCCCCACCAAGGTGGGCACGTCGTGACCGTCCACCGGCCCGAAGTAAAGGAATCCCATCTCCTCGAAGATCGTTCCCGGCATCACCATGCCTTTGACGTGCTCTTCTGCCCGCTTGGCCATCTCCCACATGGGCGGCACGTGACGGAGCACGCGCTTGCCACCCTCGCGCACGCTGGTGGCAACCTTGCCGGACATGAGTCGCACCAGATAGTTGGACAGTGCGCCTACGTTGGGAGAGATGGACATCTCGTTGTCGTTGAGGATCACCAGAATGTCCGGCCGCAGATCCCCGGCGTGATTCAGCGCTTCGAATGCCATGCCGGCTGTCATGGCGCCATCACCGATAATCGCCACCGAGCGGGCTTCGCGGCTTTGCAAGCGATCCGCGGTGGCCATGCCGATAGCGGCGCTGATGGAGGTGCTGGAATGGCCGACGCCAAAAGCGTCGTATTCGCTCTCCTTGCGCTTGGCGAATGGCGCCAGACCATGGTGCTGACGGATGGTGGGGAGCTGATCGCGGCGCCCGGTCAAAATCTTGTGGGGGTAGGTCTGATGCCCAACATCCCACACCAAGTGATCGACCGGCGTGTTGTATACGTAGTGCAAGGCAACGGTGAGCTCCACGGTGCCAAGATTGGCGCCGAAATGGCCGCCCACCTGGGAAACGCATTCGATCAGATACTCACGCACCTCTCGAGCCAGGGAAGTCAATACTGTCTCTGGCAGGGCACGCAGATCCGCCGGCGAGTCGATGCTAGAGAGGAGGGGGTAGCGCTCTGGGTCGATCATTATCCTCAGTCTTCGACGCAGCCAAACTCGAATTATGGATAGCGGCCCCGACGGGCGCAAACATTGATCGCGACGAGTGCTGGAGAGTCGCTGACCAATCCCCGCGGCCGCGCCGGCGTCCTGCGTTTCCGCGGGCTAGGCCCGAGGCAGGGTTAGCTCACCCGTTCAATGATGTAGCGGGCCAGCCAGCGCAGCAGATCGGCGCCGGAATCGAGGCTCTCGAGAGCAGAGAGCGCCTCGTCGCTGAGCGAGAGTGCACGCTCGCGGGCTTCGCCGAGCCCGAGTACGGAAACATAGGTGGGCTTTTCCAGCGCCATGTCGGCCCCCTGACGTTTGCCGGTCTGGGCGCTATCGCCAACCACGTCCAGCACATCGTCCTGGATTTGGAAGGCCAAGCCGACGCATTTGCCGTAGTGGTCGAGGGCGTCGAGTTGCGCGGCGTCACAGTGCCCGGCGCTGAGCGCTCCCAGCAGCACGCTGGCGCGAATCAGCGCACCGGTCTTGTGGACGTGCATCATCTCGAGCTCGGCAGGCTCCAGGCTCCGACCGACGGCCGCGAGATCGATGGCCTGACCGCCCACCATGCCGCGACTGCCGGCGGCGGTGGCCAGCTCCAGCACCATGCGCACCCGGACCGCGGGCTCGGCCACCATGTGAGGGTCGTGAACCAAGATGCGGAAAGCCAGTGCCTGGAGTGCATCGCCCGCCAAAATGGCGGTCGCCTCGTCGAAAGCACGGTGACAGGTGGCTTGGCCTCGACGCAGGTCATCGTCGTCCATGGCGGGCAGGTCGTCGTGAACCAACGAGTAAGCGTGTATCAGCTCGACGGCGCAGGCTGGGCCGTCCAACAGGGATTCCCTGACGTCCAGGGCGCGCCCGGCGCCGTAGACCAAGATCGGCCGCACCCGCTTGCCACCACCGAGCACGGCATACCGCATGGCCTGATGCAGTCGGGTGGGTGTCAGCTCGGCGGGGGGCAGATGGCGCGACAGCGCTGTGGAGACCCGGGCCCGCAGGTGCTCCAGGAGGTCCTCTGCCTCACTCACGAACCAGGCTCGCCGGGCTCGAAGGGCTCGATCCGTTCGCCGTCGGCACCGACGATCAACTGCTCCACCCTCTGCTCCGCGTCCCGCAGCGCGCCCTGGCACTGGCGGGTCAGCTCGACGCCGCGTTCGAACAGTCGCAACGACTCTTCCAGCGACAGCTCGCTACTCTCCAGGCGCAGCACCAGGCTCTCGAGCTCGGTCAGAGCGCTCTCAAAGGATTGGGGTTCTGACTGATTTTCGGTCACAGGGAGGTGAGGGTGCAATTCGCCGCTAAAGTAGCCCGCCCGGGAACCAAGCGTCAATCGAGGGCTTCCCTGGGCCAGGCTGGGGAGTACACTAGCGCGCGCTCGCCGCAGGCCTGCCTGCGGCGCGGAACTGCGCCCTCGACAGCAACCCAGGACGCCATGAACCACGTCTACGACGCTTCCGCAATCGAGGTGCTCAGCGGCCTCGAGCCGGTGCGCCGCCGCCCCGGCATGTACACCGACACCAGCCGTCCCAACCATCTGGTCCAGGAGGTGGTGGACAACAGCGTCGACGAGGCGCTGGCGGGCTACGCCACTCGCATCGAGGTCATCCTCCACGCCGATGGTGCCATCACAGTGGAGGACGACGGTCGGGGGATGCCCGTGGACACGCACCCGGAGGAGGGCATCCCGGGAATTGAGTTGATCCTCACCCGTCTGCACGCCGGCGGCAAGTTCTCCGAACGCAGCTATCGCTTCGCCGGTGGCTTGCACGGTGTCGGGGTATCGGTGGTGAATGCGCTGTCCGCGGCCCTGGACGTGTGGGTAAAGCGCGACGGCAAAGAGCACCACATGGCTTTCGCGGATAGCGAGAAAATCACGGCGCTGCAGGTAGTGGGGGATGTGGGCAAGCGCAACACCGGGACGCGGGTGCGTTTCACTCCCGAACCGAGCTATTTCGACTCGCCCAAAGTCTCCGTGCCCCGGTTGCGCCACCTGCTCCGAGCCAAAGCCGTGCTGTGCCCGGGATTGACCGTCACCTTGCTGGAGGAAACCAGCAACGAGCGCGAGACCTGGTGCTACCAGGGAGGGCTGGGCGACTACCTGGGTGAAACACTGCAGGGCCAGCCCTGCCTCCCCGAGCCTCCGTTCGTGGGCAACCTGGAAGGGGAGCGGGAGGCGGTGGCATGGGCGGTGACCTGGTTGCCGGAAGGCGGCGAGCCGGTGGCCGAGAGCTACGTCAACCTCATTCCGACACCCGTCGGTGGCACTCACGTCAACGGTTTGCGCACCGGGCTCACCGAGGCGGTGAGGGAGTTCTGTGAGTTCCGCGACCTGGTTCCGCGAGGTGTGCGAATCGCCCCGGAGGACGTTTGGGATCAGTTGAGCTACGTGCTCTCGGTGAAGATGGCCGATCCACAGTTCTCCGGCCAGACCAAGGAACGGCTCTCGTCCCGGGAATGTGTGGTGTTCGTGTCGGGGGTGGTAAAGGACGTTTTCGGGCTGTGGTTGAACCAGCACGCCGAGACCGGCGAGCAGATCGCCCAGCTCGCGATCCAGGCGGCCCAGCGACGCTTGCGCAGCAGCAAGCGGGTGGTCCGCAAGAAGATCACCAGCGGCCCGGCGCTGCCCGGCAAGCTCACCGATTGCACCGCCCACGATCTCGAGCGCTCGGAGCTGTTTCTGGTGGAGGGTGATTCCGCCGGGGGCTCCGCCAAGCAGGCCCGCAATCGCGAGTTCCAGGCGGTCATGCCGTTGCGCGGCAAGATCTTGAACACTTGGGAGGTGGATCCGTCCGAGGTGATGGCCTCCCAGGAGGTGCACGATATCGCCGTCGCGGTGGGCGTCGATCCCGGTTCCGACGATCTCTCCGGTCTGCGCTACGGCAAGATCTGCATACTCGCCGACGCCGATTCCGACGGCCAGCACATTGCCACGCTTCTATGTGCTTTGTTCCTACGACATTTTCGACCGCTGGTGGAAGCGGGACGCATCCACGTGGCCATGCCGCCCCTGTACCGGATCGATGTGGGCAAGGAGGTCTACTACGCCCTGGACGAGGCCGAGAAGCAGGGCGTGCTCGACCGCATCGAGGCGGAGAGGAAGAAGGGCAAAGTCAGCGTTACCCGCTTCAAGGGCTTGGGGGAGATGAACCCGCTGCAGCTGAGGGAAACCACCATGGAACCGGACACCCGGCGCCTGGTGCAGCTCGGGCTCGACGAGTCCGAGGACCCCGCCGTGGTCATGGACCTGCTGCTGGCACGCAAACGTGCCGCCGACCGCCGGGCCTGGCTGGAGCAGAAGGGCGATCTGGCCGAAGTGGTCTGATCACATGAATCTTACCTGGGCAGAACGACCGTTGACGAAATGAGCGACCAAACCATTCTGGCCCCCGAGAGCGAGCGTCAGCCTCTGGGGCGTTTCACCGAGAAGGCGTACCTCGACTACTCCATGTACGTCATCCTCGACCGCGCTTTGCCGTACCTGGGCGACGGCTTGAAGCCGGTACAACGGCGCATCGTCTACGCCATGTCCGAGCTCGGGCTCTCGGCCGGCTCCAAGCCCAAGAAATCCGCCCGCACCATCGGCGACGTGCTGGGCAAATATCACCCCCACGGCGACACCGCCTGCTACGAGGCCATGGTGCTCATGGCCCAGGCCTTCTCCTATCGCTATCCGTTGGTGGACGGCCAGGGCAACTGGGGATCGCCCGATGACCCCAAGTCCTTTGCCGCCATGCGTTACACGGAGGCCCGGTTGTCGGCCTACGCCCGGCTGCTGCTGCAGGAGCTAGAGCAGGGCACTGTCGATTGGGTGCCAAACTTCGACGGGACGATGGATGAGCCGGCAGTGTTGCCGGCGCGGCTGCCGAATGTCCTACTCAACGGCACCATGGGGATTGCCGTGGGCATGTCGACGGACATTCCTCCCCACAACCTCCGCGAGGTCGCCGCCGCGTGCGTCCAGTTGTTGCAGCACCCGGAGACGGATCTGGATACGCTGTTGGGCCACGTCCAGGGTCCGGACTATCCAACCGGTGCGGAGATCATCAGCAGCCGCGAGGATTTGCGCCAGCTCTACACCACCGGCAACGGCTCGGTACGGGTGCGAGCCGCCTGGGAGCGCGAGCGCGACACCGGTGATGTGGTGGTTACGGAGCTGCCCTACCAGGTCTCCGGTGCCAAGGTGCTGGAGCAGATCGCCGCTCAGATGGCGGCCAAGAAGCTGCCCATGGTGGAGGACCTGCGCGATGAGTCCGACCACGAGAGCCCGACGCGTTTGGTGATCACCCCGCGCTCCAATCGGGTTGACCTAGAGCGCTTGATGGCGCACCTCTTCGCGACCACCGACCTGGAGCGCAGCTATCGGGTCAACCTCAATCTGATCGGTCTCGACGGCCGGCCGGGGGTGCGCGGGCTGCGCGAGCTGCTGCTGGAGTGGTTGGAGTTTCGCACTCGCACCGTGCGGCGGCGGCTGGAGCATCGCCTGGGCAAGGTGCGCGACCGGCTGCACTTGTTGGAAGGGCTGCTGATCGCCTTTTTGAATCTGGACCAGGTGATCCGGATCATCCGCACCGAGGATGAGCCCAAGTCCGCGCTGATGGCTGGTTTCGGTCTCAGCGAGGCCCAGGCCAACTTTGTCCTCGAGACGCGCTTGCGCCAGTTGGCGCGGCTCGAGGAGATGAAGATCCGCGGCGAGCAGAAGGAATTGGCCGAGGAGGCCGAGCGTATCGAGGCCATCCTGGCCTCGGAGCAGTGCTTGCGAGACTTGGTTCAGGAGGAGATCGAGTCCGATGCCGAGAGCTACGGTGACGATCGTAGGTCGCGTTTGGTGCAGCGCGAGGCCGCCCGGCCGCTGGACAACACCGAGCTCATCCCCAGCGAGCCGGTCACGGTGATCTTGTCGCAGAAGGGCTGGGTCCGCGCCGCCAAGGGGCACGAGGTGGATCCACAATCGCTCACCTACAAGAGCGGCGACGGCTTCCGCGCCGCCGCCACCGGCCGCAGCAGCCAACAGGTGGTGTTTCTGGACTCCACCGGCCGTACCTACACCCTGGCCGCCCACGGCCTGGCGTCGGCCCGGGGTCATGGCGAACCGCTGACTGGGCGCCTGAGCTCGCCCAACGGCGCCAGCTTCGACGCGGTGATGATGGGCGCCGAGGCCGATCTGTGGGTGCTCGCCACCGATCAAGGCTACGGCTTCGTGGTGCGATTCGACGAGCTGCTGTCCCGCAATCGTGCCGGCAAGTTGGTGGTGACGTTAGCGGCCGGCGCCAGCTTGCTGCCACCGTGCAAGGTTTCCGGAACGGATGGCGAGCTCCTGGTGGCGGCGACCAACGACGGTCACATGCTCGCCTTCCCGACGACCGATCTGCCCCGGTTGGCCCGGGGCAAGGGCAACCGGGTCATAGGTCTGCGCAAAGGTGGCGAGGATCGGCTGGTGGCGCTTGCCTGTGTACCACCCGGACGCGATTTGGTGCTGCTCTGTGGCAAGCGCCAGATGCGGCTGCGGCCTGGGGATCTGGAGGCCTACCGGGGCGAGCGGGGTCGTCGGGGGCCCTTGTTGCCGCGGGGACTGCGCCGGGTCGACGGCATGACGGTGGCGGAATGACTGCGCCCAATGACATGGACGCGCACGGTCCTTGGTGGAAGCCGGTGTGAAGTTCGATTTATTGGCAACCGCTGGCGCCGCGCGCCGCGGAAGTATGCGTTTCGCCCGCGGCGAGGTGCAGACGCCAGCCTTCATGCCCGTTGGCACCTATGGCACGGTGAAAGCGGTAAGCCCCGAGGAGCTGCGGGCGTTGGGGGCCGAGATCATTCTGAGCAACACCTTTCATCTCATGCTGCGTCCCGGGACCGAGGTGGTGGCGCTGCACGGTGATCTGCACGATTTCATGCATTGGGACGGGCCGATCCTCACCGACTCCGGAGGGTTTCAGGTGTGGAGCCTGGCCAAGATGCGCCGTATCGACGAGGAGGGCGTTCACTTTCGCTCTCCAGTGGACGGGGCAGCGGTGTTTCTCAGCCCCGAGTCCTCGGTGGCCGTGCAGCACGCGCTGGGCGCTGACGTGGTCATGGTCCTCGATGAATGCACCCCGTTTCCGGCCGAGGCCGCGGTGGCAAGCGCCTCCATGGAGCTGTCGCTGCGCTGGGCGGGCCGCTGCCGCGAGGCCCACGGGGACGCCTCCGCGGCGTTGTTCGGCATCGTTCAAGGCGGTGTGCACGAAGGCCTGCGACAGGCCTCGGCTCGAGCTTTGGTCAGCATGGGCTTCGACGGCTATGCCATTGGCGGTTTGTCCGTGGGGGAGCCCGAACATGAGCGCAATCAGATCCTGGAGGCCACCATCCCGGAGCTCTCGACGGGTGCGCCGCGCTATCTCATGGGAGTTGGCAGGCCGGAGGACATCGTGGAGGCGGTGCGCCGAGGCGTGGACCTGTTCGACTGCGTGATGCCCACGCGCAATGCCCGCAACGCGCATCTATTTACCCGCCACGGGGTGCTTCGCCTGCGCAACGCCCAGTACCGCACCGACAACCGACCGGTGGATGAAGCCTGCGGCTGCTATACCTGCCGCCATTACAGCCGGGCCTATCTGCGCCACTTGGCCGCCTGCGACGAGATTTTCGGTCACCGGCTCAATACCATCCACAACCTGCACTACTACCAGGAGCTCATGCGTGGGCTGCAGGGCGCCGTGGCGCAGGCCCGCTTGGACGAGTTTGTGGACGGGTTCTATGATATGCGCTTTTCCGCAGCTCCTTGACCCTTCGGAACCGCATTTGCGCGGTGCGGGGCCGTCGGTGCATGGATGCGCACCGCCCGTGAAGCTCTGAGCAGCGGCTCGCTCGTCCCCCAATCAAGGCGACCATCATGGAAACAATCTCGAAGTTCTTTCTTGCCGACGCCATGGCCCAGCAGGCTGCACCCCAAGGCGGGGGCCTCATGGGGCTGATATTCCCGATCCTGCTGATCGTCATCTTCTACTTTCTGCTGATTCGCCCGCAAACCAAGCGCGCCAAAGAGCACAAGGCCATGGTGGAAGCGCTGAAGAAGGGTGACGAGGTGGTGACCAATGGTGGCTTGCTGGGGCGTATTGCCGAGGTGGGCGACAACTTCATCCTGCTGGAAGCCGCCGATAACGTTACCTTGAAGGTTCAGAGGCAGTCTGTGGCTGCCGTGATGCCGAAGGGCACCACCAAGAATCTATAGGGAAACCCTGACCAAACCGCCGCAAGGATTGATCAGCGTCTCCCTAACAATCCTCCCAATACTGGCCAGCCGTGCCCACCAGGGTCGCGTCCGGCCCTGGCGCGCGAGCTCATATGCTGAACCGCTACCCGTTGTGGAAATACATTCTCGTCGTTGCCGTGTTGCTGGTGGGGATGCTCTATTCGCTACCCAATCTCTACGGAGAAGACCCCGCGGTGCAGGTGTCCCCGAACCGGGGGGCGTCCCTTGACACCGCGGTGCAGAGCCGGGTTGAGGACCTCTTGCGCCAGCACGGTATCAGCGTCAAATCGCTGGCCTTGGAGGGCGAGCGGTTGCTGATTCGGCTGCGCGACACCGAGTCCCAGCTGGAGGCCTCCGATTTCATCGCTCAAGCTCTCGGTCCCGGCTATACGGTGGCACTGAATTTGGCGCCTGCGGCACCGCAATGGCTGCGGGCCATCAACGGGTTGCCCATGTACCTGGGGCTGGATCTGCGCGGTGGCGTGCATTTTCTGATGGAGGTGGACGTGGCGACCGCGGTTCGCCAACGTGAGGAGAGCTACGCCGCCGATTTCCGCACCGAGCTACGCAGCCAGCGCATCCGCTACCTGAGCGTCGATCGCGCGCCCGGCGGGGGCATTGTCGCTCGTTTCCGAGACGCCGCGGATCTAGAGCAGGCGGAGGCGCTGCTCTCGGAGCAGAATCGCGGCCTCGACTTTCAGACCCAGCCGGAATCGCTCACTCTCACGGCTCGCCTGGGTGAAGCCGAGCTCGAGGAGCTGCGCCGGTTCGCGCTGCAGCAGAACATCACCACCTTGCGCAACCGGGTGAACGAGCTCGGCGTTGCCGAACCGGTGATCCAACAGCAGGGCGCCGACCGCATTGTCGTGCAATTGCCGGGGGTGCAGGACACGGCACGGGCCAAGGAGATCCTGGGAGCCACCGCGACGCTCGAGTTCCGGCTAGTGGACGAGGACCACAGCGCCGCGGAGGTTGCCTCCACCGGACGCGTGCCCGCCGGCTCGCGGCTCTATTACGAGCGCAATGGTCAACCTGTGCTGCTGGAGCGTCAGGTGATGCTGACCGGCGACTACATCACCGACGCCGCCTCGGGCATCGACCAGCAAACCGGCGGTCCGGCGGTGTTCATCACTCTGGACAGCCGTGGCGCACGCCGCTTCAGCGACGCCACCAAGGACAACGTCGGCCGCTTGATGGCGGTGGTGTTCATCGAGAACAAGAGCGAGACCACAGTGATCGATGGCGCGGTACGCAAGGCCTCGCGTCAGGTGGAAGAGGTGATCAATATCGCGCGAATCCGGGAACGGCTCAGCAAGCGCTTCCAGATCACCGGGCTCGATAGCACCAACGAGGCCCGCGATCTCGCCCTGCTGCTACGAGCTGGTGCATTGGCGGCGCCGGTGGACATCGTCGAGGAGCGCACCGTCGGGCCCAGCTTGGGCCAGGAGAACATCAATCGCGGCATCGAGGCAGTGGTTGTCGGATTCCTCTTTGTCGTGGTGTTCATGGCCGTCTACTACCGCTTGTTCGGGCTGGTGGCAAATCTGGCATTGGCGTTCAATCTGGTCTTGATGGTCGCGGTGCTGTCCATGTTGCAGGCCACGCTGACGTTGCCGGGTATCGCCGGCATCGTCCTCACAGTAGGCATGGCGGTCGATGCCAACGTGTTGATATTCGAGCGCATCCGTGAAGAGCTCAGGGTCGGCAACACGCCCCAGGCGTCAATCCACGCGGGTTACGAGAAGGCGCTCGCCACCATCGCCGATTCCAATATCACCACGCTGCTGGCGGCACTCGTGCTGTTCGGTTTTGGCACCGGACCAATCAAGGGTTTTGCGGTCACCCTCTCCATTGGAATCTTGTGCTCCATGTTCACGGCCATCATGGGCACTCGTGCCGTGATCAATTTGATATACGGCGGCAAACGCGTACAGCGCTTGTCCATATAGCGCTCGCACTCTGTCAGTGCGAGCCGTAATGATTCGCGGAGCCGGCGCGGCATCGATATAGCGTTGGTCAGATAGGAAACGACATGGAAATCTTCAAGCGCCAAACCAACATAGATTTTCTCGGCAAGCGTCGGGCAACTTACGCGGTGTCGCTGATCCTGATTGCGATCTCCCTGGGTTCGCTGGCGTTTCGCGGGATGCCGCTCGGCATCGACTTCACCGGCGGTACGCTGATCGAGGTCGCCTACCCGGATACCGTGGATCTGGGACCGGTTCGTAGCGCGCTGGCAGAGGCGGGTTTCGGCGATGCTCAGGTCCAGTACTTCGGCGGGGCACGTGAGGTCCTGATACGCATCGCCCCCCGGGAAGGGCTCAACAGCGCCGACGTGAGCTCCGAGGTGCTGACTGCACTGGAGGCTCAGGCCGGCGCTGGGCTGGAGCTGCGTCGGGTGGAGTTCGTTGGTCCGCAGGTGGGCGATGAGCTTGCGGAGGACGGTGGGCTAGCGGTTCTGTTTGCCCTGATCGGCGTGCTGATGTACGTCGCCTTTCGCTTCGAGAAGCGCTTCGCCTTGGGCTCCGTGGCGGCCTTGACCCACGACGTGATTATCACCATCGGCGTTTTCACGGTGTTTCAGATCGAGTTCGATCTCACTGTCCTGGCCGCGCTGCTGGCCGTGATCGGCTACTCCTTGAACGACACCATCGTGGTGTTCGACCGCATTCGGGACAATTTCCGGATCATGCGTCGCGCCGACACGTTTGAGGTGATGAACCGCTCCCTCAATCAGACCCTGTCGCGCACCATCATTACCGGTGTGACCACGCTGCTGGTGCTGACCAGCCTGCTGGTCTGGGGTGGGGACACGATCTTCGGGTTCTCGCTGGCGCTGGTAGTGGGGATCGTGGTCGGCACCTACTCGTCGGTGTACATCGCTAGCGCGCTGGCCTTGGCCCTAGGCGTCAACCGCCAAGACATGGTGCCGGGCAAGGAAGAGCAGCGTGACGCCGCTGATCAGGCGCCCTGATCGGGCCGCCGAGACGCTGAGCCATCAGCGTCGAATTTGGCTGAACGGGTCCCCGGTGTAGGTTTCCGGATCGACCTGATGCACCTGCGTGCTTTCCGAAGCTGCCACGCGATCCTGGTCCACTCCGCTCACCACCAAACGGGCCCACACCGAGGAGGCGACCCACAGGAACACCGCGAGCGCCACCGTGAGCCAGCTCACGCCTTCGGCAAGAGTCGGTCCGCCGGTCAAGCCATAGAAAATTCCGACGATGGACGTCAACCAGAACAAGGCGATAGGGCCGGCCGTGGATTTGGCACGACCGTAATGCCACACGGCCGCAGGCGGCACAATCACCGCGAGTACCGTTCTTCTCATGTGCTTGTATTCCTCACTTGTTTTCCTCCTGGGTGCAGAGTGCCGCGAGGCACCGGCATCACTGCAAAGTTGCATATCACGGTCGATAGAGTGGTGCAAGCGCCGGCGCTACCTTTGCGCCGACAGCTCAGCGTTGCAGCTCAGGCGGGAGGCAGCTGTGCAGGCGCTGCAGCATCGGCTTCAACACTTTGGGAGTCGCCGCCACCACGTTGCCGCTATCCAGAAAGCCGTGACCGCCGCCGAAGTCGCTCACCAGCCCTCCAGCTTCCTGCACCAGCAGCGCCCCGGGGGCGAGATCCCAGGGCGCCAGGCCAAACTCCCAGAAGCCGTCGAAGCGCCCGGCGGCAACATAGGCCAGATCCAGCGACGCCGAGCCGGCCCGGCGGATGTCACCGGCGTCCTTGAGCATGGTTCGAAAGGTGCCGAGGTAGTGCTCGAGTACGCTTCGACGCCGGAACGGAAACCCGGTCCCCAGGATGGCATCGCGCAGTCCAACGCGCCCGCTGACGCGCATGCGGCGGTCATTGAGATGGGCACCTCGCCCCCGCGCGGCAGTGAAGAGCTCCTCACGAAGCGGGTCGTAGACCACCGCCGATTCCAGCCGCCCGCTGTGCCTGAAGGCGATGGCGACGGCAAAGTGAGGGATCCCGCGCAGGTAGTTGGTGGTGCCGTCCAGGGGATCGACGATCCACTCGTGCTCGTCGCCGGCCAAGGCTCCGCTCTCCTCAGCCAGGATCGCGTGACCAGGATGGGCCGAACGTATGACGCGGATGATCTCCGCCTCAGCCTCGCGGTCGACGTCGCTGACGAAATCGTGGGGCCCTTTCTCGGCCACCGCCACCCGATCGATCTGATCCAGGTGGCGCAGCATGATTCGGCCCGCAGCCCGCGCCGCGCGGGTGGCGATGGTCACCGTGGGATGCATGGAGCTCGGAGCCTCTTCGGCGCTCTAGGCGTCGGCCGGAAGGCGGTGACAGGCGTCTCGGCTGCCGGCGCGGGGTCGGATTCTAGCAAAGGCTGCCCAGGACTGTCCCCACGCTCTTCGGGGCCGGAGGCGTGAACGCGCAGCCTGGGACGCTGGATGCCGCCGCCAGGGCACGCTTGGAGGGGATCCGGGTGGTGCTGGTAGAACCGAGCCATCCTGGCAACATCGGTGCCGCGGCCAGGGCGATGAAAACCATGGGGCTGCAGCGCTTGCGCCTGGTCGGTGGGGTCGATCATCTCGCCGAGGTGGCCCAGGAACGGGCGTCGGGAGCCAGCGATCTGCTTGCCGCGGCAATGCAGCACGATGATCTGGACCAGGCACTGGTCGGCTGTCAATGGGTGGTGGGCGCCTCGGCTCGGCTTCGCCGCCTACCATGGCCGGCGCTGGATCCTCGGGAGGCCGCGCGTCGGCTGGTGACGCTCCCGCTTGGTAGCGCGGGCGCGCTGGTGTTCGGCCGTGAGCGTAGCGGTTTGACCAATGCCGAGCTCGAGCGGTGCAATGCGCTGCTGCACATTCCGACCGATCCCGAGTTCGGCTCCTTGAATCTCGCGGCGGCGGTGCAGGTCTGCGCCTACGAGGTGCGGATGGCGCTCTTGCAGGGCGCCGTTCCGGTGATGGTGCGAGATCAGCTGGCCTCGGCAGAAGCGCTGGCCGCGCTGCACGAGCATCTCTACCGGGTGCTGATTCGATCCGAGTTCTTGCACCCGGAGCGGCCAGGTCGAGTCATGCGTCGTTTGCGCCGGCTGCTGGTCCGAGCTGCTCCGGAGCGCACCGAGGTTGATATTCTTCGCGGCATCCTGAGTGCAGTCGAGGACAGCATGGAGCGGCAGACGGAACCTGAACCCGGTGCTGTATCGAGTCGTGATCGGCACCCGGGCAATTCTTGACTATACTGCTCAGCAATTTGGGCCCGTATCGCAGTGCAACAGGGGAGAACTATGTTCGAAAGAGTTCGGGAGGATATTTATTGCGTCTTCGACCGCGACCCGGCGGCGCGTAATGTCTTCGAGATCATCACCACCTATCCCGGCCTGCACGCCTTGCTGTTTCATCGCCTGAGTCATGGGCTGTGGACCCGTGGCCTCAAGTGGCTTGCCCGGGCGACCTCGACGCTCGCGCGCTGGCTGACGGGCATCGAGATTCATCCTGGGGCCAAGATCGGGCGGCGTTTTTTCATCGACCACGGGATGGGGGTGGTGATTGGCGAGACTGCCGAGGTAGGCGATGACTGCACGCTGTATCACGGCGTCACCCTTGGCGGCACCAGCTGGCAAAAGGGCAAGCGTCATCCCACGCTGCGTGACAACGTGATCGTGGGAGCCGGGGCCAAGATTCTGGGACCGATCGTGATCGGCACCGGCGCCCGCATCGGTTCGAACTCCGTGGTGGTCAAGGAAGTACCGGCCGGGGCCACGGTGGTCGGGGTACCAGGTCGCACCGTGACCCGGGCAGCGGGTGATGCTGCCGCGGAGCGACGACGGGCCTTCGCGGCCAAAATCGGTTTCGACGCCTACGGCACGACCCCCGAGATGCCTGATCCCGTGGCCAACGCCATTGATCGGATGCTCGATCACGTTCGCGCGCTGGATCAACGGGTCGAACAGCTCAGCGGCATGCTGCGCCAGGTGGGTGTCGAGCCCGGTGAGGCGAAGCTGCCCGATCTGGAATCCTGCGCACTGGCAAAGGATCGGGAGGAGCAGCAGGAACGCCGGACCGGGAGCGATTGAGCGCCGCTTCCAAATCAAGACTTCCAACGCAGAGGGCGGATCAGCGCAGCGCAATCCGGTCCGGGGCGGCGCCAGATGGTGCTTACCGCCTAATGCACCCTTGCGAGCTTACTCAGATGACTGCCTGCCGTATCCGGCTGCGCCCATCATTCGAGTCCCACCCGACCAGGGCTCGGATCGGCTGCTGGGCCGACATCTAGCCTCAGCTCGTGGGCTTGCTCCGGTGCAGTATGAAGTGCGTCAACAGCGGCACGGGCCGGCCAGTGGCGCCCTTCTGATCACCCCCCTTCCACGCAGTACCGGCGATATCCAGGTGAGCCCAGTGGTATTTGCTGGTGAAACGGGCCAGAAAGCTCGCCGCAGTTATGGCGCCCCCGTCCGGTCCGCCGATGTTCGCCATGTCGGCGAAGTTGGTCTTGAGCTGCTCCTGATACTCGTCCCAAAGGGGCATTTCCCAGGCCCGATCGGCAGCCTCCTGGCCGGCGGCCAATAGCTCGTGGGCCAACGGCTGGTGATTGCTGAAGAGCCCGTGTGGCGACCTACCGAGCGCCACGACGATGGCGCCGGTAAGAGTTGCAATATCCACCACCGCGGTCGGTTCGTAGCGCTCGGCGTAGGTCAATGCGTCGCAGAGGATCAGCCGCCCCTCCGCATCGGTGTTCAGAATCTCGATGGTCTGCCCCGACAGGGAGGTCACCACGTCGCCGGGCTTGGTCGCGGTCCCGCTGGGTAGGTTCTCAGTCGCGGGTACCAGGCCGACCAAGTTGACCGGTAGCTGTAGATCGGCGCAGGCCTGTACGGTGCCGAACACGCTGGCTGCGCCACACATATCGAACTTCATCTCATCCATGGCCTTGGCGGGCTTGATGGATATGCCGCCACTATCGAACGTCACGCCCTTGCCCACCAGCACCACGGGCTTCTGGTCCTTGGGGCCGTTGCGGTACTCGAAAACCACCAGCTTGGGCGGCTCCGCGCTGCCGCGCGCGACGGAAAGCAACGCACCCATCCCGAGCTTCTCCATCTCCTTGCGGTCGATGATCTTGACCGTAAGTGGGTCGTAGGCCTGTGCCATCGTCTTGGCGCGATCCGCCAGATAGGTGGGGGTGCAGACATTGGGTGCGAGATTGCCCAGGTCCTTCGCCAGTCGCACGCCCTCGGCGATGGCGACTGCGACCTGCACGGTGTGCTCGGCAGAGGCCAGGTCGCGGCGACCGGGGACTGCCAGCACCAGCTTTCGCAGTGGACGGCGGAGCTCGGATTTTTTGCTCTTGAGCTCGTCGAAGCGATACCGGGCGTCACGGGCCGCCAGAACCGCCTGCTCCACCTTCCAGTTCAGGTCGCGGCCCTTGACGTGTAGCTCGGTCAAGTAGCTGATGGCTTCCGCCGAGCCGGTGTTGTCGAGCCGTTTGACGCTGTCCGCGCAGATCTGTTGGTAGCGATTGTGGTCCAGGTCCCGCTCTCGACCGCAGCCCACCAGGAGCACCCGTTCGGCGGCCAGTTGCGGTACCGCATGCAGCAACAGGACGTCACCCAGCTTGCCCTCCAGGTCACCTCGCCGCATGACGCTGCTCAAGGCACCGCCGCTGGCCTGGTCAAGCTGTTCCGCCGTGGGACTGAGTCGACGCGACTCATACACTCCGACGACGATGCACGCGGTGCGCTGCTTCTCAGGGCTTCCGCTCTTGACCGTGAACTCCATTGGCTACTCCTGGTTGCTGCCCACCCCCCGGCTGCGGCGCGGCGGGCGGAGGATGAGTCGAGGGCCTATAATCGAGCGCTTCGCGCCTTGCCCGGCGGCCGGTCCAACCGCGCCCGAGTATAGCAGCGCCCCCGAGCCTGAATGGTGTGCCATCGTCACGACAGCCTGCGCGGATCTGGAGCTTTGTTTACCGTAGTCGATCGCTACCTGGCGCGAGAGATCGCGCAGACTTTTCTGGCCGTGTTGACCGTGCTGGCAGCCATCTCCATCGTCAACACCCTGGCGCGTTTTCTTGGCGGCGTGGCCGAGGGACGCATACCCGGTGATGCGGTGGTGGCACTGCTGGCGCTGCAGTCAGTGCCGCTGCTCGCAGTCCTGGTACCGCTGGGCCTGTTGTTGGGGGTCATGCTCGCCCTGGGTCGCCTCTACCGGGATAGCGAGATGACCGCAATGATGGCCTGCGGTGTCGGGCCGCGGCACTTCTACCGCAGCATCCTGCTGTTCGGGCTGCCGTTGGTCGTGGGCCTCACTTGGTTCTCCCTATATGGCGCCCCGTGGGCATTGCGGCTTGCCAGCGAGCTGGCGCTGCGTGCCGAGCAGTCAGCCGCAATCATGTTGACCGAGCCCGGCCAGTTCCGCGAGATGCACGGTGGTCGCGCGGTAGCGTACAGCGAGGGGGTGGATGCGCGTTCGGGCGATCTCCAGGGAGTTTTCATCCAGCTGCGGGAAGCCGAGAGCGATCAAGTGACGGTGGCAGCTACTGGCCGCCAGTACATCGATCCCGCCACCGGGGGGCGCTATGTCGATCTGGAACAGGGCGAGCGGGTCGAGCTGCGCCCAGGCGGAGCCGAGATGCGGCGAGTTGAGTTCGAGCGCATGCGGGTGTTGCTGGAACCTGGTGACCCGACCGCCTCCGAGCTCAGTCAGGACGAGATGCCGCTGTCTGTGCTACTCGCGGCGTCTGATCTCGAGAGCGTGGCGGAGCTGCACTGGCGGTTGGCGCCCCCCGTGGTTGCGCTGGTGTTGATGCTGGTGGCGCCGCCGTTGGCGCACGCGCGACCGCGCGAGGGGCGTTACGGGCGTGTGGTGCTGGCGGTGTTGTATTTCGTCGTCTACGTGAACCTGCTCGGGCTTGCACGCATCTGGCTGGAAGCGGGAGCGCTGCCGGCGGCGATTGGCTACTGGTGGGTACACGGGCTCATGTTGGTGGGCGGGATTGGCTTCGCTGGCGGACCCTACCGGCCGCGGCTGCCCGGCTCCAGCCCAGGTGCAATGGTAGGACCCGGTTGAGGCGGTGAAACAGCTCGACCGCTACGTCTTTCGCCAGGTCATGGTGACTACCCTCATCAGCCTGTTGGTGTTGCTGGCCGTGGAGAGCTTTTTTGCTTTCATGCGGGAGCTGGACCGCATTGGCGAGGGCGAGTATGGCGTGGTCCAGATCGCCCATTATCTCATCTACACCTTCCCCCAACGGGCCGTAGAGCGCATGCCCATGGCACTGCTCCTGGGTGGCTTGATGGGCATGGGCGCCTTGGCGGCGGGCAGCGAGCTGGTGGCGATGCGGGCCGGCGGCTGGTCGAAGCTGCGCATCGTCGTCGCTACACTGGTTCCAGGCATGGTCATCGTGCTGCTGACGGCACTGCTGGCGGAGTCCGTTGCGCCCACCATGTCGAAGCGGGCTGAGGAGGCGCGGGCGGAAGCCCGAGGTCGTACCCTCAGCATTCGAGGAGGTCGCGGTTTCTGGGTCCGGGAGGCCCAGTTGCTGGTGCAGGTTCGCGACGTCGAGCCCAGTGGGGAGCTTGCCAACCTGGTGCTCTATGAGCTCTCCGAAGACGGCACTAGCCTGCGCAGCGTGGCTCGCGCGCGCAGGGCCGTGTACGAGGGGGAAGGCTGGCGGCTGCTGGAGGTCACGGAAACCGAGCTGGGGCCTCTGGGTACTTCCCGCAGGACCGTTGCCGAGCGAGCCTGGAGCTCGCTACTGAGCCCAAGGCTACTCGAGGTGCTGGTGCTGGATCCCCACGAGATGTCGGCGCAGGATCTCTACGTGTACAGCGACTACCTGCACCGCAATGGTCTGGACGCTAGTCCATATCGCCTGGCCCTGTGGGGCAAGCTGCTGTCTCCGCTGAGCAATCTGGTCATGCTGTTCGTGGCGATGCCATTTGTATTCGGGCCGCTGCGAAGCTCTGCTGCGGGCCAGCGCTTGTTCGCCGGCGTAATGGTAGGGTTGTTGTACTACCTGGTCACGCAAACCCTTGCCAGCGTTGGGCTGGTGTATGACTTGTCGCCGTTCCTGGCGACCGCGCTGCCGCCCACCATATTCTTCCTGGCGGCGCTGGTCGCTCTCAATCGTTCTCGCTAGCTGGTGTCCACGTCACGGCAGTGGCAAGTGTTTTTTGCAGGCTTTGGTTGCGTGCCGGGATTGCCCCTTGACCTGGGGGCCACCGCGCATGGTCGGGGCTGGGGCAGGCTTGCGGTTGCGTGGCGAACGCAGCCAACTCACGGCCGCCGTGGTTCATAGATGATCAAGCTGCGAGAGAGCTTGTCGTGCCAGGTGCGATGATCGGGAGCGAAGCACATCCACAGATATCCCACACCAAGGGGTAGAGCCGCCAGCACCGCGCCGACAAACCGCTGGCCGGCTTGAGCCCAGCTGATCGAGCCACCGTCCTCTGCCACCACTCGCAGCCGCCATGCCCGCATGCCCAGCGTCTGGCCGCCGTGGGTCCAGAACCAGCCGAAGAACCCGAAGGCTACCAGCAGCAGATAGAGCCGATACAGATTGTTGCCGGCGGAGAACGCGTCGCCCTCGGCCAACGCCAGTGCCAGCAGGGTTGCCGTCATCTCCAGGGCGACGATCACCAAGGTGTCGTACACCATCGCAGCCAGCCGGCGCAGCAGGCCCGCAGGGCATCCTGCATGGGCGTGCTGATTAGTCCTGGCCATGGCGACGACGGCTGTCGCAAGAGTTTGTTATTGCCGGTTGGTGACGTCTATCATCGGTGCGGGCACGACGTGCGCCCGGGCCTGCGGCTGACCCGGGGAGGATTGTGGTGAGCATAGTCTCCGATCTCGTTTCCAAGCCTGGCGTGATCGCCGCTGGCGAGTTCTCATTTCGCGGTGATCGCTTCGCCTTCAAGGGCAACCTTACCGAGGAGTGGGCGCGGATGGCGTCGATCATGTGCCGCGCCACGCTCATGAGTGCCACCATGCAGGGCCGCATGCTGTCACGAATCGCCGGCGATGGCGCGGGTCTGTCGCCGGTTCGCGGCTGGTTCGTCACCGGACCCGAATACACCGTCTGCGCGGTGGCGAATGTATTCTGCATGTTGGACAACACGGGAGCGTCATTGAACGTGATCATGGCTGAGCTCATGGAGCGCCTGGCTGATGCCCCGGTCGATTTGGTGTAAGGATCAAACCCCGGCCGACAGCGACCGGGCTCGGGAGCCCTGAATGAAGGAACTCGATGAACTGATGTCATTGCCGGGTGCGATCGCGGCATTCGAGTGCTCTGCCAGCGGGGCGTTGTTGCGGCACCTGACAGCCCGCGACAGCGGCCTGCGGGAGGATGTCCTCGATTTGGTGGCTCACATGTGTGCGGCCAATCTCAATATTGCCACCATGCAAGCGAGGGGTTGGGAAATGACCACTAAGACCACCGGCTTCTATCCCATCCGCAATTTCACCCTGGTGGGCATGGATTGGTCCGTCACCATCGTGGGCACCGAAGTCGGCTCCAAGACGGGAGGTCCGGCCACCCTGCAGGGTGTGGTCTGCAGCAATCGCAAGGCCGACTACGAGGCGACGTGTGAGGCTCTCGGCTAGCCATGATCAAGCGCTTGCTGATCCTGGATGGGGTATTGGCGGCGGCACGTTTTCGGGATGATGGCAGTCTGGTCGACGGGCTTGGCGTGGTTCCGGAAGAGCAGCTTGCGACCCTGGTGCAATTCACGCACGAGTATCGGCGTATGGTTCAGGGCAACGCCGATCAGCTCTCCATGTTCTCAGGCATGCGAGGGTGGACGCCGCCGCGGGCGTGGATTGTTCGCGGAGAGTCCCTCTCCATCTGCTGCGTGGCCAACCTGGTGTGCATTCTCGACAACGCCGACGTGTCGCTGAACGAAGTCATCACCGAAATGATGGAAGTTTCACGTTGGTGACGCGCGGCAGCGCGAAACGCCGAAACCCGGCGCATGCACGGTTTGACCAGTGCCTCCCTAGATGACGCAGCAGGCGAGCTCGAACGGCACGTCCCATTCGGCTTGGGTCGCGCGGGCGTTCGGATTTGGAAGCTCCATGAAGCGCAGCGAGAAGCGGTGCTT
Source organism: uncultured Candidatus Competibacteraceae bacterium (assembly GCA_964563515.1). Classification (GTDB taxonomy): domain Bacteria; phylum Pseudomonadota; class Gammaproteobacteria; order Competibacterales; family JAHEDQ01; genus CAZLYT01. The sequence goes on along the minus strand of CAZLYT010000544.1, from coordinate 2,647 downwards.
GCCGCCGCTGAACTCGGGATAGACATTACTGCCCTTGGGAACGAAAACCCGCGCTAGCTGTGCCGGTGCGCTGCCATCCACCGATCGCTGAAAGAAGCCCCGCTCGGCGACCTCCGCGGTGGCTGTGGTGCTGCCCCTGATCAGCCGCAAAAGTAGTTCCACTGTTTGTCGTAAAGGCGCCAGCGGTGCGTGCCACTGCTCCAAGGTCTGGCGACGGGTGTCGGCATCGTTCTGATAGAGCCAGTGATGCAGTGCGGGCAGATCGAAGCTGCAGGTGCCGCCGGGGATGCTGCTGCGCTGGCGGATCGAGGTCAGGAACTCGTTATAGCGAATGCCCTCGGCGCTGGCCAATGGCGCCGCATGGAGCTGCTCACGGACCTCGGCGATGTCTCGCAACACCTCTCGTAGCGCCCCCGGATCCACGCCGGGCCGTTCCGCCAGACGAGAGAGATTAGTGTGGTGTCGATCGAGCTCCTGCAGCAGATCGGACTTGATCTCATTGCGGGTGACCAGGTTGTAGGTATCGAAGTAAGCGGTCAGTGCGTTGCGCGTGTTCCAAGGCGCATCGCCGACGTAGGCATGGCCGAGCTGCTCGAACATGAACTCGAGCCGTAGCATAGTACGCACCCGTTCATTCAAGGGGTTGTCGTAGCAGATCTTGCTTTCGTCCACACTGCCACCGTTGTTTGGAAGAACGTGGCGATTTCACGAACCGAAGGCCACTTGGTGGCGCATGATCCCAAAAGCGCGGTGTGACTTCCATCCCGGGGGGCGGGGCGACGGTCAGCTATGCCCTCGAGGCCGCCTCACTGCGCAAGGTCCGGTCGACGTGCGCGACTTGTGCATCCAGGTCCTCGAGGGGGCCGGCATTGTTGATCACGTAGTCTGCGATGGCCAGCCGTTTGTCCCGGGAGGCCTGGGCAGTCACGATGCGCGCCGCCAACTCGGCGTCGATATCGTCCCGGCGCTGCACTCTGTCGACCTGAACCGATTCCGGTACGTCCACCACCACAATGCGATCCATCATGGTGTTCATGCCCGATTCCACCAACAAGGGCACCACCACGACGCAGTAGGAAGCCTCTAGCGTCGCCAGCCGCAGGCTCACCTCCTGGCGGATCCGCGGATGCAAGAGAGCTTCGAGGGCCGCCCGCAATCGCGGTTGGGCGAATACCCGCCGTCGGAGCTCGGCGCGGTCGAGGCTGCCATCGGACTGCAGGCATTCATCGCCAAAGGTGGCACGTATCTGCTCCAGCGCCGGCTGACCCGGGCTCACCTGCTCGCGGGCGATGACATCGGTGTCGATCACCGGTACATCCAGGGCCCGGAAGCGATCTGCGACCGCCGATTTGCCGCTGCCGATTCCGCCGGTGAGGCCTACTACCAGGGGTCTGCTCATGCTTCCTTGAGTGTGAGAGCCGTTCGAGTTCGGCCCCGGGGCCCATGGAGCCTTGTAATCCTTACTTAAGCTAGGCCAGAGAAGGCGAGATAGCTTTGGTTGATCTGCTCACCCCAGAGCAGGGTAATCCAGCCGGCTGCCGCCAGAAAGGGACCGAAAGGGAGCGGTGCCGCGCGATCGCGCCCGCGGATGGCGATCAGGCCCACACCTACCACGGCACCGACCAATGACGAAACGATGATGATTGCGGGTAGGTATTGCCATCCCAGCCATGCGCCCAGCATCGCCAGCAGCTTGAAGTCGCCGTAACCCATGCCTTCGCGTCCGGTCAGCAGCCGGAAGCCCTGGTACACCGACCAAAGGCTCAAATAACCCGCCATCGCACCGATCACGCTGCTGCGCAGATCGGTGTTCACGGCGACCAACGCAAGCCCGATCCCGATCCAGAGCGAGGGTAAGGTGATGGCATCGGGAAGGAGCTGATGGTGCAGATCGATGACGGCAAGAGCCACCAGGGACCAAGTCAGCAGCAGGCCGGCAGCCGCTAATGGGGTCACCCCCAGACGCAGCACCACGGCGGCTGACAGTATTCCCGTCAACAGCTCCACCAAGGGATACTGGATCGAGATCCGTGTCTTGCAATGTCGGCAGCGGCCACGTTGTATCAGGTAGCTGACGACTGGAATGTTTTGCAGCGGTCCGATGCGATTGGCACAGCCGGGGCAGTGGGAGGGGGGGGACAGCAGGTTGAAGGCCTCGGCCGGCTCTGGCGGGTCCCCCGCCAGCTCGCGGCACTGAGCTCGCCACTGTCGCTCGAGCATGATCGGCAATCGGTGAATGACCACGTTTAGGAAGCTGCCGATGATCAGCCCAAGCACGAAAGTAGCGGCGGCCGCCGCACCGACGGAGGCCGCCAGGACGCTGAGATCCATTGTTCGTTAGATCACCGAGCCCATCTTGAAGATCGGCATGTACATGGCGACCACCAGGCCGCCGACCACCACGCCCAGAAAGACGATGATGATCGGCTCCATCAGGGTGGTCAGCGAGTCGATCATGTTGTCGAGATCTTCCTCGAAGAAGTCCGCCGCCTTGGCGAGCATGTCCGAAAGCGAACCCGCTTCTTCACCGATTGCCACCATTTGAACGACCATCTCTGGAAAAAGACCAGTCTGACGCATGGCGAAATTCAGCTGCTGACCAGTTGAAACGGCATCGCGCATCTCCAGCACGGCATCAGAGTACACC
>CAZLYT010000543.1:0-6855 GCA_964563515.1 uncultured Candidatus Competibacteraceae bacterium | reverse complement strand
AAGATTCTAAAACACCGGTTCCTGTCTGTCCATTGACCCCACTCTTTCGAGGCCGTGCTAGACTATCCTCTTTCATACGCTTGCTTTATAGTTTCAATGTCAATCTTATCCATTTGAAGCATTGCCTTCATAACTCTTTCCGATTTCTCAGCGCCCTTGTCCTGCAACATCTCGCCTAAAAGAGCCGGAACAATCTGCCATGACACACCATATTTGTCTTTAAGCCAGCCGCATTCTTCTATTTCTCCACCGTCGGAGAGCTTCTCCCACAGCTCATCTACTTCCTCCTGCGTCTCGCAGTTCACGAGGAACGATATGGCTGGAGTGAAAGTGAAATGTGGGCCGCCGTTCAGTACCATGAATTCTTGTCCATAGAGCTGAAATGTCATGGTCATGACCGTCCCTGTTGGTCTTCCGGAGACCTCTGCCCCTGCTTCTCCATAGCGAGCAACGCTCACGATCTTTGAGTTCTTTCCGCTAGAGGTGGAGCCGCCTAGGGCAGAAAAAATAGAGATATAAAAATTCACTGCCTCTTCGGCTTGGTTATCGAACCACAAGCATGGGGTGATGCTTTGCATATCGTTTCCTTTCACTTTTCTTGCTTGGGATGCCGTTGCGAATCATCTCGAGTCAACGATTTGGCCGCAGGTCATATTGCAACCGTCCCGGTCATCGAGTCAGCGTAGTCGGAAGCCATCAGGACCGCCACATTTCCCACGTCCCCCAGCGAAGGCAGCCGTTTCAGCAGAGTCATTTCCTTGAGAGAAGCGATGAACTCGTCAAGAGTTACCCTGTGACCGGCAGCGTGTACATCCATAGTATCTGCGATTGACTCCGGCGATCTGGCCGAACGCAGGCAGACGACGCGCACGCCCCGTGGCCCAAGTTCCACCGCCAGGCTTCGAGACAAACCCTCCATGGCGGCGCATGCCACGCTGAAGCCGGCCGACAAGAGGCAAACCTAGGCGCACCGGCGTAGCATTGATCAGCACAATGAGAGGCGCCATGATTGTTTGCTCCTTTCCGAGTGTCGCCCAAACAGATACGCGACGCCTATTTTGACACTCCAGGTGCAAAGCCTCGACGGTAGATTACTGCCGAAGCGTCGCATCGGGCTGGGCTTGGTATGGACGGGTGACGTAGTCCTGAGACTGCGCCCAGTTCATTTGCCCGTTGTTTCCCACGTCCACGACCACCGCGAGCGCCTCATGTGCCTCGCGGAGCCGCGGCGGACGGAGGTCAAACACGACGCTGAGAATCACGGGTACCAAAAAGAGCGTGAAGACCGTCGAAACGACAAGACCACCGACGACCACGGCGCCCAGTCCGCGATACAGCTCCGAGCCCGAGCCCGGCATCAGCACTAGCGGCAGCATGCCGCCCACCGAGGTCAAGGTGCTCATCAGGATCGGCCGGACCCGGCTGGACACCGCTTGTGCAATGGCCTGTTTCGGTATCAGATGGCTGACGTCCTCGCGACCCTCCGTTCCTCCCCGCAGGAAGTTGAACGTCTGGTGTACAATCAAGATCGCGTTGTTGACGACCGTGCCCGCCAGAATGACGACCCCGAGGATCGTCAGCACGTCCAGGTTCTGAACCGGCATGTAGCGGTCACTGACGCTCCAGTAATGCACCAGCGCCAGCCCCAAGAACCCGCCGAACGTGGCCAGCGGCACGCTGACCATGATCACGAGTGGGTACATCCAGCTTTGAAATAGGACCACCATCAACAAGTAGACCACCAGGAGCGCCAGGAAGAGCGAACTGGTAAGTAGTCCAACGGCCGAGCCGTCACCGAGCAGCGCGGTCTTGATCTCGCTCAGTTTACCGGCTGAGCCGGCGAGGTTGACTTCGACGTCTGGACTGATTGCGCCCTGGGTTTTCAAGCCTTCGACCGCGGTACGAATTCCAGCAATGGCGTGTTCCAGCGGCATACCAGGCGGCGGCGTGACCTGGAGCGTCACGGCGCGCTGCCGGTCGGCGTGTTTAATCTGATCCGGCTCGCGGAGCCGTTGCAGCGAGACCAGACTCTGCAGATCGACGATCCGTCCGTCCGGCGTCGCGAGCGGCGACTGGAGCAGTGCGTCGATGGGCCGTTTGTCGAGCGCCGCTGGGGTCAGAATCTTGAGGTCTTTCAGTTGCCACCCAGTTCGTACGACCGAACGAGCACAATACCGTCGCTGTTGGCTTGCACGGCCAGGCCGACATCCCGGCGCGTCATCCCGATGTCCCGGAGCCGTTCGTCGTCAGGCGTGAGGCGGAGTTCAGGAGTGCCGAGCAGGAAGTTCGCTGGTTCGGGTGTCACGCTGGTCGGGCCGAACCGGCCTAGCAATTGTCCGAACAGCGCCGCCGCCGCGACCCGGTTCAGGTCGTCGCCGACTAGGTCCACCTTGATCGCCGCGCCCGTCGTGCCGCCGGTTCGGAAGAGCGGGAACTGAAACGCAAAACTGAAGACGTCGGGCGCAATCTCCGCCGAGGCAGCGTGGTTCATGAGCGGGATGGCGTCGACCACGCGCTTCTTGTCCTCGGAGATTGCCACCTGAAAGACCCGGCCATCCCAGGCCACCAAGAAGTAATGCTCCAGCGGCGGCGGCGTGACCGTCAGCCCGGAGCCGTCGCCGACCGGCAGTGGGGTGCGGCGATTGTCGCTGCTGGCCGGCCCCCCGCGTTTGATCGGCTCGATCTGGAACCGGTCGCCAGCCGCCTCCCACACCGGACGTATGCGCTCCTCCATGCGTGCACCGATCTCGGAAAGCTGGTCGACATTGTAACCCGGTGGCGGAATCAGCATGCCGAACACCACGTTGCGGTTGCCCTTCGGCAGATAGTCAAGCGGCGGCAGCAGCCACCACGTGCCCATGATGGTGACCAGTGCCATGACCGTCATCAGCGCGATACGTTTGCCCCAACCTTCTATGATGCGAAAGACGATGCCACCGACAAGGGCTGGCAGGTCGGCCGCCCTATGGAGCAACCCGAACAGAGGGGCCAGCGCGCGTCGGAACCGACTGCTTGCGGAACGCACGGCCGATGGTGACGTGCGCTGCTGCGGTCTGAGCAGTCGCGACGCTGCCGACGGGATGACGGAGAGGGCCACGATCATACTGAGACCGACGGCGGCCATAATCGCCAAGGCGATGTCGCGGAAGAGCTGGCCCGCCGACTCTTCGATCAGGAGGATTGGAATGAAGACGACCAGCGTCGTGAGCGTCGACGCGACGACGGCGCCCGCCACTTCCTGCGTCCCGTCCAATGCCGCCGTGCGCACCGGCTTACCCATGCCCACGTGACGGAAAATGTTCTCGATCACCACGATGGCATTGTCGACCACCATACCGGTGGCGAATGCTATGCCGGCCAGCGAGATGATGTTCATCGAGCGGCCCATCGCCACCAGTACCACGACCGACGCAATGACCGAGATGGGGATCGCCAAGGCGATCATGCCGATCGTGCGGAACGACCGGAGAAAGAGCAGCAGGGTCACCGTGGCGAGTATGCCGCCAGCGATGGCGTTGTTTTGTACCAGGGCGATGGCGTCGTTGACATACGTGGTGGCGTCGTAGACCTAGACCAACTCTAGCGTGCCGTCCAGATTCAGCCGCGTGGCTTCCTGCTCGAGCAAGCCGCCAGGAGCGTTGAGCGTGTGCACTTCCTGCTTGATTGCGGCCATCGTTTGCAGCAGGTTACCGCCTCGTTCTAACTGGAAGTTAAAGAAAGGCATCAACTGGCCGCGGGCCCGCACCCACTCGCGCATCTCCTTGTTCGTCTCGACGACGTCGGCGACGTCGCGGAGGTAAATTGGCCCGGCGTCGTCGCGACGGATCACCATGTTCCGGACCCACTCGAGGTCGCGGAATCGGCCCACGGTGCGAATCCGGATGTCGTACTTGCCGTCCGGCAGCTTGCCGCCGGAGTAGTTGTCTTTGCTCACTTCGATGGCCTGGACGAGCGCGCTGAACGTGATGCCACGCTGCGCCAACGCGACGGGATCAACGCGGATGTGCACCTCGCGTTCGCGGGCGCCGAGGATGCCGACCTGGGCAATTCCAGGTATGCGTTCGAACCGCGGTCGCAGTCGACGCTCCATGAAGTCGTACAACGTCGTCGCATCGAAAGCGGGATCGGTCGCTGACAAGCCGATCCAGGCGATGTAGTCTCGGGATTCCGGATCGACGTCCTCGACCTCGGGCTCGTCGACGCCGGCGGGATACACGGGGACCTCACTGAGTTTCTGATCGACCTCGGCCACGGCGCGTTTGATGTCGGTGCCGGTGCGAAACTCCAGGCGGAGCTGGCCGGAGCCCGGCTGGCTGATGCTGGTCATCGCCACCAAGCCGGAAAGGTCGCTGAGTTTTTCCTCCTGCAGCTCAATGATGTCGCTTCGCTCTCGGCGATTTGGGCGTGGAGCCGGCGACCGTCGAGTCGAGCCAGCACGTCCTGTTTCGTGATGCGGTCGTCCTCGCGGGTCAAGACCTTGACGATCTGTCCATCCTCCAAGGCGGCGACTTGGGCGCGCGAGACGGCGCGCAGGCTACCAGTGACCCGGTGCGTCTCTTGCACCTCCTCGATGGCAACTGGTTCAGTTCGGACGGGCACTTGCCGCTCCTGAGCGACGACCGCCGAGGCCCAGAGAATTGCCACAAGTCCAAGGCTGGCAGGCAAACGATGTGACGGAACATGCATGGCTCGTACTCCAATCTGGTGGTTCGTGTCTACGAGAGCGCCGTGTGCGTCCATGGCTATATCATAGGCATATAGAAATATTGGAAAATATCTAATCTCTTCAAAAGAACCCTCTGCTGCGCTAACAATATTTCCTGCCGCAAGCCGGGGTGAATCCGCGAGCCGGCATCAGTAGCCAAGAGCGCGTTGCTGCCAGCATCACGCTATGACTCTTGTAACCACTCAGGTTCCCGAACTTCGTCTTGCCAGCGTCATTCTTGTTGACGTGCTATGTCTTGAGATAGGTTGTGACGTCCAGAGCTGCGGGTATCAATGGGCTCACTACCATGTGCAGTCTCGTTCTTCTCTTACATGCCGTTGCCTTGTCTCTGTTCGCCAGGAAGCATACGCGTTCTACCTTGTGCCGTCCTGTGATCGTCCTCACCCCTTGGGTGTGATGGTAGTCACAAATGCGTCGGACGACAGAGTCCATGACGTCTATCGAGCTGCACGCAGCCGCGCCGCGCCACGGACCATCCTGCGTTGCTCATCGCCGGTTACTTTCTTCGGCCGAATGGCAACAGGAGTCTGCATCCCGTCGAAGGTCGCCGTAGCTGTCGTGATGGCGCCACCACCCATACGGCGGAGTCTGCGGCCACCCAGCGGGAGAGTCCTCCCAGTCCTCCTGCCGGCCGAGTGGTGTCAGATCGAGGTAGCTCCAGTTGCTGCCGAGGTACTCGACGCCGCGCCCATCCGTGAAATAGGTGTGAAAAATGCCGTCGTCAGCGCGGAGGAAGACGCTCAGGCGGAACGACTCGCCGGTGTCGGTCGTGACACCGAAATCGATGTTGAAGTCACTGCCGAAAGAAGAATACCAGGGAATGGTCCAGCCCATGCGCTGCTTGAATCGCTCAAGTTTCTCCAGCGGTGCGCGGGACACGAGGACACGCGAGGTGTCTCGGGCGTGCAGATGGGCGGGGTGGCCCATGTTGTCGACCAGCATCGAACAGCCGTCGCAGCCCTCGCCCCAGTCCGGGGCGAACATAAAGTGGTAGACAATGAGTTGGCGGCGCCCCTCGAACAGATCGAGCAGCCTGGCCGGACCGTTCGAGCCCTCGAAGACGTACTCCTTCTCGATCTGCACCATCGGCAGCTGGCGGCGCTCGGCGTGCAGCGCGTCTAGCGCCCGGGTGAGTTCCTTTTCCTTCTTGAGCAGCGCTTGGCGAACAACCAGCCACTCCTCTCGTGATACGACGTTCGGAAGTGCGAGCTTGTTTGTTGCCATAATGACCCTCGGTTCGGCCATTTCTATAAGCCCTTTGTATTCAATGAATTCCAACGGGCAAGATACCAATTTTTCAAAAGCTGTATCTAATGATTTCAATAGGTTAGGGGGAAAATGGGCGAACCGTCGGTAATGATTTCTCCTTTCGGTGCCTCCACTTGCCGTGGCTACCGCTGTCTTATCTCCTAGACCACAAAGACGCGCCAGACGCGGCCGCTACTCAGTCGGCAGGCCTGGGAGCTCGATCACGGGCCGAATTTCGACGGTCCCCTGGCGCACCATGGGAATCCGTGCCGCGACGGCGATGGCCTCGTCGAGATGCTTGGCGTCGATGAGGAAGTAGCCACCTAACTGTTCGTGCGTTTCCGCAAACGGACCATCCGTGACGAACCGTTTGCCGTCGCGCACCCGGACGCTGGTCGCCAGGGATGTCGGGTGCAGCGGGTTGGCGGCCAGATATTGTCCGCACGCGTGCAGCTGTTGGGTGAGCTGCGTGGACTCGGCGTAACACGCCTGTCGCTCGGCCTCGCCCAACGCGTGCTCGTCAAAATAAATCAGCAACATGTATTGCATATGGGATACCTCCATCCGTTAGTCGAACGGCGAGTGCCTGGATCGACACGCCAGCGGAACTTTTTTATGACGGCTCCTTTATGAGACCGTCGTGTATGTTGAAGAAGTATGTTGAAGAAGACGACGGCGCCATCCTCGACCTCTTTGTCTGTGATCCCTTGCATTGGCAGGCCCATGCCGTCGCGGTGGAAGGCGAGTGAGGCTGCCAAATCTCGAACACCCAACGTGATAACTTGGATGCGCGGCCTCATAAACATCTCCCCACGGTGATCATGTTCCTTGCATGCATCGGGTCACGCTTGCAGCTCACTAAGCCGTCGTGCGAGAAACCG
>CAZLYT010000542.1:0-5972 GCA_964563515.1 uncultured Candidatus Competibacteraceae bacterium | reverse complement strand
TCCATAGATCAACGACAGGCAAGTTGTGCCGTCAGCTGCCCTACCCTTGCCCGGCACAGAGTCAACCATCAACCAGCGCGACCCGCCAAACCGGTGCGTCGGATCGCCTAGGAGCACAAGAATCTACCGTCAGCGCGACTCAACGCGTCGATCGCCCGAAAACCCGCATGGATGCTGGACTTTGCGCCTGGAATTTACCGTCAACCTGGGAATCGACCTGACGGTAAATTTCTGCCGGGCACTCAACGCGACTTCTTTACCGTCAGATTTACCTTTAGATTGAAGGGCATCCCAGCGATAGATCCCGATAGATCTCGACAGATATTCGTCCGTTGAATCAACGCATTAGAGCCACTTTTCGATAGATCTCGAAAGACCCCAACAGATCTCGAAACCTACTCCCATTCGATGGTGGCTGGCGGCTTTCCGGTCACGTCATAGACCACCCGCGAGACGTCCGACACCTCGTTGGCAATTCGACGCGCCGCCTCGTCCAGCAGCTCGTAGGGCAAGCGGGCCCAGTGCGCGGTCATGAAATCCGTGGTTTCCACCGCCCGTAGCGCGATCACGTGCTCGTAGCGGCGGCCGTCGCCGGTGACGCCCACCGACTTCACCGGCAGAAACACGGCGAAGGCCTGGCTGACCTGATCGTAGAGTCCGTACTGTCGCAGCAGCTCAATGAAGATGTGGTCCGCTCGACACAGGGTTTCAACATACTCGGGCCGCACCTCGCCCAGAATCCTGACCGCCAGCCCAGGGCCCGGGAACGGATGGCGATTGACCATGTCGGCCGGCAGTCCCAGCTCCAGCCCAAGCTTGCGCACCTCATCCTTGAACAGCTCGCGCAGCGGCTCCACCAAGCCCAGGTTCATCTCCGCCGGCAGGCCGCCCACGTTGTGATGTGACTTGATCACGTGGGCCTTGCCCGTACCCGCCCCCGCCGACTCGATCACGTCCGGATAGATCGTGCCCTGGGCCAGCCAGCGGGCACCGGAGCGATTGCGCGCCTCGGCATCGAACACCTGGATGAACATCCGACCGATGATCTTGCGTTTGGCTTCAGGATCGGCCACGCCCGCGAGAGCACCGAGGAACTGCTCGGCGGCGTCGACTCGGATGACGCGCACACCCATGTGGCGGGCGAAGGTCGCCATCACCTGCTCCGCCTCCCCAAGCCGCAACAGGCCATGATCAACGAACACGCAGGTGAGTTGGTCGCCGATCGCCCGGTGTAACAAAGCCGCCACCACGGACGAATCCACCCCGCCGGACAAGCCCAGTATCACCTCGTCGCTGCCTACCTGGGCCTGCACGGCACGAATCGTCTCATCGACGATGTTGCCGGTGGTCCACAGTGCCTCGCAGCCACAGATCTCGCGCACGAACCGCTCCAGGATGCGCCGTCCCTGGGTCGTATGAGTCACCTCAGGGTGAAATTGCAGCCCGTAGAAGCCACGCTCCTCATCGGCAATGGCGGCGATCGGCGAGCTGTCCGTGCTGGCCATGAGCCGAAAGCCCGGCGGCGGCTCGCTGACCCGATCGCCATGACTCATCCACACGTCGAGCAAGCCATAGCCTTCGAGGCTGGCATGGTCTTCGATGTCGCGGAGCAGACGGGTATGTCCACGCGCGCGCACCTGGGCGTAGCCGAACTCCTTATGATCGGAAGTCTCCACCCGGCCCCCGAGCTGGACCGCCATCGCCTGCATGCCGTAGCAGATGCCGAGCACCGGCATGCCGAGCTCGAATATCAGCCCGGGGACGCGGGGCCCATGCTCCAGCGCCACCGACTCGGGACCGCCGGAGAGCACGATGCCGCGGGGGGCGAAGCTTCGCAGCGTGTCGTCGGCGGCATCGCAGGGGAGGATTTCGCAGTAGACGCCCAGCTCTCGAATACGTCGGGCGATGAGCTGGGTGTATTGGGAACCGAAGTCGAGAATCAGAATGCGTTGGGCGTGAATGTCGGAATTGTTCATCGCCTCGACTCGATACGCCACACGGCCGCGGCGATTAGCAATGGTTGACGGATGCCGCCTCCGAACCGCGGCTAGGTCTCGATGCGATAGTTGGGGGCTTCTTTGACGATGGTCACATCGTGGACGTGGCTCTCACGCACACCGGCGTTGGTTATACGCACGAACTCCGGCCGGGTGCGCATGGTCTCGATATCCGGTGCGCCCACATAACCCATGCTGGAGCGCAGCCCGCCGAGCAGCTGGTGGACGACGGTGAGCACGCTGCCCCGGTAGGGAACGCGCCCCTCGATGCCCTCCGGCACCATCTTTTCCACGTCCAGCTCTTCCTGAAAATAGCGGTCGCTAGAGCCATTTTGTCCTGACATGGCTCCCATAGAACCCATGCCGCGATAGGATTTGTAGGAACGCCCCTGATACAGCTCGACTTCCCCAGGCGCCTCGTCAGTGCCAGCGAACAAACCACCCAGCATGACGCAATGGGCGCCGGCGACGATGGCCTTGGCGACGTCACCGGAGTAGCGGATGCCGCCGTCGGCGATGACTGGCATGCCGCTACCCTCGAGGGCGTCGGCCACATTGGCGACCGCAGTGACCTGGGGCAGGCCGACGCCCGCTATCATGCGGGTGGTGCAGATGGAGCCGGGGCCGATGCCCACCTTGACGGCGTCAGCGCCGACCTCACGCAGGGCCCTGGCAGCCTCGGCGGTGGCGATATTGCCGCCGACCACCTGCAGGTCGGGATAGCTGGACTTGACCCAACGGATGCGATCCAGCACGCCCTGGGAGTGACCATGGGCGGTATCCACCACCACCAAATCGACACCGGCCTCGACCAGCGCCGCCACGCGCTCTTCGGTGCCAGGCCCGGTCCCCACCGCCGCCCCCGCCCGCAGCCGACCCTGGTCGTCCTTGCAGGCGCGTGGATAGTCACTGGCCTTCTGGATATCCTTCACCGTGATCATGCCCCGCAGCTCAAAGCGGCTGTTGACCACCAGCACCTTCTCGATCCGGTGACGATGCATCAAGCTGACAACCTGCTCCCGGCTTGCTCCCTCTTCGACCGTCACCAACCGCTCCCGCGGCGTCATCAGGTATCGTACCGGCTGCTCCAGCTCGATGGCGAAACGCACATCCCGATTGGTGATGATGCCCAACAGGTCTTCGCCCTCTACCACCGGGACGCCAGAGATGTTGTGGGCTCGGGTAATGGCGAGCAGTTCCCGGATAGTGGTCTCGGGGCCAACCGTGATGGGATCCCTAATGACCCCCGCCTCGTATTTCTTCACCGTGCGGACGTGGCGCGCTTGTTGCTCCGCCGTCATGTTCTTGTGAATGATTCCGAGGCCGCCATCCTGAGCCAGAGCAATCGCCATTCGAGCCTCGGTCACAGTGTCCATGGCGGCTGACAGCAGCGGCATGTTGAGCTGAATCTCCCGCGTCAGCTGGGTTCCGAGGTCCACGTTTCGGGGTAGCACGCTGGAGTGCGCGGGAATCAGCAATACGTCGTCGAAGGTGAGAGCTTCCTGAACAATTCGAAGCATTTGCGAGCGACTCCAGCGTGGCCCAAGCGACCCGCCTGAGGATGTTTGACGGGCCAGAAATGAACCCGATATGGTACTGGCTCACGAAATCCCCAACAAGCAATCCCTCTGGAGTGAATCGCATGAGGCTATTCCTGAAGCTGTTCGTGCTCACGGCAGTGCTGGCAGCCAGCCCAGTGCTCGCGGCCGAGGACGATGCCCAGCAAGCCATCGCCGAGGCGCGCGCGGCGCTGGATCGGGCCGACGCCGCCGGCTATGAGTGGCGAGACAGCGAGACTATCCTGAGGATGTCCGAGGAAGCCGCCGCCCACGGCGATGCCGAGCGCGCCAAGACGCTGGCGGGCATTGCCAGATTTCAAGGTGAGGCGGCCTTGGCCCAGTCCAAGCGTGAGGCCAACGCAGAGCCCCGCATCTGAGGCCATCCCCACCCTTCACCAGTCCGGGCGACGACACATGATGCTGGAACCACCGATGGATCGCCTGCCGGCCAGCAATGTATTCACCGTCTCGGTGCTGCTCGATACCGCCAAGGGGCTGCTGGAGGACGCGTTTCCGGTCCTGCTGGTGGAAGGTGAAGTCTCCAATCTGGCACGTCCAGGCTCGGGGCACCTCTACTTCTCGCTGAAAGACGATCGAGCACAGATTCGCTGCGCACTGTTCCGCAATCGCCGCCTCACAGTTGCCGCCATGCTGCGGGATGGTCAGCTAGTGCGAGTACGAGCCCGGCTCAGCATCTACAGCGCCCGTGGCGACCTGCAGCTTATCGTCGAGCACGTGGAGGACGCCGGTGAGGGCGCCCTGCGCCGTACCTTCGAGGAGCTTCGGGCGCGTCTTCAGGAAGAAGGCCTGTTCGACATCCAACGCAAGCGCGCGCTGCCGAAGCTGCCAACGCGGGTGGCCGTCATTACCTCCCCCTCCGGAGCAGCAATTCGCGATGTGCTGCAGGTCATGGGGCGGCGTTTTGCCGCGGTTCCGATCTTGCTGTACCCGGTTCCGGTGCAAGGCGCCGACGCGGTGGAGCAGATAGTGGCTGCCCTCGATCGGGTCGGATGCGACCGGCGCTGCGACGTCGCCATCCTCACCCGGGGTGGGGGCTCTCTGGAAGACCTGCAAGCTTTCAACGACGAGCGCGTCGCGCGTGCCATTGCCAACTGCGGCGTACCAGTGGTGGTGGGCGTCGGCCACGAGGTCGATGTCAGCATCGCAGACTTTGTCGCCGATCTGCGGGCACCTACTCCCTCGGCGGCGGCCGAGTTGGTTGTGCCAGACGGTGCCGCACTCGAACTGAGGCTGCAGCAGCTGCAGCTCGCCCTGAGCCGTCGACTGCGCGAGCGTCTGACCCAATCGTCGCAGCGCGTCGATGGGCTCGAGCATCGACTGGCGACGCAACATCCCTCGAGGGTCCTCAAGGCTAGGCAGGTGACCCTCGATCACCTGCGATCCCGGTTGCTGACATCGATGCGGACTCGGCAATCTGCCGCGTCGGTGAGATTGGACCGTGCCGGCGAGAGGCTCGGCAGTGCTTCGCCGCGGATACGTCTACGCTACCTGCAGGATGGCGTAGGATATTGGCGACATCGGCTGCGTCAGGCACAGACCAAACGAGTCACGGCAATGGAAGCTCGGCTCAAGTTGGCGGTACGGTCGCTGGATGCCGCGAGTCCCCTGGCCACCCTGGCCCGCGGCTATGCGATCGTGACCAGCGTGCCCACCGGGAAGGTCGTGCATGAGGCTCGCCAGGTACAACCCGGCGAGCAGGTGCGGGCACGGCTGGCAGCAGGCGCGCTGATTTGCGAGGTGCTCGCGCAGGTCGACGACACAGATGGCGAGACTTAAGAAGACGCAGATTAATCCCGGCCGCGTCGCCTTCGGGGTTTCGCCCACAAGGGCGCACCTGCTGCGTGGCCCGGCTTGGCCATACGCTGGCTATGGCGCGGCGTCGGGACTTGCATCTGCGCCCATGTGGACCAGCTCGTCGATGCTTGGGCGGCTCGCACGGATTGATCAGCGTCTCCTTAACTGCGGGAATTGCGACCATGAGTAGGAACATCCGAAGCTTGATCTTCACCGCAATGGCACTACTGCTTTGGGGGCAAACGGGCCTGGCCCAACAGGCCGACTCGGCAGAGGGCGCGGAAAGGACCCGGCCCCCATCGCCAGGAACCATCACCATCGAGCGGGAATCCGACTGCGGTTGAGCCAAGTCGCGGTTTCCGAGCAGCAAGCAGCCCTCTAGTTGTTTTCCGCGGGACACCCGAGGCTCGCTTCGACGATCAGCCTGCGGGCCACGCTACCGCCCCTGCGCCGCCATGACTCGCCAACAACATGACCTCGTCGGCCGTTTCGCGCCCTCTCCGACTGGTCCCATGCACTTCGGCTCGCTGGTCGCCGCGCTCGGCAGTTTTCTTTGGAGCCGCGGTGCTGGGGGCCGCTGGCTGGTCCGAATGGAGGACCT
>CAZLYT010000541.1:0-10038 GCA_964563515.1 uncultured Candidatus Competibacteraceae bacterium | reverse complement strand
GGCGCGGATGCTGATAAGCTCCACGCTTTGTTCGACTCTGTCGCTCATTTCGCACAAGGACCAGATCCCGCATGGAACCCGTCTGGCTCGCGCTCACGTTCGTACTCGGTCTCGGCTTTCGTCGTCTAGGGTTCCCCCCATTGGTTGGCTACCTGGCGGCCGGCTTCGCCCTCGGTGCTACCGGGGTGGAAGCTGGCCCGACGCTGCACCACGTGGCGCACATCGGTGTCATGCTGCTGCTGTTCACCGTGGGTCTGAAGCTGCGGATACGCAACATCGTCCAGCCGGAGGTCCTCGCCACCAGCCTGGTGCATCTAACCGTCACGGGGCTGTTGCTGTATCCGATTCTGGCCGGGCTCACCGATCTCTCGACGCCTGCCGCCATCCTGGTCGCCCTATCCCTGGGCTTCTCCAGCACCGTGGTCGCCGCCAAGGTGTTGGAGGCCAAGCACGAGCTGAAAGCGTTCCATGGCCGCGTTTGCATCGGGATCCTGGTCATGCAGGACCTGGTGGCCGTGGTGCTGCTCACCACCGCCGGTGGCGGCATTCCCTCCCCCTGGGCTCTGGCATTGCTGGCGCTGCCCCTAGCCCGACCGCTGCTGCTTTGGCTGATGACCCACAGCGGCCACGACGAGCTGCTGGTGCTATTCGGGGTGTTGGCCGCGGTGGCAGGGGGTGGCGCCTTCGCGGTGCTGGGGCTCAGCAGCGAGCTTGGGGCGCTGGTACTCGGCGCCCTGCTGGCAGGACATCAGCGCACCCAAGAGCTGGCCGACCATCTCTGGGGCTTGAAGGAGATGATGCTGGTGGGCTTCTTCCTGGAAGTCGGCATGGCCGGCATTCCCGATGCCACCAACCTGCTGTGGGCCCTGCTGCTGGCGCTGCTGCTGCCGCTCAAGGGGGCGTTGTTCTTCGTGCTCCTGCTGCGTTTTCGCCTGCGCGCACGCTCCGCCTTCCTGGCTGCGCTGGCGCTCACCAGCCATAGCGAGTTCGCGCTGGTGGTGGGTGGACTCGCCGTCGAGCAGGGGCTGTTCCGGCCCGAATGGCTGGTCACGCTGGCGCTGGCGGTGGCGATTTCATTTGCTCTGGGAGGCTGGCTGAATCACTTTGCCCACGCCTTCTACGGGCGGCTGGAATCCCGGCTGGTGCCTTTGGAGACCCATAAGCGCCATCCGGACCAGCAGCCGCTCACGGTGGGTAGCGCGCGCGTTCTGATCATGGGAATGGGTCGCCTTGGCACCTCGGCTTACGACTTTCTCACCCACCGCGGGGAACGGGTGGTGGGGCTGGACTCGGACCCGGCCAAGGTCGAGGTCCACCTGCGCGAGGGCCGTCGCGTGCTATATGCCGACGCCGAGGATCCCGGCTTCTGGCACGACCTGCACTTGCGCCAACTCAAGGCGGTGCTGCTGGCTGTGCCCGACGTCGAGGCCAAAGTCATCGCCGCCCGGGAACTTCGCCGGTCCGGGTTCGGTGGCCTCATCACTACCACCAGCCTGCACGAGGATGACGATCACAAGATCCTTGCCGCCGGCGTGGACAGCACCTTCAACTACTTCTCTGAGGCGGGCGTCGGATTCGCTGAGCATGCCTGGGAGTCGCTGCATCCAGAGACCGAGGGGCACGTGGCCCGGGCTTGATGCTGCGCATCGCCACGCTCAACACCCAGAACCTGGGCCCTCGGGAACCGGCCTGGCGCCTGAGCACCTTGGCCGAGGCGTTGGTGTCGGACCTGGAAACGCCGGACCTGCTGTGCTTGCAGGAGATCTGCGGCAGCGAGCCGCCGGATGGTCAGGGGCGCGTCGCGGCCACCGGGACCCTCGGCACTTTGCGGGCGGCAGTGACAGAGGCCGGCGGCCCCTGTTACCAATTCCTGGAGTGCGCCCCCCGATCCGGCGAGCAAGGAGGCAAAGCAGGTGCTGACATCCGTACCTGCCTGGGATTTCGGGCGGACCGGCTGTGCCCGCTAAGCCCAGCCACCGGCGAGCTGGCCAAACTTCTCAATGGCCACCCGGCCCGGGCGCTCGGTGACGAAGAGGCCGCTTTCGCCGGTGACGCGGCCCGAGGATGGGTGCCGAGTCGCCGCCCCATCGCAGCCGCCTTCCAGGCCATGGGCCGGCCACTGCTGATCCTGGGCTGCCATCTGAAGTCCATGCGCGCTCCCAGTCCCGAGCTGGGGTCGGTGTTCAAAGCTCAGCGTCGTGCCCAGGGCGAGTATCTGGGTCAGGTCGCAGCTCGAGCGGCCGTCGCCCATCCCGAGCTATTGGTGGTCATTGCCGGTGATTTCAATGACACGCCCGGCTCCACTACCCTGGCGGCGGCCTGCGGCGAGGTGCTCGCAGACCCAGGTGCCCGATTGCCGGCGCGGCGCCGCTTCACCGCCATTCACGAGGGCGGCAGGATCACCCTTGACTACGTGCTGCTCAGTCGCTGGGCCGCGCCGGCGGCTAAGCTGCGAGTGCCGCACCTGAACACCAGCGTGGCGCCTCCCGTGCGCTTCAGCGACCACGATCCCGTGTTGGTGAAGCTGCCTTGGCCAGACCCAGAAGCACACACTGGGTTTTGACGGAGATCCGGCCCAGCCGACCGCCGCGCGCTGTCGCGCAGCTATCCGCGTTCCAGTTGTAGATGTCAGTCGCGATGGTGCGCGGAAGCGCGCCGGCGTTTCCGCGGCCAAGTACCGGGGGCGCTCCGCGCCCTATCGCGGCGTATGCCGCTCTCATCTACAAGTGCCGGCAAGCGAATACAGGCCGCTAAACAACGACCTTGGGGCATGTTGAAAGGGAAATTCCGCCCAGCCTACCATGGCGCGCTGTCGCGCGAGTAACAAGCCGGCCGTGAGGGTTCTAGAGCGCCTCCGGCCGCGATGGGGCGCCGACAAAAGGCATTGCAGCGGGTCGCGCTCCTCAACAGAAGCAACGCCTTCAACGATGATAAGTGTGAGATTCCCTCTGGCCGCGGGTCAAAGCCCGAAAGCATCGGCCACCTGATTCAGATCGATAGCGTTCAGGTAGGCTTCGGCGGTGTTCCGATCCTCCACATCCTCGCTCGTCACCGTGATCAGCACTCGCCCGCCGACCAGAAGCATGATTTCCCACTGACGGGATCCGGCGGCGTGCTTCATCATGCCGGGATGCCCCCGATGGCGGTAGGGCTCTGAATCGGGATCCATCTGCGCCAGCATCGGGTTGGCGAGCACCATGGCCAGTGCAGCGACCATGGGCGAATCCCCAACGATCTGCACGCTCGCCTGCCCCGTTCCCGACAAGGCGTAGTAGTCGCGGGACACGTTGGCACCCAGGCCCAACATCCCCAGGCTGCTACCGCCGGATGTTGGCTCCCCCGCCCGCCAGCCCACCAGCGGCGCCGGCAGCAGCTCCGTATAGCTGGCGTCACGCTTGGACTGGATCTCGCCCAGCACATACTGAAGCTCTTCGGCCGCTTCTCGATACTTCCCCTGCGAATAGAGCTCGAGCCCAAGCTTCAGCCGATCTTCGACTTCGTCGGCTGCCGTTGCTGCGACCCAGCACACCGTCGTCAACGCCAAGACCACCATGCGCATTACAGTGCTCCCTCAGCTGCGAATACCGACGCCCCGGCTCAGCAGCTGCAGGGCGAAGGCGAAAAGGACGACCACGAATGCTGCGGTGATGCTGTAGGCCAACCACAGGTCGATGTCCGAGCGTCCCAGGAATCCATAGCGAAAGGTATTCACCATATAGAGAATCGGATTGGCCAGCGAAACGCCCTGCCAAAAGCTGGAGAGCATCTGAATCGAGTAAAAGACGCCTCCCAGGTAAGTCAGCGGGGTCAGCACGAAGGTGGGAATGATGGAGATGTCATCGAAGCTTTTGGCATAGACCCCGTTGATGAAGCCACCCAGAGAGAACAGGGTCGCCGTCAGCAGGATGGTGGACAGCAGTACCAGCGGGGAATGGACTCGCAAATCCACGAAAAACATGGAGATCGCCGTTACCACGGCACCCACCGCCAGGCCCCGGGCGACGCCCCCGGCAACGAATCCCAGCAGGATGACGTAGTTGGGCACCGGCGAGACCAGCATCTCCTCGATGTGATGCTGGAACTTGTGGCCGTAAAACGATGACACGACGTTGGAATAGGAGTTGTTGATCACTGTCATCATGATCAGCCCCGGCACGATGAACTCCATGTACTGAAAGCCATCCATCTCGCCGATCCGGGGCCCGATGAGGTTGCCAAAGATCACGAAATACAAGCTGGTGGTGATGGCCGCGGGCAGAATGGTTTGCACCCAGATGCGGCTGAAGCGCAACACCTCCTTGACCACGATGGTTTGCAAGGCAACGTATTTTTCGCCGGCGGTCATTGCACCACTGCCGAGGTCGGCGCAGGGCCCCGTTCGAGCAGATGGAGAAAAAGCTCCTCCAAACGATTGGCCTTGTTGCGCATGGAAGTGACGTTGATGCCCTGCGCGGCCAGCGCGGTGAACACGGCGTTCAGCCCCTGCGACTTGTTGACTTCCACTTCCAGGGTCGTCTCATCGATCAGCGCCACCCGATAACCCGGTAGCTCCGGGGCTGCTCGAAGCGGCTCGGAGACATCGAGCACGAAGGTCTCCACGTGGAGCTTGGCCAGCAGCCGGCGCACGCTGGTGTTCTCGACGATCAGCCCGTGATCGATGATTGCGATATTTCGGCACAGGCTCTCGGCCTCCTCCAGGTAATGGGTGGTGAGGATGACCGTGGTGTCTTCGGCGTTGATCTCCCGCAGGAAGCGCCACATGGAGCGGCGGATCTCGATGTCGACCCCCGCCGTCGGCTCGTCCAGTATGAGCAGCTTGGGGTTGTGCACCAGGGAGCGTGCGATCATCAGGCGACGCTTCATGCCCCCCGACAGGTTGCGGGCCATCTCCCTGCGCTTCTCCCACAAGCCGAGCTGTCGCAATAGCGCCTCGGCCCGGGGCTTGGCGTGATGGCGGGGAATCCCGTAATAGCCGGCCTGGTTGAGCACGATTTCGCCGACCGGCTCGAAGGTGTTGAAATTGAACTCCTGGGGCACCAGCCCGATGGACCGCTTGGCCGCGGCGGGCTCCCGATCCAGGTCATGACCGAAGATCTCCACCCGCCCGCCGGACTTGTTGATCAGGGACGTGACGATGCCGATGGTGGTCGATTTGCCGGCGCCGTTGGGCCCCAGCAGGGCGAAGAAGTCCCCTTCGCGCACACTCAGGCTGATACCCTTGAGGGCGACGACGCCCCCACGGTAGGTCTTGGTCAGATTCTCGATCAACAATGCCTGCATAAGACAGGAAAGTCGGGTGGCGCTCCCGTGGAGCCAGCGTAACGACGCCAGGGCGCCCTTGCAGCCGTGGGCGGCCTTCGGGCACGAAGCCCGGGCTCGCAAAGCGCAGCGCTTCTCGGGTGATGTGACGGGTGGAGCGCGAAGGGTGCGCCAGCCACAGGAAGTCGTCAACCACGCCAGGAGATTCCAGTGGGTGAAAATGTAGCGGCGCTCAGCAGAATCCGCGAACTGGTCGGACCACGAGGGTGGATCGAAGCCCACCACGACCTGGCACCCTTGCTCGAGGAATCCCGGGGCCGCTATCGAGGTGTCGCCAGAGCCGCGGTATTGCCGGCAGACACGGCCACCCTTGCTGCGGTGGTGGAAATCTGTCAGCAGGCAGGCATTCCATTAGTGCCCCAGGGCGGTAACACCGGCCACTGCGGCGGCGCCTCTCCCGACGATGAGCGCGCCCTGATCCTCGGATTGAGCCGAATGAACCGGGTTCGCGAGCTGGATCCGGTCAACTACACCATGACTGTCGAAGCCGGATGCGTGCTGGCGGACATCCAACGGGCCGCTCGAGATGCCAATCGGCTGTTCCCCTTGAGCCTTGGCGCCGAGGGCTCGTGCCAGATCGGCGGCAATCTGGCGACCAACGCCGGCGGCATCAACGTGCTGCGCTACGGCAACGCCCGGGATCTGACCCTGGGGTTGGAGGTCGTGCTGGCGGACGGCAGAGTCTGGGATGGCCTCAACGCCCTGCGCAAGAACAACACCGGCTACGACCTGCGAGATCTATTCGTGGGCTCCGAGGGAACCCTTGGCATCATCAGCGCCGCCGTTCTCAAGTTGTTCCCCCTGCCGGCGGACACCCAGACCGCCATGGTGGCGGTGGGCTCGCCGATCCAGGCCACTCGGCTGTTGGCGCGGGCGCGGGAAACGGCGGCGGATCTCCTCACCTCCTTCGAGCTGTTGTCGCGCCAATCGCTGGCGATGACGGTGCGGCACATCGCCGGCTGTCGCGATCCTTTCCCGGAGCCCCATCCCTGGTATGTGTTGATGGTGCTCAGCGGGGGCCACCAACCCGGTGCGCTGCGCGGGACCATAGAGCATCTCCTGGCGGACGCCCTCGACTGCGACCTGGTGACCGATGCGGTGCTGGCCCAGACCGAGGCCCAGGCCCAGGACTTCTGGCGCATCCGCGAGCACATCCCGGAGGCCCAGAAGCACGAGGGCGCCAGCATCAAGCACGATGTCTCGGTGCCGGTGGCGCGGGTGGCGGATTTCCTGCGCCGCGCCGACCAGATCGTCGATGAACTGATCCCCGGAATTCGACCCTGCGCCTTCGGCCACCTGGGGGACGGCAACGTTCACTACAATTTGTCCCAACCCCCGGACATGGACCGGCAGGCCTTTCTCGATGAGGCGGGGCGCTGCAATGGTGCCGTCCACGATCTCGTTGCCGAGCTCCGGGGCTCTTTCAGCGCCGAGCACGGCATTGGAAAACTTAAGCTTGGTGAGATGTTGCAATATAAATCTGCGGTAGAGCTCGAGCTCATGCGGAAGATCAAAGCGGCCTTCGACCCCACCGGAATCCTCAATCCAGGGAAGGTCCTCCCGCCCCAGGCGCCGTCCTCCCCTGGCAACGAACGCTGAGCCGTGCCGATTCTGGAGAGCTTTGGCGTAGGCCCCACGCTGTTGCTGGCCCTGGTGGTGGCCTTGGCCGGCCTGGTGCACGGCACCCTGGGGCTTGGCTTTCCACTGGTTTCGACGCCACTGCTGGCGCTGCTGACGGATGTGCGCAGCGCAATCCTGATCACCCTGGTCCCGACCATGGCGGTGAACGTGGTCAGCATCGGCCGTGGCGGCGGCTGGCAGCGCACGTTTCGAGCCTACTGGCCCATGATCGCACTGGTGCCCATCGGCAGCGTGTTCGGCAGCTGGTTGTTGGTCACCTTTGACCCAGCGCCCTTCAAGCTGCTGCTGGCGGCGCTGATCCTTGCCTACTTGAATCTCGACCGCTTTGCCGCCGGTCGCATGCAGTGGGTGAAGCGGCATCGTCTCCTCGCTTTCACGCTGTTCGGGCTCGGATCGGGACTGCTGGCGGGAACGGTCAACGTGATGGTGCCCCTGCTGATCGTCTACTGCCTGGAGTGTGAGCTGTCCCAAGCGACCACCGTGCAGCTCCTGAACAGCTGCTTCCTCACCGGCAAGCTGTCCCAGGCGGTGGCCCTGGCGGCGCTCGGGAGCTTCCAGTGGGATGCGCTGGTGCTCACCGCACCGTTGGCGCTACTCGCGGTCGGGGCCTTGCTTCTGGGCATGCGTTTGCGCGCCCGCATCAAGGCAGCGACCTATCGGCGCTGGCTGCGGTGGGTGTTAGCGTTGATGGCTGCGTTGCTGGCGCTTCAATTCGTGGCCGGATGGTCATGATTCACGCCGGCGCTTTGGGAGTTTGCGCCCAGCCTCCGGCCGCCCAGCACTTCGCGCGGACCGCAAGGTGCTGGGCGCCAATCCCCTCTGGGCCAGAACAAGGGATGCTTTGCGTCCCATCGCGGCGTCGCTCGCCACGCCCATCCATACCTGGAGCGCCGATCCAGCCCGGCATCCGTGCCGGGCGCTCGTGAAGCTGCGAATGTCCACTGGACAATCGGTCTCCACTCACCCCCAAAGCGCTTCCCGTAGCCCCGAGTCGCGGCGGGTGGGCTGGGCGATGGCGGCAGCGACAGCCTCCCTGGAAGCCCACAGCTGCACCTCGATGCGGGCCCGAGTAACGGCCGTGTACAACAGCTCACGGGTGACAACTGCGCTTGGCGACTCGGGCAGCACCACCGCCACGCGATCGAACTCGCTGCCCTGGCTCTTGTGCACCGTGGTGGCGTACACGGTCTCGTGCTCCGGCAGCCGCAGTGGGGGCAGCGCGCGCATACCGCCGTCGGGGGAAGGAAAGAACACGCGCAGCTCGTGACCCGAGTCGGCGTCGGGCAAAGCCACGCCGACGTCGCCGTTGTAGAGACCCAGCCCATAGTGATTGCGGGCGATCATCACCGGCCTTCCCGGATACCAGGGCGAGCCGGGACGGCGCAGCCTGGACAACCCCAGCACCCGCTCGATGGCCGCATTGAGGGATTCGACACCCCGCGGGCCGGCACGAACCGCGGCCAGCACCCGAAAGCGCTCCAAAGCGGCCATGACCTGGTCTGGCGGCTGCCGCGAGGTCACCGCCTGGCGCAAGCCCTCAAAACCCTGCGCCAGCTTGCTGATCCCGCCGCTGCCCCAGGACAGCTGCTGCCCCGCATCCATGGCTGCCAGCGCGGCGGCTAGATCGCCCGCGCGCACGGCTGCCGCCAGCCGGCCGAGGCCACTGCCCGCATCGAAGCGATAGCTGCGACGTAGCAATACGACGCAGTCGGTCAGCGCCGGGGCTGCCGCCACCGCTTCCCAGTCCAGGGGCCCCACCAACGACGCCAGATGGCTCGCCAACGGACGCCGAAAACCGCTGGCGCCGGCGCAGACATCACCCAGCACGGCGCCCGCTTGCACGGAGGCGAGCTGGTCCCGATCCCCCAACAAAATCAACCGACAATGCGCCGGCAAGGCATCCACCAGCCGAGTCATCAGGCTCAGGTCGACCATCGAGGCCTCGTCCAGCACCAGGATGTCCACGGGCAGCGGATTATCCACATGGTGGCGAAAGCCCCGCTTGCCGGGCCGGCCCCCGAGCAGCCGATGGAGGGTGTAGGCCCTGGTGGGCAAACGCATGCGCTCGGCGTCGGTGAGGGCAAGCGACCGCAGGGCGGCGACCACCGCTTGCTCCAGCCGCCCCGCCGCCTTACCGGTGGGCGCTGCCAGCGCAATCCTGGGGCTCCGATCGCGACCCAAGCGCAGCAACAGCGCCAACAGCTTTGCCACTGTGGTGGTCTTGCCCGTGCCAGGCCCGCCGGAGATCACACACAACGCCCGCAGCGCCGCCACCGCTGCCGCCACCTGCTGCCAATCGGGCTGTTGATCTCTGGCGGGAAACAACGTGCGCAACTGATCGGCCAGCAACGGGCCGGGCGGCACCTGTGGATGGTGCTCGGCGCGCTCCCTCAAGGCGCGAGCAAATGTCTGCTCGTCGCGCCAGTGGCGGGCAAAGTAGAGGCGTCCAGCAAGGTCCAGGATCAATGGCGCCTCCTCGTTGCCCGGGGCGCCGACGGCGGCACAGCCATGGAGCGAACGCAGCCAAGGCTGCAGCGGCGGACAGCGGATAGCCGCGCCGAGATCAGGGTCCAAAAGGCAGCGTCCGGCCTCTGCACGCAAGTCCAGGCACACATGCCCGGCCCGGCTGGCCCGCGAGACCAGCGCCCCGGCCAGCACCGTATTGGCGTCGCTATCCGGCCAGCGCCGCTGGATCAGATCGCCGAAGGCGACATCCACCGGCTCGAGCTCGCCGGCGGCGCTCAGCCGCTGCAAGTCGGTCGCTGCGAGCGAGACTGCGCTCAAGGTTCCAGACCCAGCAGCCAATCATCCAGCGACTGGACCAGTGCGGCGGGCGGCTTGATGCGGTAGACCCCGCGGGCGCCGGTGCTGTCCGGATCCATGCCCCGCAGGTAGAGGTAGAGGACGCCACCCACGTGGGTGTCGTAGTCGTAGCTCGACAGGCGCAACCCGAGATAGCGGTGCAACGCCACCAGGTAGAGCAGGTGTTGTAGGTGGTAGCCCTCCTCCTCCATGGAGGCGGCCAGACGCTCGCTGTCATAGTCGGCGAGGCTGGGGCCGAGCCAGTTCGACTTGAAG